>CAZIVV010000248.1:0-31298 GCA_964542775.1 uncultured Desulfomonile sp.
TTGCGGACAACTTTGGAGCGTCTAGCGCTTAATCATTTCAATATTTTACTGGTGGAGGCGGCGGGAATCGAACCCGCGTCCGAAGATCTTCAGCCGAAGATATCTACATGCTTATTTCGAGATTTGTTTCTCGTCCATCAGGACCCGCTCGAACACGGTTCCTTTTAGACCAGCCCGCTAAATATTTCGCCTCATTCCCAACAGGCACGGAAACTTGGCTATCCCGCTAACCTCGCCCCTTCCATTCCCGCAGGAGAGAAACAGAGGGACGCTAGCCTACGCGGCTAGAGCGTACTCGTGATTTTCGGCGAGTATATTTTTTTCCAGCGGATTAACGAGTCACCGGAGAGCTCGGCATGCAACCTTGACCTCAACTATCCCCGTCGAAACCAGGTCGCCCCCTTTCGACAGACTTATCATTCTAGAACAAAAGACATAGGAATAAAAGATTAGTTTCCTAAAACTGAACGGAAAGCAAAAATAAAAACTTGGATGGCTTCTAGCGCTGTTTAAATTTCATCATGCGCTCGAGTTCTCTTCTCTGGTCCTTTTTCTTGATGGACTCCCTCTTGTCATAGAGTTTCTTGCCACGCGCAAGACCTATCTCAACCTTCACTTTGCCGTTCTTGAAATACATTCTCAGTGGAATCAGGGAGTATCCACGTTCAGCTACCTTGCCGGTAAGCTTTTTGATCTCCTGTTTGTGCAGAAGTAATTTTCGTTCACGAAGCGGCTCATGGTTCTCCCTGCCAGATTGCGCGTAGGGTGATATGTGACACTCCACGAGGAATATCTCGCCATTTTTGATTTTCCCATAGGAATCTGACAGGTTGGCCTTTCCAGCGCGAAGTGATTTCACTTCTGAGCCAACCAGAGCTATTCCTGCTTCAAAGGTGTCCTCTATTTCAAAATTGAAGAACGCCTTACGGTTTTTGCAAATAAGTTTAACGTGTTCGCCCTTGTTCATGGATACGCTATGAATGGTTGAGGAAGTAGTCTTTCGGGAATCGCTCAGTTATCCATGATTCAAGGAGACTGCGAATATCCGCAGCTTCTTGCATCTGAAAAGCCTGGTTGGTGAGTTCAAGACATTCTTCTAGTGTTATTGATCGAATCAGTTTTTTAACAATGGGTATTGAGAGCGCGTTCATTGACAGCTCATTGATTCCAAGTCCCACCAGTATTGGCACGTTAACGGGGTCTCCGGCCATCTCACCGCACATTGAGACATCGATTCCCCTCGCCTGACCAGCGTTAACAACATGTTTTATAAGCCGCAGCACGGCTGGATGCAGGGTATCATAAAGGTAGTTGACATGCTCGTTGACACGGTCAATTGCCAGAGCATACTGTATCAGGTCATTAGTTCCAATACTGAAGAAATCGACCTCCCTGGCAAGCAGATCAGCTATCGCCGCGGCCGCTGGGACTTCCACGAGAATACCAAGCTTGAAATTATCTGAAAAATCGAGTCCTTCATGTGTCAATTCATCCTTGACCCGCTCGATGATGTTCTTGGTGGTCAATATCTCATGCATGCATGAAACCATGGGAATCATGAGTCGGCAATTGCCATGATATGCGGCTCGTAATATTGCGCGTAACTGAATGTGGAAGATTTCCCTGTAGTTCAGACATAGCCTGATAGCTCGGAGCCCCAAAGCGGGATTAGTCTCCTGCGGTAGGTTCAGGCTCGTGGCAATTTTGTCTCCACCGACATCAAGCGTTCTTATGGTGACCGGTCTGGGCCGGTTATGTTCCAGGACTCGCCTATAGGCGTCATATTGCTCTTCTTCAGATGGAAGGTCCTCACGCCCAAGGAACAGATACTCCGTCCTGAAAAGTCCTATTCCCTCAGATCCGTGGTTCAGCGCAATGTCAATCTCATCGACCAGCTCAATGTTTGCCGTTATTCGAATTGTGCGATTACCGTCACTGGTCGCCGCTGGTAATTGCCCAAACGCCATCAGGGATTGCTGATAGTTCCGGAAAATGTCCTGACGTTGCCGGTACCGGAAGATCATCTCCGGATCTGGATTCAGGATGACAATTCCAGTGCTGCCATCAACAACTATGGTGTCACCGGTTTGAACCAGCCGGCTGATTCTTTCCATGCCTGTGACAGCCGGAATCTTCAGAGACCTCGCCATGATGGCAGTGTGCGAGGTCCGACCTCCCACATCAGTAACTATTCCCAGCACATCTTCACGTTTTATTTGAGCAGCGTCAGCAGGAGACAGATCGTGCGCCACGATGATTGAATTGGGTGGAAGCTGATGAATTTTTTTTTCCGAGGAGAGCCCCATGAGGATACGAAGAACCCTCTCGCCCACGAAATGAACATCTCGGGCTCTTTCCTTGAGGTATTCGTCCTCTATTGTGTCAAAAGCCGTAGTGATTTTCATCATGACTTCCGACAGCGCCCATTCCGCGTTCTGACGGTCTTCCGCTATGACTTTCTTGGTTCCCTCATAGAGCATTCTGTCGTGAAGGAGAAGAATATGGGTATCAAGGATGTAGGTGTGATCGCCAAGGGGATGATCTGAATCGATGTGCCCCTTGATGGTCTTGAGTCGTTCGGCTGCGCTTTCAACAGCATCCTCAAACCTCTTTATTTCCTGGCTAACTTCGTCAGGTTGCAGGACATAACATGGACAGATGTCACTCGCGACGCGCTCAATCAGGACTACCTGACCTATTCCGACTCCGCCGGATACACCGATCCCCTTCAAAATGGAATTTGTGTTGTTTTCTCTGGGAGCAGGCATTATGCGGTCGGAACTCCAGTCAGAAATTGTCCGTCTCGTCAGTTTCTATTATTTGGCAAATTCTGTCCACAGCGTTTTTGGAATCCGGTCCGTTTCCCTTGATTAAAATTTCACTACCCGGTGTAGCTGCCAGGAGCAACAGTCCAAGAACGCTTCTGGCGTCCACTTCCATGCCATCTTTAACCAGAGTCACCTCGCATTCGAAGTTGCGCATCATCTGCACAACTACGGTCGCAACCCGAGCGTGAAGGCCCATCTGGTTACCTACCGTCACAGTTTTTTCAATAAACTCTTCAGTTAAGTTCACGGATTACCTATCCAGTACAGCAGTAGCCCGAAAACGCTCAATGTCAGAAACGCGACAGGACATGTAACCTTAGTTACAGAAATGCCAGTCTTTATGGCCACAAAACCTGTCAACCCCGAAATACCTACACCAAGGATAGACAATAAACTATAAAAATTACCAAAAAGCTTAAACTGATTTTGATAACATTGCCACAAAAGTAGTCCCGTTATAAGTCCCAGACACAAACTCAATGTCAATCTTATATATTCGATCCGCTTTTCGTATTTGGCCGACTTGAATCTCTCCAGCGACGCGAGACCCTCGTTGAAGCCCCACTTGAATCCATGCATCCTGACATAAATATTGGGAATATTGTAAGTCAGGAATGCCAGGATTGCCCCTGAAAAAGCTCCCGGCCAACACAATGAGCCCAACACGCCCAAAGTAGCCGCCAACGGTTTCAGATTTCCCCAGAAAAGGCGATCTCCGTGGGCAGCCAGAGTTGTCATGATTCGCCGTCTGTACGAACTCAGGTCTCCACTTGTTTGATCCCTCTCCAGTCTACTTACAAGTCCAGCAAACAAAGGACCCATACTCGGGTGAGTGTTAGCTAATTCCAACTGCCGCTTGACTGATTCCCTAAATTTCTCTTCAGAGCCATGAAGACTCTTCAACGCAGGATAAATGCAGTACGTGAATCCTATGTTCTGCATTCTGGGGTAATTCCACAGAGCCTCCAGTAAAAAAGACCTGAGGTATACAGACCTGTTGACCCTGTTCAAAGACAGAGAACTTGGCCGACGGGAATTCGCCATTGGAGATTAAACCACTTGAAAAAACGTGTCAATGACCACAAAGTCACTAGCAACCGATAAACTTTATACAATTGGGCAAGCCGTTCAAAGCGTCTTCATTCTAATCTGTCAGCATCAAACTCTCAAGCCTTAAAACGAGTTTTGTATTTTTTTATTAAACACTTTATTAAATAGAATTAACATATGGTTTATAAAGTGTAATATTGGGTGAATCAAATTGACTTATATGTCCTGTTTTTGTTATAATTCAAGTTAAATAGACTTTTACGATAAAAAAATGAACAAACTTATTAAATCAGTATATCTGTTTATAATATTCATTAATTGTTTGTACTTCGGCGGCTGCGCTTCCAGATCGCAACTACTGCAGGACAACATAGCCCACTCTTACAAGATAAATGGCAAGACTTATCATACCATGAAGAAAGTGGACGTAGGTCATGAACAGAAGGGAGTGGCTTCGTGGTATGGTCCAGGGTTCAACGGCAAGAAGACAGCCTCTGGAGAAGTCTATGACATGTTCGACATGACTGCGGCACACAGTTCTCTTCCTCTTGATACGGTTGTGAAGGTCAGGAACACCAGGAACGATCGTGAGGTTATAGTACGGATAAATGACCGAGGCCCATTCATAGATGATCGGGTTATAGACCTTTCTTTCACCGCAGCGCGGGAACTTGGAATGATAGGTCCTGGCACTGCGCCGGTTTCCCTGAAAGTCCTCAAACCTGGGGAAACCAGGCTGGCGTCCAAATCTTCGTCCAAGAGAGTTGCAAAAGCTGAAAAGGTCGTTCCCAATCCATTTTTTTCGACCAAGAGGCTGTGGCTACTGGCGTGGGGCAAAGACTGACGTATTGTAGACAAGCCTGTCTCAATCTACTATTCTCTGCATGACAATCAAGCTCAAACAAGGCTGACTGGTTTAAGCGAAATGACAATAACAGTAGTGGGTGGAGGGCTGGCCGGCTGTGAGGCCGCGTCGGTAATTTCCTCCTTTGGTCTGAAAGTTAAACTGATTGAAATGAAACCGGTGAAATTTTCTCCGGCTCATAATTCCAAATATCTTGGGGAACTGGTTTGTTCGAATTCGTTGAGATCAGCGGACCTGGCATCGGCAGTTGGTTTGCTGAAGGAGGAGCTGAGGTTCCTTGGATCGCTGATAATAAAGGCCGCCGATTCGACGGCGGTGCCTGCGGGCAGGGCTCTGGCCGTTGACAGGGACCTGTTTTCAAGGTTTGTGAGCAAATCTATCGAAGAAAATGATCTGATAACTGTAGAACGTGCCGAATTGACTTCCATTCCTGAGGCTTTTGAAGGTCCGGTAATCATATCAACGGGCCCACTCACCTCAGACGGAATGGCCAGGGCCATTTCCGGGTTGATAGGAGAACAGAGTCTGTCGTTCTATGACGCTATCGCGCCGATTGTTTCTTCGGAGAGCCTTGACATGACCAGGTTGTTCAAGGCCTCGAGATACGAGGAAGGCGAAGGCGCTTATCTGAACGCTCCAATGGACGAGGAGAGCTACAAACGTTTTGTTGATGAGATAGTCCGGGCTGAGAAGGTGAATCCGCATCCATTTGAGGACATACCCCATTTTGAGGGATGTTTGCCGATAGAAGAACTGGCCAGCAGAGGCCCGCAGACGCTATGTTTCGGTCCCATGAAGCCTGTTGGGCTGATAGACCCAAAAACGGGCAGGAGGCCGTATGCGGTGGTTCAGCTCAGGGCCGAAAACACCCAGGGGTCGCTATACAATCTTGTAGGTTTCCAGACAAAAATGACCTATTCGGAGCAGCAGAGGATATTCCGTATGATTCCTGGTCTTGAGAATGCCGAATTTGAGCGCCTGGGTTCGGTGCATCGAAACACGTACCTGGATGCTCCAAATGTTCTGGATGAATTCTCGCGATCATTAAATACCCCTCACGTGTTTTTTGCTGGACAGATTACAGGGGTTGAGGGTTATGTGGAATCCACTGCCTCCGGTTCTATCGTCGGGCTTTATGCGGCCCTCCTATACAAAGGAATTCAGCCTCTTATACCACCTTCAAATACTGCTATAGGCGCTCTCATGAAGCATACGAGGGACAAACCTGTCAAAAAGTATGAGCCGATGAATGTGAATTATGGCATGATGGACGAGGTGTCTGCCAGATCACGCAAGCAGAAAAAAGAAATGAGGGCCACCATTGCCTTGGGATCTGTCCGGTCATGGAAGAATGAAGTGGACAAGCTTGCAGGTAGATCAACGTAATCAGGGAAAATCATGGAATTACCCTCGAGAAAAATTTACAGCGTAACCCAGTTGACCGAACAGATACGGTCCACGCTGGAGTCCAGTTTTTCATCGGTATGGATAAGGGGTGAGATATCAAACCACAAGAAAGCTCCCTCTGGTCACGCTTATTTTACGTTGAAGGATGATAGCGCCCAGATAAGATGCGTGATGTTCAAGATCCAGAACCGTTTCATCAGGTTCAAGCTGGAGGACGGTCTCGAAATACTTGCCTGGGGCAGGGTGAGTGTCTACGGACCTCGTGGGGACTACCAACTTATAATTGATACGATAGAGCCGGCGGGTTTTGGTAGTCTTATGCTATCATTCGAGCAGCTCAAAATGAAGCTGGCTGGGGAAGGTCTATTTGACGAGAGCAAGAAACGTGCTCTGCCAAAGTATCCCAAGACAGTGGGCGTGGTAACTTCCTCCTCAGGAGCGGCGGTCCGGGACGTAATAAAAATCATTCACAGACGATCCCCTCATGTCAACATTCTCGTAAGTTCTGCCCTGGTTCAGGGAGACAAGGCTCCCAGGGAAATTGTGAGCGCTCTTTCACGAGTGAGCAGAATCGATGAGGTTGAAGTGATAATAATTGGGCGGGGTGGCGGCTCGGTTGAAGATCTCTGGGCCTTCAACGACGAGGAAGTAGTGCGAGCAGTCGCATTGTGCCCCAAGCCTATAGTCAGCGCGGTAGGTCATGAGACCGATTTCACGTTGACCGATTTTGCCGCCGATGTTCGCGCCTCAACGCCTTCAGCCGCTGCTGAACTTGTGGCTCCAGACATCTCCGAATTACAGTTGGGTGTTCAGACAATGTTCTCAAGGCTCCGAAACACCATGTTCACTAGTATGGAGCGGCGATTCAACGCCCTGGATGAATGGAGTCGACGGCTATATGATCCACGACGCTCAATCCTGCAAAAGCGTCAGCAATTGGATGAACTGGCGATTCGACTTAAAATCGCCATTCGAAGGGATATGGAACTCAGGGTCAATGGCTACGGTGAGTTGAACAGAAGGCTCAGAATTGATCTGGTGAGACGAAAACTCAATGTTTGCAACGAAGAAACCCAGGCCCTGACCTACAGATTGTGTCGAGTTATGAAGTCACTTTTGTCAGAATCCACAAACAGCGTTACAGCATTGGTGGAAAAGTTCGACAGCCTGAGCCCGCTAAAGGTTTTAGCCAGGGGATATTCAATAACTTTCAGGCTCGATGACGGCAAAACGGTTACCGATTCACGGACAATACAGACCGGCGAGAAACTCAGACTAAAGTTAGCTAAAGGTGAACTGATAGCCCAGGTTACCGAAAAGATGTAATCCAATGATTACAGAACTACTGCAACTGGAACAATGAAATATGCCAAACAAACCTGACAAGAATCACATGACCGAATTCCTTTTCCATCTTTCCGAAATTGCAGGCAAGATTCTGATGTCGTATTTCAGTCAAGAATTGACCGTCGAATCAAAGGACGATCGTGAAGGTGGAATCGACATAGTCACAAACGCGGACAAGGCTTCTGAGGCCGCTATCATCCGCGAGATAAAGAGGGCTTTCCCTGATCATGACATCCTCGCTGAAGAAACTTCAGAGCAAATAAGCGGTTCAAAGTGGTTATGGGTAATAGATCCGCTGGACGGGACAGTGAATTTTGCACACAACTATCCTCATTTTGCTATTTCCATAGCTTTGCTGGAACAGGGATCTCTGTTGGCGGGAGCCGTTTGTGATCCACTTAAGGGCGAGACCTACCACGCAGTCAGGGGAATGGGGTCATTTCTGAACAATCAGTCAATCAGGGTTTCGAAGGCCAACATTCTCAACAGAAGCATAGTTGGAACCGGCTTTCCTTATGATAAAGCTTTTACCACAGACAACAACCTGACCGAATTTTCGAAAGTATTACCTCGTGTTCAGGGAATGAGAAGGCTTGGCTCGGCAGCTCTCGATCTGGCTTATGTAGCGATGGGTCGTCTGGATGGGTTCTGGGAGTTAAAACTCAAGCCGTGGGATGTTGCGGCCGGAATCCTTATAGTTCAGGAAGCTGGTGGAATTGTAACAGACCGTTTTGGCGCCGATATTAAACTGGACAGCCCCAGTATACTTGCCACTAACGGAAATATTCATCAGGAAATGATGAACGCTCTTAACTGTTGAAAATGTATCCCGCCCTGGAAAAGTAGTGTCTGGTGGGTCTGATGAGCGTCATGGCAAGAGTTCTTTCAGAGATAGTCCTTCGAATTTGGGCATTTGGGGGCAGTTAACAAAAGCATGGGAGTCTGGGCTTTGGATAACCGGGAAATAAAAGGATTTGCGAGAGAAATGGGCGCTGACTTGGTCGGAGTCGCTGATCTGTCGTTACTCGATGGTCTTCAGACAGAGCCTGCAGATCTTCTGAAGCCGTACAAGAGAGCCATCAGCATAGGGGTGCGACTGGCCGACGGGATCATCAACCCTATAGAGCTTACACCTACACCCTTGTACCAGCAGCATTACCTGAAGGTTAACTCATTTCTTGATGAACTGGCTCTTCGTGTAACCCAGTTTATCCAGGAGAACCGGGGAGTGGCATTGCCTATTCCGGCGTCTCAGGTTCTCAACAAGCAGGAATGGTATTCTTACATTTCGCATAAAGCGGTGGCAATAGCCGCAGGAATAGGATGGCAGGGGAAAAGCCTGCTTGTGGTTAGTCCGGAATACGGTCCCAGAATAAGGCTGGTAACCGTGTTAACCGACCTCTCCCTCAAGCCGGACAGACCTGCGAGGAATAGGTGCGGGAAATGCACGGCGTGTGTGGACGCCTGCCCGGTTCAGGCCATAAAGGATGTTAACACCAAATGGCATTACGCCGATAGAAATGAAGCGCTGTTTTTTGAAAGGTGCGTTGAACGTGTGACGGGAAATGCTGTGAATCTTCCATTTATTGAAAGCCCGATTTGTGGAGTCTGCATTCGCGCATGTCCACATGGTTCAAAAAAGAAATCCCGAAGGTCCGCCAATTTCGACTCTAGCTACCGAACTGCGCGTCCGGAAAAATTTGATTAATCAATTTCACTCCTATTGGTGATTAATAGCGACTTCGAACAATGAGTAAAGGCTTCTGAAAATGGATGTAGTAAAAAAGTCAGACAATCTCACTTGGGAACTCGTTGAGTCAAAAGAAGTTGGCTCTTATAACCTGTTTTCAGTTCACTTGAACAAGAGCCGTTCACCCAGGACCGGAAAGTTACATGACTTCCAGGTATTAGGTTCACCTGACTGGGTAGCGGTAATAGCAGTGACCCGCTCCAGAGAACTGATACTTGTGAATCAGTATCGTCATGGAGTATCCCGATTGTCGCTGGAGTTACCCGGAGGGCTGGTTAAACCCGGACAGAGCCCCGAACAGAGCGCTAGAGAGGAGTTGGAGGAAGAAACCGGTTTCGTGGCCCCTGTCTTTGAAAATCTCGGATGGATGTACCCATTACCCGCAATATTTACAAACAGGTTCCACGTCTATTTCGCAGTGGACTCCGAACCCAAGGGAACATTAAACCCTGACGAAACTGAGGAACTCGAAACAGTTCTGGTTCCGGCAACCGAGATAAAAGATTATTTACGGAACGGAAAAATAAACTGCGGTGTGATGATAGCGGCTCTAAGTCGGGGCATGGAAAAGCTTGAAGCTCTGTAGAGCGGACCCTTCAGAGCGGCGCAGTTCGAAGCGACCGGATGGTCTGTCAGCGTTAGCTTTTTAGGATTTTTCCGGTTTTTTTTCTACGGCTTCCTCTTCTTTCGCTAGTCCTGGAGACATCTTCAGCTCAACCTCCGAGGTTAGCTCAGATTTTTGCCCAGAAGTTTTGGGGGTTTCCTCGGCAGAGTTTTCCAGCAACTCAGCGTAAAAGTCTGGCCCCGATTTCTGGTCAGTCAGTTTCAAAGGATCCAGTTCGGAATTTGCCGGGGAAGGCGCAGGGGGGTTAGTCTTGGGTGTTTCATGACTGGTTGTTCTTCTTGGGGGGGCGTCAAAATCAATGCTATCCTTGACATCGACAGCCATACGCTGAACTTCCCTGAATAATCTTCCAACTGCTCTGGCTGTTTCCGTGAGTTGCCTTGGCCCCAAAAAGATCAGTCCTACCAGAATGATCAGAGCCATTTCCCACATTGATATTCCAAACACGTAAATTCTCCACAAGCATAAAATAATACTATTTAAACCGAGTGATCAGATGCTTTCAGTGTAAAGTATCCGGCCCGTCATAACAAGGCCTGACTGAAGCTGAACCGGGTCTGCTTCCCAAAAACCATAGCTCCACTTCAGGAGCAATCCATGATAGAGAGGCCCACCAAACTTACTTTATTTACCCTGCAGGAAAATCTGATGCGCCCCTCCTCCACATAGATTTCCAGGTCCTGTGACATCAAAACATTGCAGGCGCTCTTCAAAGTTCGCCTTCTGTGCTGAAGACCTTGTCTACTGAAAATAAATCCACATAATATGGACCGCCGCCCCAACTTTCGATCAATAGCGACACGTTTCCAATCAATGCATCCAGCCTGTTGTCGGGAGATGTGAATCCGGTTTCCTGGTCTATCAACTTGTCCATCCAGTCCAACGCGTCAGACCTCAGACATATCTTTACTTCAAAACCCTGTCCCGCCTTGATCAGTATAACCTGCCCGCAATGGTCATCATCTGCGGATGAGTCCGGATGTTTGATGTCATACAGTTCCACATCATGGCCTCTGATGATGCGTATCAACTCCACACGCCTCATTTCCTGATCAAACAACTGCTCTGAAAGCTCGAGACATTGAGGACAGAATATTGCGTCCTCTTCCGGAAAAGTGGCCTCGGCTTCGCCGCAGACTTTACAAACCGGCTTGATGAAGTCGTCGGACATCGTTAACCTCCTTGATTGCGTATCTAAAATCTTTGGCTTTCGGAAGGCCAGCGTCAAAGAAGTTTTCGACAATCTTCTTGATAATGATGCGTGGCGCTATATAATTTGTTTGTTCGATACCGGATGTCGCCGATAAAAAGGAATCATCCAAAAGGAAAAATATCCGTGAACTCGAACTCGAAAACAACTCGAGTTTATCATTTCACGGAAGTTCTGAAAAGGAGAACATTTTGTTGAGATTTTTCGTTTCTGTGATTATGGCGATCTTCACTCTAGCCTCATCAACGGCCATGGGCGCAGATGGACCCCGGATAGAATTCGACAAATTAAGACATGATTACGGCAAGATACTTTATGGCGACAAAGTCAGCGCTGAGTTCACTTTTGTAAATTCGGGTGATGAACCCCTCATAATCAAGAGTTTACACGCTACCTGTGGTTGCACAAAGGCGGTCGAAGGCAGTCGTGAAATCCCCCCCAAAGGGAAAAGCAGGATCACTGCTTCATTTGAAACCGAGGGACTGAAAGCGGGTCGAAAAGAAAAAAGCATAATGATATGTACAAATGATCCTGTTCACCCGGCTATTAAACTAACCCTTCTGGCGGATGTGGTCAGGGAGCTTTCCATCGACCCACCGACCCTGGGAAAGAAAATCGGCAGTCATGAAGTAGCGGTGACATTTCCCGTCAGGATATCGAATTCCTCAGACAAGACATACAATGTCACCAACATAAAAACCCAGCCAGGAGAACTGTCTGCGACCATGAAACCTGCTACGGTCCGGGTAGGTCCACATGAAGATGTTTCTTTCGATATTACTGTTGAACTCGAACCTCAACCAAACAGGGCATTTTATGCCGGCAAGCTCGATATCATTACCGACCATCCCAAAGAATTTGACACTGAGGTTAAATACCTCATACAGATTGACAGCGGAAAATAAGTGGAAGTCTGTGAAAAGGATGCTACTGGGCGTGAGGACTGTTGTCACGCCCAGAAAAATATCAGTCAGCGCTGACGGCGCTCATGATAGTTGGACGTATCACATTTTCAGGCGCGTTCGAAGTATGTTCAGGTTGGCGGCCCTCTGAAGACCAGTGTCGGCCTCTGAGGTTGTTTATGAACTTCAGAGTCTGGTCTATGCCATACTTCCAGGCAACTATTATAATCGCTGAGGATAACGCCAAACCCATTACCGTGACGGTGAGCAACATGTAGCCAATCCACCGCCCCCCTAAACTGTCCTGTGACAATGGTATTACAAACAACAGCAGAATGAAGAAAGACTTCGGCAATGGACCCAGATTTGCCAGTAAAGTCTGGGCGCAATCCAGGAATTTCATGACGATACTGAACAGAGCCCAGATCAGCCCTATTCCGAAGATCACCAATGTGCTCAATCTTGCCATCAGAATTACGGTTGAAGATACTTCCAATCCTGAAAAAAGGAAGTTTAGCTGGAAAAATCTCTCCAGTTGTCCCATAAGTTCCCAAACTGCTTGCATGTCATTCTACCCGTATACCCGATCTGTTTGCATAAGCGTCTGATCAAAATGGTCGATGCTCAACAACCAATGACGCCGCTTCACTAAATACTACATATTTTATTAAAATAATCAAGACAGTATTTTTATAAGTTAAATCAGATTGATAAAAATAACTGTATCCCATCTGGACTTGTTGACAAAACTTTTAGGGGGTCATACAATTTATTTGAACGTCGGTTAATTTTTTGGAATGTTTGAAGGACAGGAAACAGATGCATGTCCGGCAAAAAAAATGGTCAGTGGTTCTAGCCGGGGCCATGATCGCAATTGTGCTGCTAATAGGCGCCATTTCCTGCGGCCAGAACAAGGCCAAACCCAGCCTTGCCGAAGCCCGCAAGCTTCTGGACATGGGGAAGGTCAATGCTGCGCTAGAGATGCTCGACGGGTTGGTAAAAACAAGCCCGCTGGATTTAGAGGTGTTGGCAGCCAGAGCTAAGGCTAGGGAAAGAGTATTGGATCTTGAAGGATCGCTGGATGACTATGATACGATCGTTGAAATAGACTCCAGCAACTCCGAAATGCTCGAATTCAGAGGAAAACTCAAAATAAAGCTGAGGGATTTTGATGGAGCGCTCGAGGATCTGACTCTGGCAAAAGAAATAAGACCGGATTCAGCGTCAATCCTGTCCTCAATAGGTCTGGCGCATTTTTACAAGTCCGATTACCAGCAGGCCAGGAGCTACTTTGACGCGAGCGCTGTTATTGATGACAGGAATGATGGGCCCTATTTTGGTCGGGCAGCCATTCATGTTGAAGAGAATGATTATCAGTCGGCCATCCATGAGATGAGTAATCTGCTGAAAATATACCCAAAGAGCGCCCAGGCTCTTCTCAGGAGAGGATTCTCCTACCTGAAAATAAACGAACCTGCCAAAGCGTTAGCTGATTTCGACAAGGCGCTGGAATACGATTCGGACCTTAAAGAGGTTTACTGGTACAGAGCTGAGGCTCACAGGTTCCTGAATGAGCCCGAAGAGGCCCTTAAGGACTATGAAAAAGCTGAACAGGTAGACCCGGATGACGCCATACTTTTTCTTAACCAGGGCAGCATGCTGGTCATGATGGGCAGGTATAACGAGGCTCTGGAGAAGCTGAGGCACTCAATAGTGCTTGATCCGGATAATCCGCTGCCCTACATAAACAGAGCTGCCCTTCAGTTACAGACAGGAAATATACTGGCATCACTTAGTGATGTTAACAAAGCTCTGGAGCTAAGAAACCAGGATCCACAATTACTGACCAAGCGAGCCTACATTTTCAAACTCATGGCAAGACAGGACAGGGCTCTGGAGGACCTGAACGATGCTCTGAAACAGGACCCGGACAACCTCGAGAGCCTTTTACTAAGGGGTAGTCTTTATTTCAACGAACTGCAGCTTGAGAGATCTATTTGTGACCTGACCAGGGCTATAGATCTTTTTCCTGATGAGCCATCGGCCTATCAGTTACTTGCAGAGGCATTCCTGCGCAAAGGCGATAATCAGAAGGCGATGCAGTACGCTGAAATGGCCCTGAAAAAAGAATCTTCCTTTGTTCCGGCGTTGATCACCATGGGCGACATTCTGATGTCGGACGGTCAGACGGACAAAGCCATAGAGGTGTATTCCAAGGCCCTGAACATAGACCAGAATCACTTTGAAGCGCGACTTAAACGCGCAAAACTTCATCTTGAGCTCGACGACCACACCCAGGCTCTGGCAGACCTTGAGCATGCCGTTAAGGTCTATCCTTACAGTGGTGAGGTATACCAGTTAAGGGCGGTCTGTTACGAGGTTCTTGGTGAGCCTGAGAAGGCCAGACAGGATGCGTGGAAAGCCCGAGTGTTTGTCCACAGATAAGTTTGACATTATTGATAGCCCTGGCGCCGCAGGTTTCTTGTTCCTGGCGCCAGAGCGTTATTAATTTACTGTTAGAGATGTCTCTCGTCGATGATTCTCTTAGCTTTTCCTATGCTTCTTTCAATGGTGTCCGGCGCCACTACAATTACGGGAACATTGATGCCAATCACCTGTTGAATGCGGCTTGAAATCTTTTTGGTTATTTCGGCAATCCTCTTTTCACCCTCTCGGTAGACTGCCTCTTTGAGTTCTGTCTCAACTGATATGTGGTCTATGTATCCTTTCTTGGTGAGCCGGATCTGATACTGAGGCTCGACTTCTTCAAATTCCATGAGGACAGTTTCAAGCTGGGACGGGAAGACGTTTACGCCGCTTATGATCATCATGTCGTCGGATCTGCCGAGAATTTTGTCCATGGTTACCAGGGTTCGTCCACATTCGCATTTGACCCTTCTCAAGGCGCAAATGTCTCTTGTCCTGTATCTGATAAGGGGCATTGCCCTACGCTGCAACGCAGTGAAAACAAGCTCGCCTTCTTCGCCCTCCGGAACAGGCTCAAAAGTGGCGGGATCGATAATTTCAGGAAATACATGATCTTCGTTAATGTGTATGTTGTAGTGTTCGCATGTGAATGAGACTCCCGGGCCCATCAGTTCGGTCAATCCATAGTGTTCATAAGCATGGATACCTCCGCGCTCCTCTATATCCGTGCGCATCTCGATACTCCACGGCTCAGCTCCAAAATGGCCCGTTTTGAGCGTAGAGTTCTTGATGTCCACCCCCATTCGTTCGGCTTTCTCAATTATTGTCATGCAATATGAAGGAGTGCAGCACAGCGCTGTTGTGCCAAAGTCCTGAATTAGCATTATCTGACGCTCTGTCATGCCTGCGCCTGATGGAACCACTGCGCACCCGATGCGTATGGCTCCCTGTAAAAATCCCAGGCCCCCTGTGAACAGGCCCATGCCGTAGGCATTCTGCAGGATGCTGTCGGGCCTGACTTCCTGGGCCCATAGACCTCTGGCCATGCATTCTGTCCATTGATCAAGGTCGGCTGCCGTATATGGTCCAGTGATAGGCTTCCCTGTAGTGCCTGATGACGCATGTATACGAACAACGTCAGATAGGGGAACCGCACATAACCCAAAAGGATAGTTGTCCCTAAGGTCAGTCTTGATGGTAAACGGGAATTTGGATATGTCCTCGAGTTTTACAAGGTCAGAAGGCTTGACCCCTTTCTCATCAAAAGCCTTCGTGTAAAAAGGGATCTTTTCATAGACCCATTTCACGGTTTCTTTCAGCTTTTCGAGCTGGAAAGCCTTAATCTCGCTGTCGCTCATGGTTTCGAATTTTTCGTCCCAGAACTTCTTAGACATGCCGGTCCTCCTAAACTATGGGGGTTGTGGTGTATGATGAATATTGATTCAGGAAAGCCGATAAGGACAAATGCATAACTAATCTATTTTTCGTTGTAATGTCAAAGGGAAAGTGTCAAACGAATCGAAAAAAAAGAAATCAGGGTGGTTCCGCAAGTTCATGATAGCGAAAGATGTGGAGTATCGACGTTCTCTCCCGAAATTAAAGGAAAAACCCACCTCGAAACTGAGCAGCTCCCCCAATGGCTTTAACAAATGGTTTCCGATTTGTCGATCGCCAACAAATAGAATCAGGAATCAGAGTTCAGTTTGTCAGGGCCCTCAATTTCGACGCGACATTCTCACCCAGACTGTTTTCCAGCACCGGGCTAACATTCGGTTCTCCAGCCTTTCCTGTCACACGAAAAATAATGTTTACAGGTGTCTTTGAAGTGGTGGTCCGCTGGGTTTCCGCAGGTTTTTGATCTTCAGTATCTATGCCGAATCTCTTGAGCTCCTTGTCCAGACCCGTGATTTTAAGGAGCCCCTCATGTTTCTTTACCAACTCTTTTACCGCAGGGATCTTACCAATCTGTTCTGGCGGATTGATCAGGGCCTTGATTCCGAGGAAGGCGTCAAGATTGCGGCTGCGCAGATCCATGGAGCCAATCATGGCTGATTTAAGGTCACCGCCAACCTGCCGCAGGTTGTCAGTTGACGCAAATCCGGCATTGATGGTGAAGTCCCCCGAGATTTGACTGAATTCAGGAGAACCGATGTCTGGATTATTCAGCAGCGAATTTACCAGAGTCCCAAGAATCGCTTGAGGTTTAGATACGTTGCCCTTGAACCTCTGTAATCTTATGACCCCTTTCCCAATGTGCGCGGCCACCTGGCCTTTCAGTCCATCCGCTCCATTACTTACATCCTGTAACTGAGCCGAGAGTTTTACCGGCGCCTCGATGAATCCACCCAGCTTGCCATCCATACGTATGTCGTTCAGATTGGCTCCATTAATTTTTGCGGAGCCGGCCATGCTCTCAAATGTTATCATTGAATTATCGGGTTTGAAGAGAACCGAATCAAACTGGACGAGACCTTTTGGAGTTAAATCCGAGCCATCCAGTTTTAATGTCACCTCTCCCCTGCATTTTCCCGAGACAATCTGCCCGGCCAGATCCGGAAACAACGGGGCCGCTTTACGAAAGTCCAACTCTCTGAGTTTTAAATACATTTCGGAAGCATGATTTTTCGTGCCGGACCAGGCTCCGGAAACGTTTACGGAAAGTCCAGGAAGCGACAATGAGCCCGATCCGAGTTTTGTGACACTTTTCGAATAGGTTCCCGACGCGTTGATCAAGCCTTCCATACCCGTCTTTTTTCTGAAAACGCCATCATAAGAAATGTCCAGGTTTTTCAGTGGCGCTTCCACAGAGTAGGAATATGAATTCGTCGTCTGGTTCATTCTTGCAGAGATAATGGTGTGGCCCGAAATCCTGAAGTTTTTGTGTTCATCTATGCCAGTCAGGGAAAGCATAAGCGGATCGACATTGGCATAAAGCGTAGCAGACATCTTTAGCGAACCCCGTGTCAATCCTGCCGCGTCTCCCTGAAGTTTCGCAACATGGTTGCGGGCCTGCTTTTGCCTGAAATCGAGATCTATCTTTCTGAGTTCCAGTCCTTGTGATCCGTATTCGATTCTTGAGGCGCCCTCTATGTTCAGGTCGGTTAAAACTGGATTGGCCTTACCTGACGAGACAGTTACCCCTACCAACTCGATTCCACATTGGCCTTCAATGGCTGGAGCAAATCCTGTCTTGCCTGCAGAACTGGATGCGAACCCTTTGAACCAGAGAATTCCTTTCCTGTCGGGCTTTTTGCTGACCTTCTTAAAAGCCTCTACAGAACCCTGTGTGATGTCGGCCTGGAAGTCCAGAGAAGTCCTTGCCTGTGACCCCTTTATCGATCCAGTGAGCCTCAGAGGGCCTTTGACGACGACCTGCGGAGTCATCGACAAAACAGACGAGTTGTCAGACGCCGATTTCAACAGGCAGTCCAGTCGCAGATCAAGCGTCCTACCTTGATCCCATGGCTTCGCGACTGTCCCAGCGACTTTAAGGAGACCGGCTTTGTCCTCAAGATTGAACTCAAGAATTTCCATTTTTTCCTGAGTCCCCTGAAGCGAGATATCGACTGATGGGTTTGTCAGCTTGAAGCCGGTTTGAGGCTCCAGGTCCAAGTCCTGTAAACGGATCCCAGCTCTGGCTGACCACTCACCGCGATAGTTATTCCTGAAAGATACCGATCCCGAAAAATTGCCTTTGTTCAGCGCAGGGTGGTCCATCAATGGAGCGATCATCGCCAAGGGGGTTTTTGAACCCTCTATTGTAGTTTCGAGGTTAATCAGGTCTGTAAGATCGGGTGAGAAATCAACACGCGTATTTATTTTCAACGGGTTCGATCCATGATCGATGTGGGACAGAAGTCCGGTCATAACAACCGAAGCGCCCGAAGATGCAGATAATCCAACCTTGGCAGTTGCATCCGAAAGAGCGAGCGGCTCAAGCGCCTCCCGGAATCCGGAAACTAAAGGAGCTATAACTGCCAGGTCCGCCCTGTCGCTGACGATCCTGAGATTCGCCGTCTCTATTGCGCTCAGTGACGAGTTCAATTTGACCGGTCCTCCGCCGGCAAATCGTATCACCGCGTTATTGGTCCCTGAATTAGCCTTACCTGTCACGTCAATTTCAAATGAATTATTTTCATTTGCCCGTGTCAGATCGATATGCGTAAAGCTCAACGACGCATTTCTGACTCCGGCATGTTCAGTTCTCATGTCAATCAGTTCCACCAAAACGTCATCGGCTCGAACTTTATCTATGGACCATCTCAGTCCTGTATCTTTGGTCTCAGATGGGATCGCTTCGGACTTTGGCTCCTGCGAAGGTGGGACTACACCCTGGCCGTTTGGCGCGTCAATAGTTTTCAGGGCCGCCGAGCTTACTGGAACAGGAACAAAAGGATACTCATGACTACCATCTGGACGCAGGATGACCTTCGTTCTGACTCCTTCAATGTGGATGGAGGAAACTGAAACCATGCCTTTCAACATGTTGATCAGTGAAGGCGTCAGCTCAATTTTCCTGGCAACCAGGGTTTCAGCTCCATTGCTTCCGAACGCCCTGACATCCGAAACCTTTAACATGACAGGTCCGGGAAATGAAAAGCCGACGGAAATGTCCCCAATGGTCACTTGAGTATTGGTTTCCTGGGCTATCTTGCTCTCAATAGCCCCTCGAATCCATTCGTTTGAGGGAAAGACAAACCAGAGCAGGGCCGCGCCCAGAAGAACGAACACAAGCCCGACAACAATGATCAAGAGCAGTATTTTCTTTATCTTTAACATAACGATTCAGTGATATGTCCAATTATAATAATAGTTAAGTGATATGAAATGTTAATCTATGGCGCCGTCTAAAATACAACCTTGTTGAGGCAGGTTGATCATTTCTTCCAGCCAAGGGTCTTGATGATCCAATTCTCGATTATCTGAAGGCACTCTTTATTGGTCCGTAATCTGTGTTCTCCGCCTTCGATTATTTCGAGTTCCTTGATACCAGCGGGAGCCTTTTTAAAAAGTTCTCTCGCCTGAGACAATGGAATAAGCTCGTCCGAATCTCCGTGAACTATCAGAAGATGCTTGCCTTTGAAAGATGCTATCCATCTTGCGGGTTCAATGTCCTGAAACGATTTCATCCATTGGTTAATATCAGTTGGAAAACCGGGAGTTTTTATCAGACCGCGTCCCTTAAAATCCTCGATTATCTCTTCGGGGTCTTTCCTGAAAATGTCAAATGTGGCTGGTGAACACACGGAGGCGAGAGCATAAATGCCGGCAGAGTCGGCTGAAACACATATGGAGGTTGCAGCCCCTCCACTGAATCCGAGCAGCATGATTCGCGTGGGGTCAATGTGCGGTGTTTCCAGAATCTTGTCGATCACCACCCTCAAGTCCCTGGTCCAGCCCATCATGTCGAAGTCGCCACCGGAATCGCCGCAGCCCCGAAAATTGAAGAATACTGTCGCCAAACCGATTCCGGAAAATCTTTCGAGCAGGGCATCGTATCCGGGATCGTCAACGGAACGGGCCGTGCCGCTTCCCGGTATGCCGTGACAGACTATCAGGGCCGGGTACTGCATACACGGTCGTGACGATGGAAACATGATTTTTCCCCGGATACTTATGCCATCAGACTTCACCAAAAATGTTTCGACCTTTCTTACTGCCAGGGGTTCTACCAACATGTCCCGCGGGGTAGGCTTGTCTATGCGAAGCGCCCTAAGAAGCTTTTCGAACATGGTCCTGATCAGATTTAACTCCATTGGCTCTCTCTTTGATAAGTGATATTAGCTTAAATTAAAGTTCCCAGCCTAAAACAGAATGTTACCATTGTTGATGAATATCACATATTAACCATTATTAGAATTCAGCGGATGTTTTTTAGTTTGGTAACTTTTTTAAGACATGGATTGTGACAGTTTAACTAGCTATATTTGCGTCACTATTGTATTATTCTTTGCATATTTTGATATGGTCCGTCAAAAAAATGAACCAGATGCCAAGATATTATTTTATCATATTAATACTAGTCGCTTTATTCAGCTACCCAGTGGCCGGGTCAGGGTCCGGTTCGGATGGGAAGGAGCCTGGAAAAGCTGAAATATGTAAACCGGAACTCAACAATTTGAAAGTCATAGAGCTGGGACACTCGGGAAATTTTAGCTGGCTGTGTAGCGAGCAACAGGGTAGGGGAGCAGGATATTACATTGTTTTTATTAGGCCTACCGGAACTTACATCCTACTGAAGGTCCCCATTGGAAAGAATTTCTTTGAATTCACCCCAGACGCTACCGGAGCCTGGCGGTGGATGGTAATCAATACTGACCCCGACCGATCCAAACCAGATGTGGAATCCGATCCTGGATATTTCCAGGTCATCAACTCTGAACAATAATTGTGGCGCCTAAATTGGAATTGATGTATCTGGATTGACGCCGATCAAGGGGAGGACGCGTCAGTGACGTCTTGGATCCGGCCATGAGAAACCATTCATTTTTAAGTTGATGGACTCCTAACTTAAACTTTTGTCGAAAGTTAACTGATGCAAAAAACCTGAGTTGTGGGGACTCAAAGAAAATCTGAAGTGTGGATTGGAACTCAAACTGCAAGTGAATGTCATGAAGTGAAGGACAACAATACCCGATCTTGGGTCAATCCAGAATAAAGTGATTGATGAAAAGGAGAAAATTAAATGACAGGACGCCTATTCAAGGCCACCAAACAATCTTTACTGGCGGTAGCGGTAATATTTTCATTAGTGGCAATTTTACCGGTTAGCGCTATTTCCAGTCCGCCTGCCTTACTCAAACAGCTTGATGATTCATTCGTTCAGGTAGCCGAAAAGGTTACTCCAGCGGTTGTAAACATAAGTTCTACAAAAAAGGAAGTGTCCTCCACAGGCGGGGCCGACATGGATCAGTTTTTCAAAAATCACCCCTTCAAGGAGTTCTTCGGTGATGAGTTCTTCAAGAAGTTCAAGAAAGGTCCTGGTGAAGGGCGAGGCGACATGCGTCCGCAAGGGATGGGGTCTGGCGTGATTGTATCCCCCGAGGGACTAATTTTGACCAATTCACACGTTGTTAAAGACGCTGACGAAATAAAAGTCAACCTTTCGGACAAGAGATCGTTCAACGCCAAGGTAATAGGGGCTGATCCCGAGAGTGATATAGCGCTCATCAAAATAGAAGCGACCGGTCTACCCATAGCTGAGCTTGGAGATTCCAACAAGCTGCGCGTTGGCGAGATAGTCTTTGCAATTGGCAATCCTTTTGGACTTAATCGGACGGTTACATCGGGAATAGTAAGCGCCACCGGGCGAACAAATGTTGGAATCATCGATTATGAAGACTTCATTCAGACAGACGCGGCCATCAATCCTGGCAACTCCGGTGGCCCTCTGGTTGATATAGAGGGCAAGGTTATTGGCATCAACACTGCCATAGCCTCACGTAGCGGCGGTTATCAGGGGATAGGCTTTGCAATCCCTTCGAACTCTGCCAAACTGATCATGGATGATCTTCAGAAGGGCGGAAAAGTTCGCCGAGGCCTTCTCGGGGTCAACATACAGGATCTCAATGACTCGCTGGCAAAATCTTTCGGTAGAAATGATTCTGAGGGGGCTCTGGTCTCACAGGTAATCGAGGGAAGCCCTGCGGAAAAAGCGGGCATCAAATCTGGAGACATCATCCTCAAGTTCAACGGCAAACCGGTTAGTGGCGCTGCTCAGCTCAAAAACCTGGTAGGTAGGGAAAAACCTGGGTCTGACGCCAAACTCTCTATCTACAGAGACAAGAAGATGATGGATTTGAGCGTCAAAATAGCTGAGAGAACCCAGAAGGCAATAGCTTCAGCAACTCAAACCCCTGCAGGTGAAACATCCAACGAGCTTGGTCTGGAAATAGAGAAAGTTCCCGCAGCAATAGCGAGCAAACTGGATCTCAAGGAAGGCGAGGGCATTCTAGTCAAGGATCTGAGTTCCGACGGGGCTGGCGCAAAAATTGGCCTGATTGCGGGTGATGTAATACTGGAAGTGGACGGCGTTTCAGTCAACGACATTGAGACCTTCAACAAAGCCGTCATTAGCGCAAAGAGCAACAAAATCATAAGACTCAAAGTCCAGAGGAACAAGGGCAAAATATTCCTTGCCGGTTCGCTAAGTTAACAAAAAGGTGAGCTTGGATTCTGTTCGCAGAGTTCAAGCTCTCTCACCGTTCTATAGACCTCTCGCCTCTAAAGGAACTCCACTTCTACACGATAGCCGATACGGGCAAGCGCTTTTTCCAGCAACCTTACAGCAGTCAGAAAGAGCGTTCTGTGATCATTTGCGCAGCCACACCGCGCCAGTTCCTCCGGAATAAGCTTGTTGTCGGTTTTGAATGACCAGGAGTTAAAAAACTCATCCAGAGCCTCTGGAAGCTTTCCTTCCAGCCTCCTGGTCAATCCGTCTTCTATCTCAAGTTTTAGCACAACCTTGGAATAGGCTTTTGAAACATCTGTTTCCACCATGAATCCGGGCTTGTACGTGCTGCTGGAAACCCTGTTTGCGCCGTCCCTAATAATTGCTGATATTGACATGAGAGCCTATACTCCCCCTAAACTGCCCTATCGGTAAGAGTAATCCGGTATGAGGACTTTTATTTAAATTGGAAGATCTTCCTCACACTTGACAAAATGTAAATATAAGTTTAATGAAACCTAATTTTGAGCGAGAACCAAGCATAGCGTCGTTTATTGATATATTGCAATAGGATAATGAGAGAAAAAGCCAATTGAGGTAGGGCGCATATCTTTTTGATCATAGGGTCAACGCGTTGTCGCAGTAATTATAGTGTTTTTGCTGTTCGGTCCTCGCCAGGATTTGGAAATTTAATGGCCCCCAAATTCCACACGTTGTCGTCGATGATGTTGGAGGCTCGTTTATTTTAGGTATCGTTGGGAGGTTTTTGGAACCATGGAACCTTGTCCTGTGCTTGTAAAAGGCAACCGTGAATCAGACAGGCCATATAGAAAAGTGGACTGTGATCATTATGGAGACTGTCTAAACATGGCCCTGAAAAGCAGGTGGTCTGATTTCTCCTGTAATGAATGCAGCGCCTATTGTAGAACCCGCTTTATTGAACAGGCCACGGGCTCAGACGATTATTGGTAAACGTCCGATTGATCCATCATTCACATTCTGATATAATCTGATGTCTTTTTGGCCCGTTGGAGTCGTGAGACGCGATTTGGCGCCTTGACTGTTTCCGCAACGGGTCGATTATTATTATGAGCTCAATACATCACATGGAGGAGTTATGGGAACGGCGCCGGCAAAAAGACTTTCGGAGCTTGGGTATGACGAAAGCAAACTGGGTTTTGGAGACATTTTTACAGACCATATATTAATGATCCGATATGCCGCGACTGAGGGTGGCTGGCAGGCCCCAGAAATAAAGCCTTTTGAGAATATTGAACTTCATCCAGCTGGAATGGTTTTACATTATGGTCAGCAGGTTTTTGAAGGATTAAAGGCTTTTGCAGGCCAGAATGAAGAGGACATTTATCTTTTCCGACCAGACATGAACATAGCGCGATTCAACAGGTCCTGTGTAAGACTGTGCATACCGATGATCGATCCAAAACTTTTCATGGATCAAATGGCAGCGTTGATTCGGGCTGACCGTGGCTGGATTCCAAGGAAGCCGGGCACCTCCCTTTACATTCGACCAACCGTAATTGCTACAGATCCACATCTGGGCGTTCGTCCTTCCAGGACATATCTTTTCTATATAATACTTTCGCCAGTGGGAGCGTATTATCCTGAGGGCTTTGAGCCTGTCAAGATTATGGTTACAGACAAATACGTCCGTGCGGCGATTGGCGGAGTAGGAGAGGCCAAAACAGCGGCCAATTACGCCGCTTCACTGCTTGCAGCCGAGGAAGCTCACGCCGCCGGCTTCACCCAGGTGCTATGGCTCAACGCTGTTGACAAGTCTTCAATCGAAGAAGTCGGCACAATGAACATATTCTTCAAGATTAACGGAGAAATAATAACTCCGGCTCTCGGTGGCACAATACTGCCTGGCGTAACCCGCGATTCGGTCATAACACTATCCAGAGACATGGGGCTGAAGGTGACTGAGAGGTCGATCACCATTGAAGAGGTGGTCAAGGCGGCTGAGAGCGGGGCTCTCGAGGAGATCTTCGGGTCTGGAACCGCAGCGGTAATATCACCCGTCAGCCATTTCCGTTTTAAAGAAAAGGACTACATGGTTGCTGACGGTAAAACGGGATTCGTGTCTAACAAGCTGTTTGAAGAGATCACAGGCATGCAGGTTGGCTCCAGGCCTGACAAGCGTGGCTGGGTTGTCAACATCGGTAAATAGCCTCTTTTCAACGAACCTAAATTGTTATTCTGATTTGGAGGGCGCCTCACTGCTGGCGCCTTTTCGTTCTTATCCTCTGGGATGATACTTCGAATGGATCTGTTTGAGGCGTCTTCTGGCGACATGGGTGTATATTTCAGTAGTCGAAATGTCAGCATGTCCCAGCATAGTCTGGACCGATCGTAGATCAGCGTCGTTCTGGACCATGTGAGTTGCAAAGGAATGTCTCAATGTGTGAGGCGATATCTCCTTGAATATGCCAGCGTTGATGGCATTCTTCTTGATTATTTTCCAGAAAGCCTGTCTTGTCATTGGTTTTCCTCGTCGAGTCACGAATAGCGCTTCACTCTTCCTGGTTCCAATGAGCGCCGGTCTTACCCCGTCGAGGTACCTCATTATGGCCCGTGATGCTATGGCTCCCATGGGAGTCACGCGCTCGCGTGATCCCTTACCCAAAACAGTCACACATCCCAGTTCGAGGTCAACCCTGTAAGTTTCCAGATTCACAAGTTCCGATACCCTGAGGCCAGTGGCGTACAGGAGTTCAAACATCGTCGCGTCACGTTTTCCCTCCAATGTGGTCTGATCGACAGCCGCCAAAAGTCTCTCGACTTCATCCTCTTCCAGATACAGGGGGATCTTCTTGGACAGTTTAGGGGAATCGATGTGTTCGGTGGGGTCAATTGTCGCTTGGCCAACCTCTATAAGGTATTTGAAAAAAGTTCTAGCGCAGGAAACTTTCCGTGCCGTTGATCGGGCGGCGTAACCTCTTCGGTAGAGTATTTCAAGATAAGAGAATATGTCTTCTCTCGCTATGTCAGTCGTGTTTTGTTTGCCACGCCCGTCGAGAAAATTAAAAAAGCCCATGAGATCGGATTTGTATGACTGGATAGTTAGATTGGCCAGTCCGCGCTCTACAATCAGGTAATCGAGAAAACCTTCCAGAGCCATATCCAGTTTGAGGTCTTTAGTTCGGGGCATAGGTCTTCTCTATCAACAGCAGATGATCATGCAGCATGTCCCGTATCTTATCCAACTGCTCGAAGTCCGTGATCTTCTGTCCGTCCAGATCCACGACGTAAAAAATGTCAGCAGCCTGATCGACTTCAGTTGTTATCTTGGCCAATGAAAGGTTAAGGCCCAGGTCAGTCATTTTCCTGGTGATGTCGTAAAGCAGTCCTGGCCTGTCGTGAGCGTAAACCTCAATTATGGTCGCTGAATCAGAACTTGAGTTATCGATTTCAACTTTTAGGGGAAATCGCGGGGCATAGCTCGACTGGAATACCCCTCGGGACTGGCGTCTCGCCTCAACGAGCCTGTCAACATCCTCCTGTCCTCTAATTACCTTCATGAAATCACTTTTGAAATGCTCCCATCTTTCCGGGTCATCAAGGTGACCCTCGGACACGTCATTTACATGAAATGTATCGATGGCTACTTCACCGTTTGAGTGGGTCCAGGCGCTGAGGATATTTATGCGATTGGCCGATAGCGCTCCTGCAATTTTGTAAAAAAGTCCCCGCCTGTCTTTTACAATCAATGTGATAGCGCTGTATCCCGGTTTTGTGTGATCTGTTTTTCTGGCAATGACGTGATCAGGGTCAAAACTGCCTGTCCGGGAGGTCCCCAAGTGATTCTGTATGTCCACGAAATGCTCGGCTATTACTCCTGGGTAAAAATCCTGAAAATATCGAGGTGTCGCATTTGCAAGGAACTCATCCAAGCCTGAATTTCTGAATTCCGCAGGAACCAGTGTCCGAACAACAGATTTTATCTCCCTGATCCACTCGGAAAGGCTCTCCCCGTCTGACTCATCTCCCTCCATCATGTCAAGCGTCCTGTAGTACAATTCTTCCAGCAGCATGGCCTTCCACGAATTTAGCGCAGTTGGACCGACCGCTCTGAGGTCCGCGTGGGTTAGCAGCATTAACAGGTCCAGTCTACTGCGGTGTAGAACATTTTCCGAGAATCGCTGGATTAGAGCCTCATCATGAAGGTCCTTCTTGAACGCGAGATGTGTCATTGCAAGGTGGTTTCGAATCAGAAACAGGACGTCTTCGATGTCATCAGAATCCAGTTCCAAACGCCTCAGAACCGGCCTTGCCATGTGCTCACCGCGTATTTCATGACCCGGCCCCATACCTTTGGCTATGTCATGAAGAAGCCCCGCCAGATATAGAACCTCCGGATTCTTCAGCTTCGAAAATATCTGGCGCAGGAAAAGGTCATTTGACTGATCAGTAGGTTTACCGAAGCGCTGAATGTTCTCAAGCACGGCCATGGTATGCAGGTCAACAGTATACTGGTGATAGATGTCATGCTGGGGCAGAAATCGGATCCTCGCGAATTCAGGAATAAAAAGCTCCAGGAATCCGACTTTCATCATGCTGTTTACAGCCCGGGCGATAAAACCACCGGTCTTGAAAAGATTCAGGAATACGGCGTTAGCTTCTGGATCGGTCCTCATTTTTTCATCAACCAGTGACAGTTTGGAGCGGATCAGATCGACCAGTCTTATGTCGAGGTCAGTTCCTGTCTGGGCTATCTTGCCGAAAGCCGTCAAAAGATCGCTGGGCCTGTCTCCAAATGTTTCAGGGGTAAGAAAGTTGATTCCACCAGAGCCGACGTAAAACGAACCCCCAATGTCCAGTCGCTTTGTTGAGCCTGCAAGCATGGGCCTCAAAAAAATCCGGGTCTTGGCGAGTAACTGCCTGCCGAAAAAATCTATCGTAGACGCGTGACGGTAATAGTCGCGCATGAAACTCTCCACGCCACGCCTCAAAGGGGTGTCCACGTATCCCATCTGCCCTGCTATCAAAGCCTGATTCTCAAACTTCAGCCTGTCATCCCTCCTGCCCTCCAGGAAATGAAGCCGACAACGGATCTCCGACAAAAACCCTTGACCGGAGCGGATCTCCTCGATGGCCTCGTCACTACACAAACCTGCACGCGGAAGATCCTCCAATCCCACGCAGCCATAAATCATTTTGGCCAGCCATGTCAGAAGCTGTATGTACCTGAGCGATCCCGGGCCCTCCTTAAGGTGTGGTTCAAGCAGATATATCGTCTGGCCAAAACGCTCCGACGATCTGCGTATCTCTCCCTCAATCCTCAGATACAGGTCTAGCGGGTCCGCGTCTGCTATCAGCTTGCCTCTGGCGATCAACATCTCACGAAAAATGTTGCGATCTCCCCAGACATAACGAATGTCCATCATGGATGTCAGAACGGCCAAATCCTTGTCAGCCTCCTGTCGACATTCATCTATCGTCCGGACTGAGTGTCCCAACTCGATTCGCGCATCCCAGAGCAAATACAATATGCTGCGAATCCCCCTGTATATTCCCTCTGGAGCCTCCTCCGGCCGAAGGAAAAGCAGGTCTATGTCAGAATAGGGGCTCATTTCCGTACGACCGTAGCCACCTAAACCAAGCAGCGCTATGGTGTCCTTCCAGTAACCGAGGAAATGATCGCAAAGCTGTCCCAATATTGAGTCGTAAAGCGAACTCATGCGAAAGTCTTCAGGATTTGCTTTACCGGCCTCTCTGAAATCAGACAAAGCTTCACGTATTATTTTAAGTTGTTCGGCGCGGTCTGTAGTAGAAAAAATGAACTTCATGACAACTTTACCCCATGATATTAGTTGGATATAAATAATAGTACAGACAAAACAATGTTTTTGGACATAACACCGCCCTACCAGAACTATATAATGCCAAACGCGAAAAAACGTGAGTTAAAAAAAGCCTGCAATAAAAGATCATAATAAGCGGTAAGTTATGTAGAATATATAAAGTATAATGATATTAATAGTTAATGCGCCTTTCGCGTTGACATGGCATGGTCCTTATGTTATTGTAGATTCGTTCCTATAATAAATTAAAAGTTTAGCCATTTTAAGACCTTGTGTGTTCTGAAAGGGGTAACTGTTTCTGAACGGCGTCAGGGTGGAGGTTTGGCTAGCGTTAT
Source organism: uncultured Desulfomonile sp. (assembly GCA_964542775.1). Lineage (GTDB taxonomy): Bacteria > Desulfobacterota > Desulfomonilia > Desulfomonilales > Desulfomonilaceae > CAITZA01. The sequence goes on from CAZIVV010000248.1 coordinate 28,739, forward strand.
CCGGCCACTGCTCGGCGACGGTGGGACATGGGAGACGCCTGTGTTTGGCTGGAGTCAAGTTTCAAGGGTATGGTATGTCAATAAAAACTACTTTTATAGCTGTGCTACTTGGTCTGGTCATGTTTGTTTCTCCGGGAGTAGCCTTCGAGGCCCAGTCTATTGATAAATTGATGGACTCAGCCTCCGATCTGGCCTCCAGGCTAGGAACTCCTCAAACACGTTATGCAGTGGGATTCAAGAAGTTTTTTAACAGTTTCACGTCATATCAGTTTCCCAATCCATTTCCGCCAGCTCAGGACCCTCTGAGTCGTCTCGAATTCCCCATCGACCAATGGTTTATTGGATCCAGGTTCACCCATGAAGCCCGAGATTGGAGTATCTTCTTCGATAGTTACTGTAACCTCAACAGGGACGCCATTTTGTTGATGCAGGACAGCGACTGGGAGAATGAATCAAATCCCTTTCAGAAAACTGTTTTTAGCGAATCCAAGTGCAGGCTAAACCGTAGTTGGCTTCTGGATCTCGGTTTGAATGTTCATCCGGAGTGGGCCATATTCAGGGACATCAGTCCAATAACCGGATTAAGATACCAGTATTTTTACTTCACCACACATGATGGCTATCAGGTAGATCTGGCTGATGGACATAGTGTGGATCTTCCTGGAGACGGAATTGATTTCGAGCAGACCTTCTACCACTGGTATATCGGTGGGACTTGGTCCACAGCGCTCAATACCTCGGGTCTGTGGCGTTCTCTTCCATCAATGGATCTGACCTGCCAGGTCGATTACGCCCTGTTGACGGCCAAAAATCAGGACCTTCACCTTTTAAGGCTGGGCGAGCGAATCACGCGCGACTATACGAGTGGTCACTGCTGGCATTTAAACGCTACGGTGGCCATGAACATGCGCCACAACCTGAAGGCGAGAGTGGATGTTGATTTCAAGAGACTGGTTACGCACGGTGATCATGAGCTTTCTAACAGTGTCTACGATATTTACTTTTCTTTCTCCGGCGCTAAAGTCTGGTCAGACCAGTTTTCTCTAACCGGACTGGTTGAGTTCAATTTCTAGGCTGGAAATAACCCCATACCCAAAATCGACAATCTGAAGCGATATTCCTCCGGTTTCTTTTGAAAACGGCTCAACCTGTAGTTATAATGACAAGTTGAACGAAGGAGGATTCATGAAGTGGGGTTTTCGGCATAAACGTCTCTACATGGCCGGGGATAACATAGGGGACTGGATAGCGCGTCCTTTCCAGACCTTTGTGACGATTGAAGCTGCAGGAGGCATAATGATGGTCCTGATGACCTCAGCAGCTATGATACTGAGTAATTCCGCCTGGAATGATCTGTATTCCTGGATCCTGCACATCAAGCTTTCCGTTGGATTTGAATCATACAGTTTTTCGCGTTCCGTTCATTTCTGGATAAACGAAGGGTTGATGACGTGCTTTTTCCTGGTTGTCGGTCTCGAGATCAAGCGTGAGGCTTTGGTTGGTGAGCTTGCCTCGTTCAGGCAGGCCATACTTCCAGCCGCCGGGGCTGTGGGGGGCGTTCTTGTCCCTGCCGCAATATACTGGGGTTTAAATCACGGTACAGCATCTGAAATGGGGTGGGGTGTTCCTATGGCGACCGACATAGCCTTCGTGCTCGGCGCCCTGACAATGCTGGGGTCGAGGGTCCCGTCATCCCTGACCATTTTCCTTGTCGGCCTGGCAATAGTCGATGACCTTGTGGCCGTCGTTATCATTGCAGTCTTTTACAGTCAGTCCCTGCAGTTGGCCTATCTCGGGGTGGCAGCTGTCCTGATAGGCTGTCTCATTACAATGAACATTCTGGGCACAAGAAACTCCGCCCCCTACATTCTGACGGGGGTGGTTCTATGGGCCTTCATATACGCGTCAGGCATTCACGCTACTGTAACAGGAGTAATTGTCGCGTTTACCATACCGGCTAGATCGGCCAGAGACACTCAGGGTTTTGCCGAACAGGCCAAGACATTGATAAAAGATTTCAGGGATCAACGCGCCATAGATTACCTTATACATTTGCGCCCTGAAAACCAGCAGATCATCCGCCAGCTCGAAAATATGTTCAGGCAGGTTGAACCCCCGCTGCAGAGGCTGGAATATGTGCTTCACCCATGGGTTATCTTCGGAATAATGCCAATATTCGCTCTGGCCAATGCTGGTGTCGTGCTGGACTCGAACCTTATCAGATCTGCAGCCACATCAAGTCAGTCGCTCGGAATAATTCTCGGCCTTTTTCTCGGTAAGCAGATAGGCATCTTTTCAGCAACATGGCTGGCCGTTAGACTAGGGATCGCATCACTACCCCAATCGGTCAACATGAAGCATATTTACGGCGGGGCTGTCCTGTGCGGCATAGGCTTTACCATGTCGCTTTTTATCGCAGAGCTTTCCTTCCAGCAGATCGAGTTGCTCAACGAAGCAAAAGTCTCAATTCTCGCAGCGTCTATTTTGTCAGGAGTGACAGGAAGCGCCATACTGTATTTCGTGGGTAACGATGACGCAGAGGAATGATGGCCGAAAGAAG
>CAZIVV010000249.1:0-1995 GCA_964542775.1 uncultured Desulfomonile sp.
TTCCTGGGAGGCTTGCTTCCACAATGGTTTGATGATGATGGAATGTTGATGCAGAAAATTCTGTTTACACCCGATTTTGAATCACTTCAGCTCTATTCGGACGATTCCAAAAAGATTATGGAGTTTGTCAGATCGGACTGGAACCGGGTATGTAGCAAGTAACAGGTCTAAAAACGGAAGTCAAAGCAGCTCCTGGCTTTCGGATCATGACTTACTCGTAGAGCGTAGCCCGAATGTCGGAATGCTTTCTTTAGACCAAGGAGACACATACATTACCGTGAATGGCGCACAGGCATTGTTAAAAGCCGTGGTTTAGGCCGGACTGAGGAGGCGCTGCAACATGATGAACTTATTGCGAGGTAGGGAGGAATCCTGGAGGAAAGCATTGCCTCGAACGATACAGCTACTCAGGGCAAATCCGGATTTTAGTTAAACTTCGATTTTGCTGTGTCACCGAACTGAAAACATTGGGGATCATGACAAAACATGCTTGTATATTTCGCTTCGAGGTTGCTGTCATGAAAGAAGGTTTTTGAACAAGCGTGGGGATGCGGATGGCCGGGGTCTCCAGGATGCAATTGGGACATTGGGACAAGATGGAATAATAGCCCATCCATACGGAGTGGAGCAGAGAAACGGATAAAATCGCGTAGGCAGCGGTCCCGGTTGCTCATTGTCGATATACTTCGCCTGTTAACGAAGTATGATTCTTGTAAGAGATTTGTTTGGGGTGTTCCCATCAACCATGATGTCGTAATTTCCAAGCTTCGTTGGCGGTTCCTGTGACTAATGTCTTTTTCCAAAAACACGATACCACTGGTCTGTCAGTGACGCTCTTTCATTACAGATGCTTGATCTCATGCGTGCAGGATTTCTTGCTGGAATTGGGAGCCGGTTTTGCTTTTATCGGAAGGCAGAAACGGTTGAACCTGGATGGATGCAGATGTACGTGCAATATTACGATCGAGAAATACGAACATCTGACGACAACCCGACCGCAGGCATATTGCTGTGCGCCGAAAAGAATGACGCTGTGGTTCGCTATGTCCTCAGCGAAGAGAACCATCAAAAAAAACAGGACGCCAAGTATATGCTCAACATCCTGAATTCTCTGATAATGTATGGTGGAGATGAAGGGATTTGAACCCTCGACCCCCGCGTTGCGAACGCGGTGCTCTCCCGCTGAGCTACATCCCCTTATCCCGAGATATATAACATGGCCCTGGTTACGGTGTCAACATGCTGACAAAAAATTGTATGGCGCCGGAACAGTAATTATTGGCGGTTCCGGCCTCTGCGCCGGAGGACTGCCCGATATAGCCCTTACCATTCGGGTCCGGATGTAATATATATTTAGATAAATGAATGAAGCGGAAATTATGTCATGACATCATTTTATATAGTCGTCGCATTGCTGGCCCTGGTTTTTGTGAGTTGTCAGTTTGCCGTGTTCAGGACAATCCGTCGTTATGTATTTGGAAGCTATAGTCGCCTGGGGACTCGGAAGGGACTGATAATATTTGCCGGATTGTTCGTACTGAACATGTTTCTGGCGGTAATGTCGATGAGTTCCGGCTGGGCCTCGCCCAACTCTCAGGCGCAAAAATTCCTGGCGGTGACCTTTTTCACTTATCTTGGTGTGACGGCCATAACAGGTATTTTCCTGGCAGCGCTAAAAACGCTTTATTTAACAGCGAGCCTGTCGGTCGCGGGCTATCGTTTGTTGTTAATCATGATAAGCGGTGATTTAGGAAGTGTTTCGAGTTCAAACAAAGGTGAAGATTCACAGGGGAGCGCCGGCAAGAATTCCTCTGGAGAATCCCCTATTGGTGTCTTACGCACAGGCCATCACACAATCTCACCTCGAGGCCGGTCAGGAAATGTCAGGCCAATAGCTTTTGGTCCCACAGGCGTGCGCATCTATTCTTCCGGCTACCGTAAAATAGCAGCGATATTAACCGTATGTGTGATAGCTGTTTTTTCATCCGTCGGACT
>CAZIVV010000250.1:0-7649 GCA_964542775.1 uncultured Desulfomonile sp.
CATTCAGAACCTTCACCAGTTTGTGTTTGTTCTGTCTAATGCAATTGTCAAATCACGTTTGATAATATAACCTGAATGTGAGTTTCACATTGTTTCGGTCTGACAGATTTTTCAATTGAGTGAAAAACACCTTATTTGGGTTCTAATTGGCGCCAACTCTTTTGCCGACGTCAGAACAAATTATATCGCCCACTCTGATCGTCTGCTTCGTTTGAAAAGAATTGTCTTGAAGGCAAGTTGTGTGGGGAGGTAAACGCCACAGAATGGAAAAAAATTTCTCTGACAGAGTCACCAGAATAGCCGACACGAATGTAATAACACTTCATGAGGGTTCCACCGTCCAGCAATCTCTGGATCAGATCCGCTCTCACGGGATTGGCGAGAGAATTGTTTATTTTTACGTAGTCGACCAATTGGATCATCTTGTCGGGGTTCTTCCTACACGCAGGCTGTTAACAGCTGATCCGAACACGTCTATTTCGGAGTTGATGATTCGCAATGTGATCACGATCTCCCCCGAAACTTCTATCCTGGAGGCTCATGAGATATTAGGCAGGCACAGACTCCTGGCTCTGCCTATTGTCAACAGTCAGCAGCATATAGTCGGGGTGATTGACGCGGGGACTCTAACCGGTGATGAATTCGACATGGTGGAGAGAGATTCTGTCAACCAGGTTTTTGAAACAATCGGTCTTCGGCTGCTTCAGGTCCGTGACGCCTCCCCGTTGAAAGCCTTTCGATTTCGTTTCCCGTGGCTACTGGCTACCTTGGGGAGTGGTACCATGTGCGCCATTCTGGCAAGCCATTATGAAACCACATTATTAGAAAGTATAGCGCTCTCATTCTTCATAACCCTTGTGTTGGGGCTGGGTGAGAGTGTAAGCATGCAGTCCATGACCATGACAATTCGGGTTTTGCATTCAATGACGCCGACCCTTGGATGGTATACAAAAGCCCTTCAACGAGAGGTCCTCACGTCATTCCTGCTCGGGATAGCCTGCGCAGTAACCGTGGCTCTGTTCGTTCTGCTCTGGAGCGGAGAAGCTCAGACTGGGCTGGCAATAGGCGCAAGCATATTTCTGGCCCTTTGCGCCGCTTCTTTTTTCGGTCTAAGTATCCCTGCGCTGCTTCACGTTCTAAGGCTCGATCCCAAAATTGCCGCTGGTCCTCTGACACTCGCCATAGTCGACCTTGTTACTCTGCTTATATACTTCAGCCTGGGAGCTGCTATGTTGTGACCCAATCATTTTTGTATGCTTTGTGAACAGCTAACCAGGCCAGCTGATCTGTTTGTTCGTGGATCAAGACAGGCCGGAAACTGCTACTTGCGCCAGGAACGTCAGATAGTAACCATTCTGACAATTAAACTTGCTTCTGTTGAATGAATCCATTATAAAAAATAAGTTTTTGGAGCCTGTCTTATTCTGCCCCACAATTTCAGGGCCTCCAGTTTGCGTCTTTGGGACCGTTTTTTAATTGAACGACTTACCTGGATCCTTCAAGAGAGTGTCTTCAAATCCGATATGCGTAGAGAAATAGTACAGAGGTGAAACTCGATGACAGGGTTGGGACCGGGCGAGGAATGCAAAACATTGTCCAAGCCGGAGATTCCTGCAGAAGTTTTGGAACAGTGGCAGGGCATGGTTGACATGATGGCTTCGGTGTGCAGTGTGCCGGCTGCGCTGATAATGAAGGTTGTCCCGTCTGAGCTTGAAGTGCTTGTTTCCGCGAATGTTGAAGGTAATCCCTATAAAATCGGGGACCGGGCGCTTCTCAACACCGGTCTTTACTGTGAAAAGGTAATGAAGACAAGGGACCTGCTCGTTGTTCCGAATGCTCTCAAGGATCCGGAATGGCAAAACAATCCTGACATAGAACACGGCCTGACATGTTACGTCGGGTATCCTCTTATCTGGCCGGATGGAGAAATCTTTGGAACCATCTGCGTCCTGGATAGAAGGGAAGAATCCGCCGAAAATCATATTTCTCAATACGTAAAACTGTTTCAGGGAAATGTCGAAAGCTTTCTGGCTACTTTATACCAGATTACGTTGCGCCATGAGACAGAGGCGGCGCTAAGGGACAGTGAGTCAAAGTACCGCCAGCTTGCTGAAACTAGCCCCGACTGGATCTGGACCATCGATTCAGATGGCCGGATAACCTACAGCAACCCTGCGGTGAATGAACTGCTGGGACTTCAGGCATCCGAAATCCTCAGTCAGGAAATCTTCGATTTTGTGATTCCGGAGGATCGTGACAAATGTCGTGAGTCTTTCAGAAATTGTATCGAAGATTGCTGTGGTTGGAACAAACTCGAGACTCGCTGGTTGAACAGGGATGGCTCCATACGCATATCTGAATCATCCGGCGCCGCTGTGATTGATTCAGATTCCCGTATCATCGGTTTTACCGGTGTGGACAGGGATATAACCGACAAGAAACTCATTGAGCGCGAACGTCTCGATTACGTGACACAACTCGAAATGGTAGCCGAAAATCTCCCCATCGCCGTTGCGCTCACGGATAGTTCGACTGGCGACGATCTGTACAGGAATCCCGTCTGGGAAAAATTGTTTGGATTTGAAGACTCGCAGTTCAACAATGTTAAACAATGGCTGCCACTTGCATATCCGGATCCGGACTACAGAGAGTGGGTGTCGCTCGAATGGGACAGGAGATTAAATGTCGCTGTAGCTCGGAAATCTGCTATGGAGAGCATGGAAACATTCGTAACATGCAGGGATGGTTCGGTAAAGGTAATTGAATGGGGAGTTGTGGCTGCTGGCAGATTCAACGTTATCTTTGCTCTGGACATCACCCAGCATAAGGATACCGAAAAAAGGCTAAGGAAACTTAACGAAACCCTCGAGAAAGATGCGGCCGATAGGTCCGTAGAGCTCGCATCAGCTAATCAGAGGCTGGTGCGCGAGGTGCTTGACCATCTGAGAACCTCATCCGACCTCCAGAATTCCCAATCCATGATGAACCTCATTATTGAATCCGCTCCTATGGGACTTTTTGTCATTCAGGGTGGAAAATACACCTATGTGAACGAGCCATTCGTGAAGATATTCGGTTTCACAGACGGCTCAGATGTGGTTGGAAAGCCGGTGAGCGATTCATGTTGGGCTGAATGGCCAAAACTCATCCAGGAGCTAATGTACGAATGCGCCCTGGAAAGTGAAAACTGCAGCTTTGTTGAGGCCAGGAGACTCCATACTCCCAGAGGGCTGTTTCATCTTCAGGTAGCCATAAAAATGACCGAGTTGTGGGGCGCTCCAGCCACGGTCGGATTCGTCTCTGATGTTACCAGGGAGGTCGAACTGCGCGCGCAGCTGAACCGTGCCCAAAAAATGGAGGCCCTTGGTTCGCTTGCTGGAGGAATAGCCCATGATTTCAATAACATCTTACATGGCATCATGGGTTTTACCGAAATGGCCATGAATCGCTTGCCAAAAGGCTCTGAAGTAAGTCTTCGGCTGGAAAAGGCTCTGGGCGCCGTTGACAGGGCTGCAAAACTTGTGCAGCACATCCTGGCTTTCAGCAGGGAGACCGAACAGGAAAAGAGACCTATACTGGTTGGTCCAATAGTAAAGGAATCCCTCGAATTTATAAGGGCTTCAGTAACTGCTAACATAGAAATACGCCGGGATATCAATCCGGACCTTCATCCTGTGAACGCTGATCCAACACATGTCCACCAGATCATAATGAACCTGGCCACAAACGCTGCACACGCAATGAAGCAGACCGGAGGAACTTTTTCCGTCGAGCTTGATGAGGTTGACATTTCCAGGGATATCCCGGGTCCCGTTATGGGACTCACTCCAGGAGTCTATCAGAGGCTTAGAGTTTCCGATACGGGTCCCGGTATGACCCCCGATTTGTTGGAACGCATTTTTGACCCTTATTTTACCACAAAAAAGCCCGGTGAAGGCACCGGACTGGGACTACCCGTGATAAACTCGATTGTAACCGGGTATGGTGGAACCATAACTGTGGAAAGCACCCCTGGCAAAGGTTCTACTTTTGATGTCTATTTGCCCATCATCTGGGACGAGCCTGTCTCAGAAGAAACTCACGAGATTCCTTTAAGCGGAAAAGGAAACATACTGTTCGTTGATGATGAGACAATTATAACCCAAACCAACAAGCAGGTCCTCGAGGACCTGGGTTACGATGTGGTGACACATAACGATCCGCTTGCAGCCCTTGCCATGTTCAAACAATCCCCTGAGGCATTTGACCTGGTGATCACCGATGTCAGCATGCCCAAAATGAATGGGCTGGAGTTTTCGTCAAATATTTCAGCTATTCGTAAAAACATGCCCATTATAATGATGACAGGTTATTCCGATCTGGTGGAAAAAGAAAATCTGGCAGACTACGGTGTGCGCGATCTTTTGTACAAGCCGGTCAGGCAATCAATCTTTGCTTCCACGTTAGCCCGGGCTTTGCAGATGTAGTCACACGTTATGAGGCCATCTGAACCCCCAACTCTGGAAGCGTCACCAGATGCCTTCCTGGATAAACCTGTCGAAAGAAAAAAATCTGGCCTCACAATTCGAGGCCGTATCAGCTCGTAAGATTCAGGATCCCGCAAACAATGAGTTGAACTGTCACCGACCTGCAAATAATCCGTGTATCTCACCAATCAATAAGATGGATTACATTTTGAATTCAAGTATCTGAAAGATATATATTAATATTAGGCATGCTTCAGGATTAATGCTGGAATTGTCTTGGTTTTTTTTGATGTGAACGCTAAGATACTAGCAATAGTCGAACATCAACAGTCAAGTCCCAGGCGGCAGTCCATGAACTCCAGATATATTGTCGATCAGTTGCGCGAACTACATTCACTAGTTGAAAAATCCACGGAAGACGCCAATTCGACCAGAGACCAGCTCCTCAATCAAATGAAAGACATCAACAGGTGTCTTGCCCGGCTCATTGATGAGTCAGAGCGATCCACGGTTTCACGAGGAGAGGGAATTGCAGGCAGCGTCTGCGATCCGTTTTCAAATTACCCACTGCCGGCCGAACATGAGGGCTTGCAATATGACAATTCCTTGGGTCGCGCCAAGATTGGGTATAGTTCATCGCCACATGAATACGGTCAAAAATTTGATCTTCTGGAATGGATGTATGAACGGCTGCCGATTCCAGTGGGAATATCCCGGGCATCTGACAACCAGATCCTTTATTACAACCCTGAATGGCGCAATACTTTTGGATATGACGTAAGTGGACTCAACAGCTTTGATCAATGGTGGTCATTGGTGGCTCTCGATGACGATTATCAACGCATATTGCGGGTCGAATGGAGTGACCGGCGGAAGGCCGCTGTAGAGAAAAAGGGATCGATAGAGCCCCTGGAAGCAGTTGTCAAATGCGCTGACGGATCAATCAAGACTGTCAAATGGGGACTAATGTCAAACGGCTTCTACAATATCAACTACGTGTTAGATCTCACTGAACATAAACGTCTGGAGACGGCCTTGCGTGAGAGTGAGGAAAAGTTCCGCCAGCTCACTGAGGCTGCTCCCGACTGGATATGGGAAATGGACGCTGAGGGTCGTATCACTTACAGTAACCCTGCGATAGTCGATATTACCGGGTACCGGGTGGAAGAGATTTTTGGTGTCAGCGCTTACAACTTCATCCACCCTGATGAAATTGAACCGATAGGCATATTGCTGGAGGACTGCATAAAAAACAGGAAGGGCTGGAAAAATTTCGAGAAACGATGGATACACAAGGACGGTTCCATCCGTATATTCGAAGCTGCGGGGGTTCCAGTCTTTGACGCAAATGACAAGGTAGTGGGTTTCAGGGGAATTGACCGAGACATCACGGAGAAGAAACGGGTAACCGATGAGCTTCATCGGGCGCTTGCCCTGGCGCAGCAGTTGCGTGTTCAAGCGGAGGCGGCCAGTAGCGCCAAGAGCAAATTTCTGGCCAACATGAGCCATGAGCTCCGGACACCTCTCAATGCAATTCTGGGGTTTACCGAACTCCTTGAAGGACAGCATTACGGGTCTCTCAACGACAGACAGCTCGATTATATGGAGGCCATTCATGAATCAAGCTCGCACCTTCTGCAACTCATAAACGACATCCTCGACCTTTCCAAAATAGAAGCTGGAAAGATAGTTATTGAGCCATCCAGTTTCTGTCTGAGCCTGTTGCTCCAGAACGCCCTGTCCATGTTCTCGGCAACGGCCCACAAGAGGGGCCTGAGTCTGGAAATGAAAACAGCCAGCGAATTTGAAAGTCAGGACATCTGGGCAGATGACATAAGGCTCAAACAGATTATTATAAACCTGCTTTCAAATGCCCTGGAATTTACCCCGTCAGGTGGACGGATCTTGCTGGAAGCGACACTGGAGGGCGAGGAGATACAGATAAGCCTGTCAGACACCGGCGTCGGGATCAGGCCCGAAGACCAGGATAGAATTTTCGAGGAATTCGAGCAGGCTGATTCATCATTTTCCAGGTTGCATCAGGGGACCGGGCTTGGATTGCCGCTCTCACGTAAACTTGTGGAACTGCATGGTGGGCGTATATGGGTAGAAAGCGAGGGAGAAAACAGGGGTAGCGTTTTCAGATTCAGGATACCTTATGTCAAAGCCGGCCCAAAATTTGGCGATGAACCTTCTGAATCAACTCTGGAGTTCTGCGATAAATCCAACCTACCACTCAGCGACAATGACAGACCTGTCATCCTCGTGGTAGAAGATAATTCCGCCAACATGAAGCTGACCACTAACCTTCTTGAAATAGGGGGATACAGAACTTTAAAGGCATTTTCTTCGGAGGAAGCCATCAAACAGCTGAAAACTCAAACTCCGGATATTATTCTCATGGACATTTCACTTCCCGGTATGGATGGGCTCACCGCTACCCAACTCATTAAAACCAGCCCCGGTACCGCAAACATACCGGTCGTGGCCCTGACCGCTCACGCCATGAGAGATGATGAAGCTCGGGCTGTAGAAGCCGGATGTGACGCCTACCTCGAAAAACCTGTCGACACAAGGAAGTTTTACAGGACCATATCGCATGCGCTGCAGAAAGCCAAAAACGTCACCCGACGACAGACTTGAAAATCACTGACAACAGGCTTTCCCACGCTGCCTGATATCTCAATTCAGGCCTTCACAGGTTCCTCACCTGATCAAACCCGTGCGCGCCTCATGGTCAGTCGTGTATTGATTTCACACTGCGGACAGGCTCACGACGATGATGTCTCATGACCTGACGGCGTGACAGCAATTCCCCAGCCCTGACTGAAATCATTCCTGAACCTACTTCCCGACAAACTTTTTCCCGCCGGATCAGATCTAAAACAAACCACATTACTTCAGCGCTATCAAGCATGACGCCATATATGACATTAACACTGTAAGCTCTAAAATGATAAAAGTCCTTTTAAAAAGACTATAACTGAGTTATAAAACAAGAGGTATATTATACAATGCTAGTAGTATCACAACCAAGGCGCTAACTTTGCCAAAAGAGGATACACAATATCAATTATATATGAGTATGTTAAATATCTATCCGTGTAAGATATAACCATATAAGGCACACGATACATTACCTTAACAAAAGACTGTCCTTGTCATTGGTGGTCGTATTTGCCC
>CAZIVV010000251.1:0-11708 GCA_964542775.1 uncultured Desulfomonile sp.
ACTCAACAGCAACCGACTCTGTCCGCTACCGCTATGTCTGGTTTGTCAACCTGGGTTGACATTTTTTCGGATTGTATCGTTATTCCTGTTATGAACTGAGTGTTATTGTGAATCCAGGCGGGACATCAAGGTGAGAAAAAAGGCAATAAAAAAGGCCGGATAGCTATCCGACCTTGTGTTCATGATGGTGGGCCGTCGGGGGCTCGAACCCCAAACCTACTGATTAAGAGTCAGCAAGAGACAAAATAGAAACAGTTATTTCAATAGGTTACAAGACCGACCGTTGCTTCAAAATCAGTTAATATCGGTTATCATTCGTTGTGGTGTCACGCAAAAGTCACGCAGTTTTTTTCCGGTGCGATGAAGCTCATCAGTTCCTTTCAGGATATGCGGAATAAGTCCAGCCCAATTTTAGCGTTGTCCGAATTGCAGGTTGAACAGTCTTCAGGACAAGTCTCCAATTATTCATGTTACGTTCCACTCATTCTTCACATTCATTTTATTCTAGTCTTACGCCCAGTTTTCAATCGCGGTTATCTCGTTTTAACTCGTTCCAAATCGAATAACGTGATCAGAATTTCCGGATCAGTTGGGTCGAATCGTTTTTAGTTCCACAAAAACAACCCCAGGCAAGTTGATCAAATCACAAACGTCATTAGACAGATTAGCCATTTACTCCATTACCCGCTTTTTCCATCGAGGTTCATCAAGCGTCAAGAGATGGCAATACCAGGATAAGCCAATAACTTATTGGTGGCTTTTTCCAGCCAGTCCCCCACGTCTGGATAGCTGTCGTCAACTGCCGCGCTGGCCTTCAAAGGTTTGTCCGAAGTATAAAAGTACTGTATGGTAGCGTCAGTTTTGCCGACAATGTTCATTGTACATGCTAAACGCTTTAATCTTTCGATTCAAATCACATCAAGACGCCGGGAGGGGAGACCATGTGGGGGACAAGCGAAATAGACAGTCTGCTGAATCCTGACTACGAGAAGGTAACGGATTACAGGAAGCTGTTTCGACTAATCGGGATTTACATCGCCGTGGATAACGCCACCAGGACCAAGGACGATAAAGGTGAAGTCCATCTGTTGCTACTAGTCCGCGACAACAGGTTGGGATTGCTCACGGTAAATGACTCGTACGACGAGTCTTTGCCCCCGATGTTCTGTCAGCCAAAGTATTCGAGTGTGGTCAGGTTTCAGAAGCAGCTGGAGTCCGCCATTGACTGGTTCGACACTCCGAAAGAACTTTTTCAGTATTTCAAGGATCAGAAGCATCTCAGCAATCCGGTTTATAAAAAGAGTCCCCTGATCATGGGATTCTTCGTTCAGGATGTTGCAGGGTTCCTCAGAGAGCGCTTTGAAGACACTGTGTGACGCATGCGCTTGACAGCGACAGTCCTCATCTGTATGGCAGGTCCAGAGGGTGTATTGCCCGGTCCACCGATGGTGATGTGGATCATGGTAAATACCTTCCAAAGGCAACGGGCGTGACCCCCATGCTTGAATCCCGCCACGACATCACCCCTGGCGTAGCGCTGCGGCATAGTTTTGGTTACGTCCGAATCAGGGTAATGCCCGTTGCCACTTTAACCAGATTTAGCGAGGTTGAAGGATCCCAATTGCCATTCAAGACCAGAAAGCGTCAGGAACCTGCAAGTCCAAAAGCCAGAGAAGTAGCCGACAGTTCTTTGATACACTGCCAGAATCCAGGTCAGTTACCGGAACATCTTCTGGCGCGTGTTAAGCAGTGGTGGATAGAGCGAGGGACCTACCCTGATCTTGTAAATGCGCTCAAGAATGAAGGTTATTCTCTTTACGGTCCGACAATATCCAACTGGTGCCGTCGGGAATGGCCCGAAATAGAAATGACTCCGGAGCAGGACGTGGAGAGTCTTCTAAATCTGTCGCCAGAACGGCAGGCAATTGAGCTTCTCTGGAGAAAAACTCTCAGTTCGATCAGGCTCATCAGGTCCGATAGCCGATCATCGATGGCGGCGTTGCACATGATGGCTTCCACCGTTGGAAAGATCGCGCTGGCTCAGCAGACGCTGGAAAAGCTGGAGACCGAGCGACTCAGGTCCGGATCTGACCGGGTAAAACTTTTGGAGACAGCCCGTGAACAGCTAAAAAGCGAAATCAGAAAAATTCTGGGTAACAAGCCAAAACTCGTGGACGAGCTTTGCGATATTTTCGATGACGCCTCAGGTAACATGAATCACGTGAACTAATTGACAATAAGAGACATCCTGCCAAGCAACAAGAGGAGCCGCAGGCTAACCCTTTTAGAATGGATAGCCAAAGCTCAGATCAAACTCCGGGGGAAACCATATTCCCTGGACAGGCACGAGTATCTTGTTCAGATCCTGAAGGACACGTCAGCTGACCAGACATTTCTGAAAGGCGCGCAGGTCGGCATCAGCACTGTCGTACTGCTCAAAGCCCTTTACGTCTGTGATGAGCTTGACAGGAAGGCCATTTATTTTTTCCAGGACGATAGCGCTGTCAGCGATTTTGCCAACGACCGGTGCGATCCTATCATACAGAATTCGGCTTATCTGAGTTCGAGAATCAGATCAACGTTCAACGTGCAGCTCAAACAAATCGGACCTCACGGGAGCATCTATTTCAGGGGCCTCTGGTCGAAATCGCGCGCCAAGAGCACGGATGGGGATTTTATTGTTCTGGACGAAGTATCTGAAATGAAGGATGAAAACAGGGCGCTGGCCCGAGACAGGATCATGCACTCAGATCTGCAGTGGGTCCATCATCTTTCGCAGCCAGATCTGCCGGGCCAGAATATTGACGCTGAATTTAATACTACCGATCAGTATTTCTGGCACATTGTCTGTCAGTCATGTTCGCACCGCAATTGTCTGGAACTGAATTTTCAGGAGACTTTTCTTCCCGTAGCCAGGAGCAAAAAGAAATCACTGCCCGACGGGATGACTCATTACAGGGGATGCCAGAAATGTCAGTCTCCACTTGACATGAAGTCTGGCGAGTGGATCCAGAAATATCCCTCGAGAAAACGGCGGGGCTACCATCTGAGTCAACTCTACACCCAGATCAAGCCACCTGACTTCCCCAATTATGCGTCTCACATAATGGCTGATTATGAGGCGAGCCGGACATCACAGGCAAAGATGGCGAGGTTTGTCATCAGCGTGATCGGTTTCGGATACGGTGGAGGCTCGGTTCGTATCACAGACACACTTCTCGACCAGATTGAAAGCGGATTCGGATTCAGTTACAGCGAGGTGGGGGCCTACATGGGCGTAGACCAGGGAGATGTTCTGCATATTTCAGTCGGGATCAGGAGTGGACACCAACTCATATTCGTTTATCACGAGGAGACCGAGGACTGGAACAGGCTTGATACTCTGATGGCCCAGTTTGGGATCCATTTGTGCGCCATAGACGCTATGCCTAACAAACATTCGAGCAAAGCGTTTGCGTCCCGACATCGCGGGCGGGTGTTCATCCAGTATTTTGGAGGTAATTTCAAGCGGGGAATTGAGCTTCACGATGGAATGATAGAGGTTCCGACTCTTCACGTTGACAGGACAGAGTCCCTCGATTCGATGATAGACAGGATGGAGCAGGGACTCGTGAAAATTCCTTCCCGGAATCAGACATCAGACAGGGAACTTGGAGCGATAGAGGAAGTCCGGCGACATCTCAAGGCATTGACGGTGACTTATGAGACAGGGAATTCGGGAGTGACGAAGCGGGTCTACAGTTCAGGGGCCAATCACTTCGCCATGTCGATGAACAGCGCATGTCTGGTGGCCTTTGAACTTGGAGTTGAGCCGGGTCCGATGACCATGCCGATATTCATGAAGGTTGGGTAATGTCCTTAACTGACAGAGTCAGGGGGTTGTTCGGACGCCCCAGAAAAAGACCTCCGAGGGGATTTCCGATGGTTCTTCCGAGGATCAGTCGTGACGCTGGACAGCATTCTGTCGGTGACCTTGGGGAGTTATACAGCCTGCCGGCGAGTTTCCCTTTCGAGCTTTACGATATCATAGACAATGTGGCGATACTGGATCCTTATGTTTCGAAATACGTCCACACGACGGTTTCGTTATCTAACGTGACGCACAAGCTTTACATCAGGGCATCTGATGAGCGACGCGCAACAGAGGCCATCGATGCGTGCAACCAGTTTGCGGCGAGGTGCTATCCACTTGGTGGAGGACTTGACGGGGTAGTAAGCGCGATGCTGTCCCAGCTTGCCAGGACTGGGGCGCTTTGCGTGGAATGGACACCTGACAGGGCATTCACCAGAATAGAGAGGGTGTTTCTGGTTCCGGTAAAGACACTGAGATTCAGGCACAGGAATGCGCAGGGAGAGATTGAACTGACCCAGCAACAGGATGGTGAGCTGGTGGCGTTAAATCCGGTTCAGACGTCTTATCACGGCCTGATATTCCGTGACAGCAACCCCTACCCTATTCCACCGATAATATCGGCTCTGGAGGCCTGCGCCACGCATCGCGAGATAATGGGTCAGATAAGGGTGTGGATGTCCAAGATATCGTCACTTGGTGTCATGCTTGCCGAGGTCCAGCCTCCACCGAGGGAACCGGGAGAGACACAGTCATCCTACGACAGCAAATCAGGCCGTTATCTGCAGAGAATCGCGGATACAGTGGTTAACAATCTGAATAACGGTCTTGGAATTGGTTTTAGCAACATAAAATTCACGTTTCAGTCGACACAATCTGGCGCTCAGGGCGCCAAAGACATCCTGCAGCTCGTGCTTCAGGGTATGTTTAGCGCGCTGCAGCGGGATCCGATTTTTTTTGGGTGGTCGTTTCATTCATCGGACTCTCTGGCGTCTGTTGTTTACGAGGAAATGTTCAAATCGCTGAAGATTTACCAGCTAGGGGTGAAGCGATCGTTGGAGCATGGACATCGACTCAACCTTGCCTTTAACGGGATGAGTGATGTGGGAGTATCTGTCCAGTTCAGGGATGATGAGGGTGGAGACGTATTCAAGGTGAGTGAGGCCAAGATGATGATGGCCCAGGCGGTGATATCTCAGATGGAGTCGGGGCTGATATCGAGAGAGGAAGCGCGCCGGTTGCTGGGTCACGAGGACAAGAGCATAGATTCTGGGGCTTATGTGGCCGCATTTAACAGGCGGTCCAATTCATACGGGATGGAGCCTTTTATCCCGAGGATGTGGTCAGGGGCAAACCTTTAGGGAAATACTGACGGGGGGAAAATTGACAGACCGATTGAACAATGCGGTTGACACTGGTCAAAAGAGCGCTGACGGGCGTAGCATTTTTGAACTTCGACACACCATAATGGCTGAAAGCCGTCAAATTCAGGCAACACAAAACACGAAAAAGAAAGCTGTTGAGAACTCTGACGAATCTGATCAGCCAGACGTTCCGGTTTCAGAAAGCGCTCTTGTTCGGCAGAAATGGCGCATCCTGTCCAAGGTAAAGGCCTGGCCCAACACGGGTTACGGGGAGCCTCAGCTTGTAGACTATACGAGCGCTGATGACACGGTAATGGAGAAGATGGTCGGGGCTATAGTTGTGAAGCCGGATCTGAGGTGGGATCACTCATATTCGATTAAAGACGTTGTCGGATGGATCGAGGATGCTGAGTGGGAGGCGGAGTCTGAGATTCCGGCGGGAGTTAACGCATGGGTTGTGGCCGATCCGGAATACGACGCGAAAGCCGCCATTGGTCTGCGCAAGGGTATAATACGTTCGGGATCGGTGGGAATTTCGGCCAGGATGGTTAGAAGCCACAATGAAATGGACATGAATGTTTTCCTGAGGTCACAGGGCAAAATTATTGATGGTGAGGAAGTCCGCTGGATACCGGTAGACATTACTGACGTTGAACACATGGCGCTGGTGCCATACAGGCTGGGGGCTGATCCCAACGCGGGAGCGAGATATGCCGGACCTGTTTCAGCCAGCAACTCAGTCATTCCTGATCGTGAGATCACAAATTTAAATAAAGAACCGCTGGAACGACTAGACGGGGGGCAGAAGATGACCAACTGGGAAGAGATGTTCGGCGAGGTTTGCAACGTGCTCGGGGTCGATCTCAAGGTCGATGGAGATATTAACGCAAACAACGCGATGATAACCGTGAACACCAAGCTCAACAATCTGAAGGAGTCTCACAGGATACTTATAGCGCTTCAGACCGGACTCTACGATTGCGAGAAATACGTGATCAGAGAGGAAGAGACAGGGCTCAAGTCCGAGGAAATAGTTCGGCGCCTTCCGGAGATGCTTCATTTTGCCAAACAGGGTCAGGCTTTTCTGGCATTCCAGAAGACGGAGGCTTTGAAATGGTTTGATGTGGCGACAGTGAAGCCGGACGTGGAGCTTTCCGTCAATGACAGGAAGATACGTAATCGTATTTCCGGTTCGACTGACCTCGATTTCATAGAGGAGCAGCTCAATCTTTACCGTGAGATATCCAACAGCAGGTTCGGTCCAGTGAAGTCGTCCGTTTCCGAAGAAATACCTAAAGAAACTAAAGGCGGGTCTGTTCCAGACGAGTCTGTCGAGTCGGTAAACAGGGTGTTTGGAGGCGAATAATGATCCAGGAACTTAAAACGATAATTGCCGTGAGTTTCGCATGCCCTTCAACGATAGAAGAGGGTGATGTTGTTGAGATCGTAGATGACAATGAAGTAGCGGTGATCAGCGAGGCAAACTCCCTTAAAATAGTAGGCGTAGTCTGCGCCCACAGATACAAAGACACGACATGTACGGTTTCCACGAGGTTTCTTAGCCGCAGGGACAACCGTGTGGCAGGCGAGGATGTGGTAGTGGGGCCTTTCGTGTTCGGCGCGGGATCGAAAGTTTACGCATTCGACGCGGAGAATCACAGTCCTGCGGCGATTTGTGGTCTGGTTATAAAGGCCGGGTCTGAAGGGGATTTTGTCGAGACGCTTGAACTGGTCTAGAGGGGGGAAAAAATGAGTGGTGAACTTGGGCTTCGTGATACTTTCCGCACGAAAGTATACGGGCCATTGCAGGAATACCGGGGTGGAGACGCCACACCTGGCAGAGAAATCGGTCTGATCGACTTCATGAACCGCAATGGAATCAGAAACGGCGCCGAGCCGATGACGTGGGGCAAGCTGTTTCAGGAGTTCGGTCTGAATGACGCCAACCTTACTATCGGTCATCTTTTGTCACTTTCTGGGGATGTTTCCTATCTGGCTCCAGAGATAGTCCGAGATTTCATAGTCCGTGGGATGCAGTTAAACGCCCGTTACACCGACCTTATAATGGGTACGGAGAATGTGACATCACTGGACGTATCAGCGCCGTGGGTGGATTACGAGAACCCCAGACAGGAGTCCATCGGCGAGGCTGAGACAGTTCCGATCTCCAGGTATAAATGGGGCAAGAAGACCATCACTCTTCGCAAGAAGGCCATAGGTCTTGACTGGAGCGATGAATTCATACTTAGCGTGAAACTGCCCATTCTGAGACAGTGGTTGCAAAGGGTCGGTGTTGAACTCAACGCCATGCTCTACTCTTCGGCGGTCACGGTTTTGCTGAATGGAGACCAGACATCGGGAAGTGACGGGGTTTCGGTTATAGGTGTCGGGACACAGAATTCTCTGAGTTTCTCTGACTTTGTGACGGCATGGGTTCGATCGCAGCTGATAGGTTCGAACTGGGGCTCGATGATAACCAATGAGAAGATGGCCAACGAGCTTCTGGCGTTACCCGAGTTCAAGCCTACAGCTGGTGGATTGGGAGGGGCGATGGTGAACCTTGAGTTGAGAAACCGGGTTGTGCCCAATCAGATGCCGCATTTTATAAGTTCAGTCATCGGTGATGGCAAGATACTTCTCTTTGATCCTTCACAATCCCTGCTTTACCTGGTTTTCAGGCCGCTTCTGGTGGAGGCGGAGAGGATCATGAGTCGTCAGGTGAGCGGGACCTACGTATCGCTGCTTTCTGGGTTCACCACCGTCGAAAGGACTGCGAGGATCGCCATGGACAAGACCAAGAGCATAAATGATTTCGGATTCCCAACATGGATGCAGCCATTAGTCTAGGATGATCAAATGGGCAAAACTGTAAGATTGAGAAACAGGTTGGTTCTTTTTTGTGACCCTGAAACCGGATTCGAGATATCGGGAGATGAGGAAGTCTTATTTCCCCCGAAGGTGGGATCGCTGACCAGGGCGTGGCTACAGGGAGGCGGGTTGCTTGTTCGGGAAAAGCTGGAAGAGGAAGAGGCTGCGGAGGAATCCATTGTGGCTGTTCCGAATCCCACCCGGATCTATTCTGAGCTGGAAATAAGTGAAATGCCTTATGAGGATCTGATGAATCTGATCAGGGATCTCGGACTGAGGACATTGAAGAACTCGAGGAAGCGGGAGCATTTGACTGAGGCGCTGATTGAATACCAGAACGGACTCAGGGCTGTGAGCTAGAGAGTATCGAATGTCAGTAAACATCCAGGAACTTGTCGAAATCAACATCAGGCCGGTAATGGCGATTGACGCAAGTCTGTCGGATGACATTCCGAAAGTGATTGACGCGCAGATAGCGTTGCAGGGATTCGACCCGTTTTTGATGGATGACAAGCAGAGGGTATACGTGGCGGCCTTGTCTCTGGAAACGCTGGTTCCGCGACTGGCGCTGGTTTACACCGATGAGGTTCAGGAGCACCGGACCGGTCCGGAGGTTATAAAGCTTCCGCCGAGGGGAGATTTTTTCAAGGCATTGCAGAAAGCTATTGAGACATTGAAAACGACGGCTGGACGGGGAGCGGGTGTGCTGACATCGGTTGAGCAGGACAAGGCGAGTAAACCATGGCCCGGAGTCGGGATAATCGGATGGGTTTAGAGTCCCAATGAGAACCCAGACCAGGAACAGTTTGATGAGGATGGCCAGAAAGGCGACGGTCTTTTCTGCTCCGGTCAGAGTCAGGTATGTCTGGCCGGATGGGACGCTAACGCCAATTACAGCCCTGAGATGGTCCGATACCCGGATGTCTGCGGAGGGCATCCAGATATTTTCTGCGGGTGTTGAGGATCAGGAGCAGGAGATCTTCAGGTTTGAGAGGGCAGAACTGGAATCCGCCGGGATAGATCGTTTCGAGGTGTCAGGTCATTTTTTGATTGCAGACGACAGATGGGATGTAGTTGGAGGACAGGCCCAGGCGTTTAACAGGGACCCAAGCGCAACGGTCATACTGGTATTGAGGAAGGCTGTTGAGAAGAATGAAACGGTATGTGGATCGACTTTCGGATTTGATTCTGGTGATTAGGTTGTGAAGATAAGGGTCAAGATACCTGCTGAGAGCAGAGCTATAGTCCGCAAGCTCAGAAATTTTGAGAAGAATTTCCTGTCCCAGACCCAAATGGCCGCCAAACAGACCAACCGTGAACTGAGGCAGGCAATCCGCTCATCCATGCAGGACGGTGAATGGGACGCCAACGAGCCGATTTATCTGAAGTGGAAATCCCAGTATGGATATGCGACTCGTCCGTTATTCAGGACATCGCTGCTTTATAACTCGATCAGCCATGAGTTAAAGCGCAAACAGGATGGAATGGTAGGCCAGATTGGCTGGCATGAGGGGGCGAGATATCCGGGGGATCTTAAAGGCAAGGTCTGGAAGGGTCGCGTCCCGAAGACTAGGAGGAAACTTCTTGCGGCTCCATCGGGCCCACATGGTCCAAGGATGACATCGCATGACACAAATTACCTGGCCCAGGTGGCTTACTGGAATGAACGCGGTGAAGGTGGAGTATACAAGACCGAACGAGTAGCCAGACGGATAAAGAATGGACGTTACCGGAACAGGCAGAAGTACAGGAACAGATATTACGACAAGACGGTTGTAGTCCAGTATGGCAGGGTTGCGAGACCTTTTGTGGAAGCTGCATTCAATGAGTCTGATATCATGGCTGTGAGCAATTTTCAGATCGCTCTGAACAAGACATTAAGGTCGGTGTTCGGCAGGGGTAAAATGTCAAAAGGAGCGTTATCGCCGGTGGAGGACATTCCATTCTAAGATGTTCGGGCTAGTGGAAGAATATATTTATCGTCGACTGAGGCGCATCATTCACAATGACAGGCCGATCATGGTTTACAGGTATGAGCCACACCGTGACAAGGGCAAGCCGGAGTATCCGTGTATCAGCTTTGAGCGGGCGCGATTTGATATAGATTATTCCAGGGCAAGACCTGAGGGGATAGTTTTTGAGCCATCTGAGGAGCGCTCGGTGATCAATCTTAACCCTTCACAGTCTGGGACGGGCGAATATGAGCAGAGAGAGGGACCGGACTCATACAGGATCAAACCTTATCCAGTGGCGATAAACATTTTTTATTATCTGAGCGCTTTGGCCACGGAAAAGGAACATGCCGATTATATACAAATAATGCTGCTGCAGGCTTTTCCACCGGGTTTAATGCCCAATATCGCTGGGCAATCTCCGTTATTGAGTCTGAGCCAGATTGAGAGTCGTGACGAGCTTGCGGTACCCATGTTTGAGATAGACTGCGTGCTGGCGGTGGAGGGAATATGGGTTGAGCGAATCGTCCCGAAACAGACAGTTCCGTCAATCAAAGGCTTTGGTTTTGAATTTGACGTTCCTGAAACGACTTAACAGTATTGAACATAAAGTGGGGGGAGAATAAATGGCCAAGGCCAAAGAAACGTTAGTCGGGCAAATTGTGGAACCGGGGTCAAGCGGGCTTGCCGAGCCTGTCAATCCTGGTTATGTGAGGATTCAGAATCTGCAGCCTATTGAGCAGACAATCCCACTGATTGACGGTGGTGAGCCATTATGTCTGACTCCATTGAGGGGTAAGGGCAACACATCGCGTCCGGTACTGAACAAGTTGTTACCAGCGGCTTTTATTGAAAGGCTCGTAAAGGAGAAGAAGATCCGGAAACTGATCTAACTACAGACAGGGGGGAAACATGACTTTAGGGGCAGCGAGAGTCCGTTGGTACACGAATGACATGTCCGGTTTCGTGGACAACACGGTTACCGGCTATGTCATAATGGTTTTGCAAACAGAACGGGGTCCGGTAGGTAAACCGCTCGTAGTTGACAGCCAGGTTGTTTACAGCAAGAAGTTAGGACGCAAGGTTCCGTGGACGACTGATCCGCTCATAGCGGAAATGGCTCTGCGTGAGGGCGCGAGGCTTATTATCATCAGGGCGTGCAGTTACTCGGATGTTCATGATCCGACGTCGATTACGGCCAAAACTGCGAGGGTAACTATCAGTGACAGGGGCGCAGTTCCCCTTCCCGCTTCGATAACGGGAACATTGACGGGCCCGTATGTTTTCACGCAGGCGGCATCAGGCAAGGTTACAGGGACAGAAGTCGGGCCATTCACAATCGGCGCTGACATTAATGACAAACTCAGGTTTAGCGTAGGAAGTGGAGAGGACCAACCGGTAACCCTGGCCCCAGGAGAATTGCAGTCAGCGCAGACTATAGCTGATCAGATCAATACCCAGACTTCAGGGCTGAGCGTTTCGGTTGTAAATGACCGGTTCGTGATCCAGGCAAACAATCTTGCTGATTCGATCACCATTCACGAGACTCCGAACGACGCTTATTCGACACTGGGTTTGGGGATCCAGGAATACCCGGCGACAGTTGGCACAGACCGGCTTGATGTATCCGTAAGCGGAGGAGCGGATCAGTCTTTCACTCTTGCGCCCATAGAC
>CAZIVV010000252.1:0-5054 GCA_964542775.1 uncultured Desulfomonile sp.
GTCTTTTTCAGCGGAGCGCGGGTCGCAAAGATTTCGATACAATTCGAGACGAATGTCCAGATAACGGCGAAAACTTTCGCGAAGCCTCTGTTGAGATTCCTGAGGGAGCATTTTGACCCGCATGTAGGCAGTAACTATGGCATTGGATTCTTCAGCCATCAAGTTTCGCCTTGAGTCTAGCCGACCGGATGCTCCCCATAGCGTGAAAGCAATCAATAACCCCAGCAGGGCAAAGGTCGTCGCCTCTATCGCCCCCACGCCCTTCCGGAATCCTTCGCGGTCCTCGGACATCCGGCTGAGCGCAATCCGGCGGCCCAATTCCATGAAAGCAAGCATGCCGAGAAACAAACCGACCGACATTTCAATGATTGACGAGACAAGTCCCATCCTGGAATCGCTCCTGCCGCAATGTTATGCGCTATGATCCGCCATTATCTCAGGGATTCGGTATGAACCATGAACTGACAGCGGTCCGGCGAAGGACCCGTCAGGTTCATGGCTGTCACTGACATAGGTTTGTATTATTGTTACAATTTCTGGAGCAGCATTCATCGCCGCTTGCGCATACCTCTAGGTAACCTTAACGCACTAAAAAGAAAGCTGTCAACAATTGTTCTGACTAACTACGAACTGAGACTTGAGTACAGTTCCTTTTTTGTTGACACCGGAAAAACTTCAAACTAGAATCATTATTATTAAAGAATTATTCTCCCTAAAATGAAACGCTTTGTTGTGGATTTATCTAATGGCGACTGATGACTCCAAAGAATTTGAACAGCGCTTACAGCAGATGCTTGAGAAACTCCAGGGTCTTGATTTCCGAATTACGCATCAGCGGTTGGCTGTAATCAGGGTTTTGGCCGCAAGTGACGACCATCCATCGGCTGAACAAATCTTTGAGAAGGTCAGGGCGAGGTTCCCCACCACAAGTTTGGCCACCGTCTACAAGACTATTGCTCTTCTCAAGGACGTGGGGGAGGTTCTGGAACTTGGATTTCCGGACGGGAGCAACAGGTATGACGGAAACAAGCCCTACCCCCATCCTCACATAGTATGCTCAGGATGTGGTAAGATAGTGGACCCGGAGGTTGTCGGTCTTGATGAGTTGGAGAATCAGATAGTCAGAAAGACAGGTTTTAAAATCCTGCATCATCGTTTGGACTTTTTCGGTTTGTGTGAGGAGTGTCAATAGTTTACGATATTTTTTTCAATTGCCCTTCAAAATGCGTCCGGAAAACCTGTTGATTGATAAGCCGGACCTCAAAACACAATCTTTTTAAACCCTAATGAGCATAAGGCAGCGGAAACAAACACCCAATTATTAAGCTGGATTACAAAAGGAGGAGACGTAATGAACGAAGATGGCAAGAGCACGACAACATCCGCAGCGATCCCGCCAGGAACACACAGAGGCACAATGAACCGGGACTGGTGGCCGAACCAGTTGAACCTCAAAATTCTTCACCAGCACTCTCGCCTGAGCAATCCCATGGGCGACGAGTTCAACTATGCCGAGGAATTTAAGAAACTGGACCTGCAGGCCGTCAAGAATGACCTCTTCAAGTTGATGACCGACTCTCAGGATTGGTGGCCGGCGGACTGGGGCCACTACGGCCCGTTATTCATAAGGATGGCGTGGCATAGCGCGGGCACATACAGGATCAGCGATGGTCGAGGCGGTGGTGGTTCGGGTAGCCAGCGTTTGGCCCCCCTTAACAGTTGGCCGGACAACGTAAACCTCGATAAAGCCCGCAGGCTCCTATGGCCCATCAAGCAAAAATACGGCAAAAGACTATCCTGGGGGGATCTCATGATCCTGGCCGGGAACTGCGCACTCGAATCTATGGGTTTCAAAATCTTTGGTTTCGCCGGGGGACGAGTGGATGTCTGGGAGCCAGAGGAAGACATTTACTGGGGTAGTGAAGACACCTGGCTCGGCGATAACCGTTATTCCGGCGACCGCAAGCTCGATAACCCGCTTGCCGCCGTTCAGATGGGACTGATCTATGTCAACCCGGAAGGTCCGAACGGCAATCCCGATCCGGTCGCATCTGGACGTGACGTCCGCCAGACCTTTGCAAGAATGGCCATGAACGATGATGAGACGGTGGCCTTGGTTGCAGGAGGGCACACGTTCGGCAAATGTCACGGAGCGGGCGACGCATCTCATGTTGGTCCGGAGCCCGAAGCAGCCGGTCTTGAGGAGCAGGGCCTGGGCTGGAAGAGTAGCTTTGGCAGCGGCAAGGGCGGCGACACCATCGGCAGCGGAATCGAGGGAGCCTGGAAGCCCAACCCCATCAAATGGGACATGGGCTACCTGAAAGTGCTGTTCAAGTACGAGTGGGAATTGGTCAAGAGCCCGGCGGGAGCGAACCAGTGGCTGGCAAAGGACGTGGACGAAGAGGACATGATTGTAGACGCTCACGACCCCACAAAGAAGCGCCGCCCGATGATGACCACCGCTGACCTTTCCCTTCGATACGACCCGATCTATGAGCCGATAGCCAGACGCTACCAGCAGAACCCGGAAGAATTTGCGGACGCGTTCTCCAGAGCGTGGTTCAAACTGACTCATCGCGACATGGGTCCACGGTCGCGTTATCTGGGGGCCGACGTCCCGGCCGAGGTGTTGATCTGGCAAGACCCGGTCCCGGCGGTCGATCATGAGTTGGTCGATTCAAAGGATATCGCCGACCTTAAAAAGAAGATTCTAGCTTCCGGTCTCTCCATATCCGATCTGGTTTCCACCGCCTGGGCTTCAGCATCGACATTCCGTGGATCAGACAAGCGCGGGGGCGCCAACGGCGCCCGCATCCGCCTGGCGCCGCAAAAGGACTGGGAGGTCAATGAGCCGGCCAGGTTGAAGAAGGTCCTGGAAAGCCTCGAAGGAATCCGAAATGAGTTCAACGCCGCACAGTCCGGCGCCAAGAAAGTGTCACTTGCCGACCTGATTGTCCTGGGTGGATGCGCAGCCATCGAGCAGGCTGCCCGGGACGCCGGTCACAAAGTTGACGTCCCCTTCACGCCCGGACGCACGGACGCCTCACTGGAACAAACCGACGTAATATCCTTTGCGGTGCTGGAACCGTCTGCGGACGGATTCCGGAACTTCCTCAAATCGAAATACTCCGTGTCTGCAGAGGAGTTGTTGATCGATAAATCACAGTTGTTGACGCTGACGGCTCCTGAAATGACGGTTCTTATCGGTGGCTTACGGGTTTTGGACACCAACTTTGGACGCTCTCAGCACGGGGTCTTCACCAAGCGCCCCGGGAAGCTCACTAATGACTTCTTCACCAATCTGCTCGACATGAGCACAGTGTGGAAGCCCACCACGCCGGACAATGAGGTTTTCGAGGGGCGTGATCGCGTAACCGGCGAACTGAAATGGACAGGGGCCCGGGTAGACCTTGTCTTCGGTTCAAACTCCCAACTAAGGGCAGTCGCCGAAGTCTACGCGTGTGAGGATTCTCAGGAGAAGTTCCTGAAAGACTTTGTGGCCGCATGGAACAAGGTGATGAACCTTGACCGTTTCGAGCTTGTGTAAACTCTGCTACATCCGCATTGAGTGAGCTACGTAATCATGGTTGAGGCTCGAAATCGTATCGTCGGGAACCCATGGCCAACAAGACCAGGCTATGGGTTCTGCTAGTTTCCTAGGGTGTCTACCTAAAGAAACTTGCATTAGCCGTGAACCTGGTCAGGAGTTTAGAAGATGAAGAAGCGGCAAAGCGAAATTGATTATTACATGAATCACAAGTGGTCTCAAAAATTCTGCCAACCGGAACCCCAGCCTTTAGCTACACAAAAGAGTTTGAGAGGCTCGAAATATGATTTTGTTACCAGCCCACTAAAACAGGATCCCGTTTGATTTTTCAAATTGGCAGATTCAAAAAGAGCCCTAAATCTGGGTTTGGATCACATAACCGGTTTTTTCCTCAGCTTGGGATTCAGATGTGACCTCCATACGGACGCTTTCAACACAGCCGTAGAATGGCGAGCCGTCTTTACCTTGAAGGGTCAGATCGCAAGTCTGTCTGTTTTCAGTCTTGATCACGGCTCGTATATGCTTCTCCCATTCATCCAGACTCTCTGTGGTCACAAAACGTCCAAAACCCCGCCCAATTAATTCTCGTCGGCTCATCCTGAATAACGAGGCTCCAGTCAGGTTGACCTTCATGATGAGGCCTTTATGTGTCAAGACAAAGTAGCCGACCGGCGCAAAATCGTAGAGATCCTGGAATTCGTTCCTGGAATCTTCCAATGCTTGTTGAGTTCTATTTAGTTCTTCATTCTGAGCCTTCAGCTCGATCTGATGGAGATGGAGTTCGTGAACAAGTCTCTGGAGTTCTTCGGTCGGCAGAGTTGATACGTCAGGAGGTTCAATGGCTTTTTCCCGTATGACCGCTTCCGCTCGCGACCGCAGTTCCATAAATTCATCTGTAACCGGGTCTTGTTTTGTCTTGTCCTGCACAGGATAACTCCTTGGTGAGGTTAGAGATGACATGTCAGTGTCCACGTGATTTCAATTCACCAACAGTAAAACATGGATA
The DNA here is from genome assembly GCA_964542775.1 of uncultured Desulfomonile sp. Classification (GTDB taxonomy): domain Bacteria; phylum Desulfobacterota; class Desulfomonilia; order Desulfomonilales; family Desulfomonilaceae; genus CAITZA01. The sequence goes on from CAZIVV010000252.1 coordinate 4,554, forward strand.
ACTTTAAAAAGTGAGAAAATAACATAGATTCAGTCAAGATATTTTGAAGAATTACAAGGGCTATTGAAGAAGGAATACATCATGGTAATTCTCAGGGTAATTTCCAACATAATTCCGGCAGGAAAGAAGTCGCCTTCTATAGTATATTGACCTGAGATGAAGAATTATCAGAATAAACGGTTGCTGGAAAGAGGTTGGTGTTTTTTTTGGGAAAAGGTAAAAAAAGGCCGGATAATCATCCGACCTTGTGTGTGCTTTGGTGGGCCGTCGGGGGCTCGAACCCCAAACCTACTGATTAAGAGTCAGTTGCTCTACCAGTTGAGCTAACGGCCCGATTTGGAATTCTCATTTTTACCGTAACTGGATGCTTGTGTCAAGAAATTATCCCCGAAAAAATTACTCTGACAAAGCTGACATCATCTGAGCGGTTGCGATTTGACGCGTCAGGTATTATTATTCGCACTCCAACAAATACATTTCGGATGAAAACATGATCAACTC
>CAZIVV010000253.1:0-25496 GCA_964542775.1 uncultured Desulfomonile sp.
GATGACACTTGATTCTCCGTTGACGCCGGCTGAAACAGGCATGACCGATGTCGACGCAGGAGCTGCTGTTAAAATCTGAGCATTGCAATCAGATGAAATTACGGCAAAAAGTGACAACACCACCATGACGGCAGCGATAACGCTAATGCGCTTGCGCACCACATCCTCCCATCTTTTGGCCGGATTTACCCACCTAAAGTCGGGTAGCGGCTTGAAGCTCGATCCATGAAAAATAGAATATAATCTACTGCGGACACTATGCTATGTGGCAAACGGTAGTCAAGATGAAACGGTTAACGGTATACGAAACTTTCTGAGGTGACCGTGGGTTAGAGCACTGAAGAAGCTAGACTGGTCGGACCCTAGGCCTAGATTTCATGATTTGCGACATACATTGAAGACCAATGCGCGTAGATCAGGAATAGATTCAGAAATCACGGAGGCAATTCTGGGACACGGCGATCGAAGTCTTAACGTCACCGAAAGATATGGGATGATCAGTGAGAAGGAACTTGTTCACGCCATAGATAGATTTAATTACGATTCCGGCCCGACGGATATGGTCGTGGCATCAAGCGGTTCCAAATAGATGGTCCACCAAAGGGGGATGTGACCAAAAGTTGAACTGAAGTCAGTATCAAGTGTTTTTATGGTACTTTTTTGCCATAAACTATTGAATTCTTTGGTACCCCCGGCAGGAATCGAACCTGCGACCTGCGGATTAGGAATCCGTCGCTCTATCCCCTGAGCTACGGGGGCTAAAATGTGAGATATCAAAGAATATCTGATCAGTTTAGGTTAGAATGCTAACAAAAGTCAAATTTTTTTAATTAATAAAAAACCCCCGAGGCTTGTCGGGGGTAAAAAGAAATGCAAATCCGTGTTGGTAGTGGATAGCGTTGGGATATGAGCTATCCGGGACATAACTGAATATTATTCGGCGTGTTTCCTGAGGAAGGTCGGGATGTCGAGATCTTCCTCGGTTTCCATGTTGTAATCGTCTACGAGGCTGAGGTGCCTGCTGTTTTTTTCCCGTTGGCTTTTTCTTATGAAGGCCGGAAAGTTACTTTCCCTTGTTTTACCGGGAACCACAGTTCTTGCCGCAGGTTTTTCGGGGTAGTTGACGTCCAGTGCGGGTGTGTGCGATCTGACGGAGTGGTTCAGTTCGGAAGTGTCAATGCCAATGCTTTCGGCCCTTCCGAATCCTGTGGCGATGACGGTAACGCTAACAGAATCACCCATTTCTTCATCGATAACCGCTCCAAAGATTATGTTTGCGTCCTCATGAGCTTCATTCTGAATAATTGACACGGCGTCATTGATTTCATTTAGTGACATGTTTGAAGAGCCGGTGATGTTTATGAGGACTCCTCGTGCGCCTGACATGGTCATGTCTTCCAGCAACGGGCTATTGATAGCTGTGCGAGTGGCTTCTTCCACACGTCCATCTCCAATGGCCGAGCCTGTTCCCATGAGAGCCACACCCTTTTCGGACATGATGGTTTTTACATCGGCAAAATCAAGGTTTATCAGGCCGTTAACAGTAACAAGATCGGAAATGCCTCTAACTCCCTGCAACAGCACGTCGTCAGCTTTGCGGAATGCGTCAACAAACGAAATGTCTTTTTTGAAGGACAGCAGTTTCTGATTGGGTATTATTATTAAAGTGTCAACTTCCCGTCTTAGTAGCTCAATACCTTCTTCGGCCTGGCGCAGTCTCCTCTTTCCCTCGAACAGGAAAGGTTTTGTGACGACGGCGACAGTCAGGGCCCCGATTTCCTGTCGGGCAATTCTCGCGATGATAGGGGCGGCTCCTGTGCCTGTTCCACCGCCAAGTCCGGTCGTTATGAAAACCATGTCAGAGCCTTCAAGCGCATCCCTGATGGTTTCGTAATCTTCATTAGCCGCTATTCTGCCCATTTCAGGGTCGGCCCCGGCGCCTAGTCCTCGCGTCTGTTGCCTTCCAATCTGCAACTTAATAGCGGCCAGATTATTTTCAAGAGCCTGCGCGTCAGTGTTTGCCGACACAAAGTCAACACCACCAAGACCAGCCCTAATCATATTATTGACGGCGTTTCCGCCACCACCGCCGACCCCTATTACCTTGATCGTGGCATTACGATTTGATTCAAATTCAAAATCCAGCATTTGCCGGCGCCTCCTATAATAAAAATCAATACCAGCCCTTCCAAACCTGAGATCTACCCCTAAAAGGCCTCAGCAAACCATTGTTTCATTCTCCCGAATACCTTGGTAAACATGTGGTTGGATTCGTAAGACATGTTGACATCCATTCCTTTATTTCTTGCGCCCCAGAGCACTAGACCTACGCCGGTAGCGTAAACAGGGGCGTTCACCACATCCACAAGGCCGCTTATTCCTGACGGATATCCGAGTCTTACTGGCATGTCGAATATCTGTTCGGACAATTCAACCATCCCCTCGATGGCGACAGCGCCTCCGGTCAGGACAATACCCGAAGCTATGGTGCTCATGAGACCATACTTGTCCATTTCGCGTCTAACGAGACTCATGATTTCTTCAAGTCTTGGTTCGGTGATATCGGCCAGGACGGACCTGGAGAGCACCCTGGGCTGACGTCCGCCAACACCGGGAACAGTGATCGTTTCATCCTTGTTTACCATGGACGCCAAAGCGCATCCGTGCCTTTTCTTGATGCGTTCAGCTTCCGCTGTCGGGGTTCTGAGTCCCACTGCAATGTCATTGGTAAGTTGGTCCCCACCGACCGGAATGACTGCAGTGTGCTGAATTGAGCCTTCATAAAACACGGCTATGTCAGTAGTCCCGCCGCCTATGTCTATCAGGGCCACCCCCAGTTCCTTTTCGTCAGATGAAAGCACCGCTTCAGAAGACGCCATTTGTTGAAGAATGAGGTCATTAACGGTCAGGCCGCTTCTGTGAGCGCATCTGATGATATTCTGGGCTGCGGAAACAGCTCCGGTCACTATGTGAACCTTTGCTTCCAATCTAACCCCGGCCATTCCTATGGGTTCCTTAATCCCCTCCTGGTCATCAACCATGAATTCCTGGGGTAAAATGTGAATCACTTCACGATCCAGAGGTATGGCTACTGCGCGTGCGGCGTCTATGACACGAGCTACTTCCTGGGGGGTAATTTCACGATTCTTGATCGCTATGACACCATGTGAATTGATACCCTTGATGTGTCCACCCGATATACCGGCATAAGCGCTGTCAGCATGGACTCCAGCCATTAGTTCAGCGTCATTTACCGCTTTTTTGATGCTGGCCACCGTATGATCTATGTTAACTACTACGCCTCTTCTCAAGCCTCGGGACGGCGCCGTCCCAACGCCAATAATGTCTATGATTCCGTCAGCGTTTATCTCACCTATGATGGCGCATATCTTGGTAGTTCCAACATCCAGACCACATACTATGTTTTCGCTACGTGCCATATTCTACCCCTGATGGAGCGGTTCTTCGGAAGAACGCACTATTGCCCGGTCATCGAAGTCAAGGTTTATTACACGGGCGTGAACCCATTGGCCTTTGTCAGCCAAAATTTTTTTTAACTGACCGTACCTGTTAAGCTTTGACTCAAAATTGGTTTTACCCAACACTATGAGTTGACCTGAGCGAGTTAAAAGTGAAACCCCTTCGTCAAGATTAAGCCTGATCTCGGATAATTCGCTGACCGAAACTTCGGAGCTGAACTTGTCCAGATTGTCTAAAAGTCCTAAAGCGCTACGAAGGGTGTCCTGAACCGCAAGTCCATTACTTAAAATTTCATTTGGTTTCAAACCGGTGAACAGTGGATAATCAACCGAATCTCCGGGAAATAGTCGAGTGAATATCTCAGCGTTTTCATCCACATAGTAGAGCTTGTCCGCTGCCAGGATACCTCTGGGCGTTCGCTCTTCCACCTCGACTATTAACTGGTCCGGGAAACGTCTGTAAACTGCCGCGGATCTGAGCCACGGGTGCCTTTTCAGCCTCGTCACAATGGAATCAAGTTCCACCGTCAGCAGGTTTACTCCGCTTTCTATCTCGGCTACCTCAATTAATTCAGTCACCGACAGCTTGTGGTTCCCTATGACATCGACGTTCCTGAGATTGAAATACGGGGCGCCGCGTGAGAATAGATATACAAGAGCAAAGGCCAAAAAGACGTTAACCGTAATCCCCGCCGCAATCAGCGCCTTCAGGATAGACCTGTTCCTGCCCTTGACCACCGTGTTGTCGGTGGTCCCGGCATCAAAAACTCTTTTCTGGGAAAGGTCTGATCCCGCTTTCAATTCTATACCCCGTGTCCTGCCAATCGTATCTCGAGTTCCAGATTGATTCCTTCCTCGTCCAGAGCCCTGTGTCTGATCCGGTCTATCAGCTCTAATACGTCGCAGGCCCTGGCCTTACCGTGATTCACTATGAAGTTGGCATGCTTGTTCGACACCTCTGCCGATCCTATTCGCATCCCCTTGAAACCTAACCTGTCAATGATCGCCCCTGCAGGATTTTCAGGAGATGGGTTTCTGAATATGCACCCAGCGCTCGCTACGCCACGCGGTTGACTGTGGCGGCGCTTTTGCTTGGCTATATCCAGTTCACGCTCAATTTCCAGTGGATCTCCTTTGTGAGCCCTGAGAATAGCGGAAGTGACTATCGCTCCGGGCGGCAACTGCATGTTACGATATCCATAGTCCAAATCGCGAATTTTTGAAACTATTTTCTTACATTTCTTATCTAAAAGTTCAATTTCACATATTAAATCAGAAAGATTAAAATCAAAAGCGCCCGCGTTGCACGCGATTGAGCCGCCAATCTGACCTGGAATTCCCCACATTCTCGATACTCCGAGCGCCGAAAATTTAGCAAATCTACGTATCGTTCCGGCCAGTGAAGCTCCAGCTGATGTTTTGAGTTTTATTTCAGTTTTGTTATCTTCAATGATATCAATCTGTTTCATCTGCCCCAAAGAAATGGCCACTCCCCTGAATCCGTCATCCGAAAAAAGTATGTTGGAACCGGCGCCTAATGGTATGAAGGGTAAGTCGTTCTCAAAAATGATCTTCATGACCGCGCATAGTTCATCATCGTTTGCCGGAGAAGCAACAAGGTCAGCTGGACCACCAATCCTGAAGGTGGTTAAGCGTCGGAGTGGGTAATCCCTAACAGTTTTTCCACCGATTGTTTTAGTAATTATGTCGTAGAGGTTGGTATTCATCCCTGTTTTGAGGCCTGAAAAGGTAACGGCTTTTTCCGGTTTAAGACTAATATCTGAGTTTTGAACTGGCTCACTGGAGTTTTCAGGATTTTGCCTTCTCCACGGCCATTACCTGAAAACTCATGTGAGTAGAGACAAGGAAATTGATCAGTTTGTTCTGTTTTTGAGTCTTTCGAGGATTAGAGGCCCCATTTTGGTGACATCGCCTGCTCCCAGTGTTATTAGCATGTCTCCTGGTTGCAGGACGTCGGCGATCAAGTCTGGCAATTCTTCACGATTGGGCGTATAGAGAGCCCTCTTGTGGCCTCTGAGTCTGATTCCCTCGCAAAGAGCTTCCGCGCATACTCCCTCGATGGGTTTTTCACTTGCTGCGTAAATGTCCATGACAAACAGCATGTCTGTGTCATGAAAAGCGGTAAGGAACTGATCAAAAAGCGCTTTTGTCCGTGAATACCTGTGGGGTTGAAACAGGACTGCTATCCTTTTTTCGGCAATTTGTCTGGCTGCCTTGAGGACTGCCTTGATCTCATTTGGATGATGTCCGTAATCGTCGATTACAGTTACGCCGGCTTGTGTTCCTCGAAGTGTAAATCTGCGCTGGACCCCGGGAAAGGATTTCAGCGATTTTTGGGTGCTTTCAAAAGGCACATCAAAGATGTCGGCGACCGTTATGGCGGCAAGAGCGTTCACTATGTTGTGAGCGCCGGGTATGGGTAATTTCACCTCGCCGAGAAGCTGATCTTCCTTGAAGACGTTAAAAATGGAAAAACCACCTTCGAACCTGGGTTTGACGGCCCGGATAGCAGCCTGTGAACTTAGCCCGTAGGTTATTATTCTCTTGGAGATTAACGGAATGATGTTCTGAACTTCGGGGTCATCCAGGCAGAGTATTGCGTAGCCGTAAAATGGTATTCGATCAATAAATTCGAGGAAAGCAGATCTGATCTCATCCATGTTGGCGTAGCAGTCCATGTGTTCGAGGTCCAGGTTTGTGACGATGCCGACAGTTGGATGAAGTTTCAGAAAAGATTTGTCAGATTCATCAGCCTCTGCGACCAGAAGTTTGCCGTGTCCCAATTTGGCTCCGCTTCCGAGTGAATCGAGTTTTCCGCCGATTACGACGGTGGGGTCCAATCCACTTTGAGCCAGCACATAGGCGATCAGGGAGGTTGTAGTAGTTTTGCCATGCATTCCTGCCACCGCAATAGAAGTTTGCATTCGCATCAGTTCGGCCAGCATTTCTGCGCGTGGAATTACCGGAATTCTTCTCTCATGGGCAATTACTATCTCAGGATTGTCACTTCTGATAGCTGATGAAAAGACAACCACATCGGCTCTTTCCAAATGGGAAGCGTCGTGGCCTATCCATATGTTAGCCCCCATTTGCCTGAGTCTGGTAACTCCTCCGGACTCCTGAAGATCTGAGCCGCTTACCCTGAATCCGAGGGCCAGCAAAATTTCCGCTATACCGCTCATGCCCACTCCGCCAATTCCAACAAAGTGAACATCCTTCACACGTTTAAATAGAGCGCCAATCAATTGGTTTTCCTCTTGGATTTAAGAATTTCCCTTGCAATTGCCCTGGCCGCCTGTGGTCGTCCGAGTTTTCGTGAATTTTGCGCCATTTGCTCAAGGCGTCCCGGGGCTCCGATCAGCTCGATTATATTCCTGACAAGGATTCCTGAACTTAACTCGCTATCAAGCGCTATGATGGCGGCTCCTCGCTCTTCCAGGGATTTGGCGTTGTAAAGCTGATGGTTTTTAATTGCAAAAGGATAGGGGATGAGTATGCCTGGTTTGCCTAGCGCCGTGAGTTCGGCCAGAGTGCTGGCTCCACTGCGGCATACAACCACATCCGCCCATTTGTAAAACGGGCCAATGTCATCTATGAATTCAAACACCTGAGCGTCTATTCCCGCGTCAGCATAGGCTTTTCGGACCTCCGCGGCGGCGCCGAAGCCCGTTTGATGCCGGATGGAAATACGGTCAGCCAATGGCCTGAGACTGTCAACCCCCGAGATCATGGCCTGATTTATGCTCCTGGCGCCTAGGGATCCACCAAATATAAGCAGCTTGAATTTATCGCTGACTTCCATGGGTAGCGCCGTGAGCAGTTCCTCTCTTATGGGATTGCCCATTAACATGGTTTTTTGGGATTCCGTAGCTGGGGAGGTGTTTTCCCATGAAATAAAAATGACTTTCACGAACCGTGACAACAACTGATTTGTGAGTCCCATCACGGAATTCTGTTCCTGAATACCTGTCCTGACGCCCAGAATCGTGGCGGCCGCGAGGGTGGGCCCTGAAGCGTATCCCCCAACTCCAAGGACAAAGTCGGGTTTGAATTCCTTTATGATACCAACGGATTGCCATACGCCTACCGGAACATCAGCAAGCGCCCTGATCTTGTTTAATGTTCCCTTTCCAAGTATGCCTCTGGCGGAAATAAACCTGATTGGAAATCCGGTCTGAGGTATTATTCTGGCCTCGATGCCCTTTGTAACACCGACAAAAAGGACCTGTCCATCCGGATGCTCGCTTTTGAAAGCTCGGGCAATGGCCAAAGCGGGGAAAAGATGTCCTCCGGTTCCTCCACCGGCTATCAGCAGTCGCATGACGTTACATCCTTCCTGGACCGTTTCTCTGCGCCGCTAATCGATAAAAGGATACCTATTCCCGCTAGATTTACTATCATGGAAGTTCCCCCGAGAGATATCAGCGGCAGAGGTAAACCCTTCGTTGGTAGCATGCCCATAGCGACCGCCATGTTGAGAAAAGCCTGGATTCCAATCAGCGACGTGATGCCAAAAGCGAGATATTTGTTGAACGGATCCCGGCTTCTGATGGAAACCGTCAACCCCTTGACTATGAGGGCGCCAAAAAGAACAATCACCGATATCACACCTACGAACCCCAACTCTTCACCTATTACCGAAAAAATGAAGTCTGACTGAGGCTGTGGCAAATAAAACAGCTTCTGTATGCCTTTGCCGACTCCAGCCCCCCAGAGTCCGCCGCAGCCAAAGGCCACAAGACTCTGGATTATCTGGAATCCCGAGCTTAATGGATCACTCCACGGGTCCAGGAAACTCTTCAGTCTTGAGAGTCTGTACTGAGCGCTCATACCCACATGAATCAGAAAGGGAAGAGCCAGGATGCAGCAGCCAGCCAGATGCTGGATACGAACTCCAGCCACAAACATCATCAGGAATCCTACTGTCGTTATTATGACAGCAGATCCGAAGTCAGGCTGTACAAGGACCAGCAATATGACCAGGGCAATAATGATGATATGAGGTAAAAATCCGACAGTGAAGGCCCGCACACCATCTCCCTTCTTGGCGAGGGAGTGAGCGAAAAATATTATAAGAGCGTATTTTATGAGTTCAGAAGGCTGTAGAAAAAAACCGAACGGCATCCGTATCCATCGCCTGGAGCCTCCTAGTTCGACGCCGACTCCGGGAACAAAAATCAGCGTCATCATCAAAATGCCGATTCCCATGACCGGAGCAGCCGCATCTTTCCAGAACTGAGGATTAATCCGGGAAAACACGAACATCAGAGCCAGCCCAATCAGCATGGAAATTCCCTGCCTCTTCGTGTAGTAAAAACCATCGCCGAATTTGCCGGAACCAATCATATAACCCGCTGATGTGACCATCACTATTCCAACTGCCAGAATGGTAATAGTGATGGCCAGCAGTAAAGGGTCATTTCCAAGACTGCTTCTGAAAAAACCGGTGGGTCTGACTTCAACTGAAACCTGGCTCATGAAAATCCCCAAAAAATCTGTTTATGCCATTAACCAGTTGGCGTGCTGTTCACCGGGAACATAACCCAAAGTGGACTGCTTCTTTCTGGCCAAACATCGATACGCCGGCCTGTATTCTACAGCGTCAGGAAAGCGCCCCGGTAGACTGTCACAAATCACGACGCCCTGCCTGGATCTCAAGCGCCTGCCCTGCCTTGTCTTGTTCCCCGAAAGTTTGGTCATAACTCCTCCGTGGTTATCTCAACTTAAGAGTGCTCATTGCTATAAGCGCAAAGAAGATTGATATGATCCAGAACCTCACAATGACCTTCGGCTCCGCCCATCCCTTGAGTTCAAAATGGTGATGTATAGGGGCCATGTTGAATATTCGTTTTCCGGTCATCTTGAAAGAGGCTACCTGCAAAATGACAGACATCGCCTCAATGACGAACACACCTCCTGCGATAGCCAGCAGGATCTCATGTTTTGTGACCACAGCCACGGCGCCAAGCAGGCCTCCCAGAGACAGCGAACCCACGTCTCCCATGAATACCTCGGCCGGGTAGGCGTTATACCAGAGGAAGCCCATGCCGGCCCCCAGCATTGCGCCGCAAACCACACAAAGTTCACCAGATCCTGGAACGTAGGGAACCTGGAGATACTGGGCCAGCTTCAGGTGACCCGAGATATAGGCAAATATCAGATAAGTCGCGCCACAGATCATTACAGGGCCAATAGCCAGGCCGTCCAGACCATCGGTAAGGTTCACCGCGTTGGATGCGCCTGCTATCACAAGCGCTGCAAACGGGATGTACCAGATACCGAGGTCAGGTGTTATGTTCTTGAAAAAAGGCACCGCAAGCGTAGTCTTGAATACAGGGTCAAGCCATAGCGCCAGACCTACCACGCAACCGATGACAAGCTGCAGGCCAAGCTTGTGTTTGGCGCTCAGGCCCTTGTGATTACGGCGAACAACCTTGAGGTAATCGTCGAGGAAACCGACCCCACCATAGCCGACTGTGACTCCGAGGACTATCCAGACGTAAATGTTGTCAAGCCTGGCCCATAAAAGGCATGAGAATGTCAGCGCAAACAGAATTAGCAATCCGCCCATCGTCGGGGTTCCGGTCTTGCCCAAATGTGATTTGGGACCGTCTTCCCTAACCATCTGACCTATCTGGAACTCCCTCAAATAATCTATCAGGGGCCTACCCAGCAGAAAGCTTATCATCAGGGCGGTTAGCGTCGCCATAATAGCCCTGAAAGAAATATACTTGAATACATTGAATAATATGCTGTTAGCGCCCAAAGGATAGAGCAAATGGTAAAGCATTGATTATATCTCCTCCAGTATCCTGTTTGCTATAAGCTCCATTTTCATGGAACGGGACGCTTTAACCAGTATCCTGTCATGAGCGCCTATTTCACTCTTTATGGCTTCCCAGGCCGAGTCCTTGTCATCAAATAGCTCAAGAGAAGCGGTTGAGCCACACACGCTTTTGTAACCCTCGCCAAAGAACCTGCCTTTTTGGCCTATGAATATGACTTTGTTGATTTTCAGTAGGGCTGCGAATTTTCCCAGATCCCTGTGGAGTGTTTCAGATAACTCCCCGAGTTCCATCATGTCGCCAAGTATCGCCAATGTCCCGGATGAGCTGTCAAAATCTGCCAGCGTCTCCAGAGCCGCCCTCATCGATTGGGGATTTGCGTTGTAGTAATCCTTGATGAGAACATGATTCTGACCAAATTTGACTGTTTCCATACGCCATGAAGGCGCCTCAAGAATTTCGAGGCCGTGGGCAATCTCATCCAGGCCTGAGCCCAGGTTAAGGCAGGCCGCAGCCGCCGCAAGCGCGTTTGCTATGTTATGTCTGCCTGGAACGTGAACAGTGATTTTCCTGGATCCCCATGGGCAGTCCATTAGAAAATGTGTTCCATCGCCGAATGTTATCTTGGATGCCCTGAAATCTCCCCCGTCCATACCGAAAGAGAAAAGCTTTCCTGGGTGTGATTCGGCAAGCGCATCTATTTCCGGAATGCCAAATGGCACTACACCCGCTTTCGTGGCGGCCTGAACGAGCTTGAATTTTTCACGGGCAACTGTGGCTATATTTTTAAGACCTTCGAGGTGAACAGGACCGATTGTTGAAATGACTGCCACGTCCGGATTCGCCGCTCTTGCCAGCCAATCCATTTCACCGATCCGGTTTATACCGGCCTCTACAACGGCTGAATCGAAATCCCCTGAAATGGACAGGACCGTCATCGGCAGGCCAATCAGGTTATTGAAGTTCCCTTTGGTGGCCAATGTTCTGTTCTTGGTCGATAGTATGGATGCGATCATCTCCTTGACGGTAGTCTTGCCAGAGGAGCCCGTGACAGCGATCAAGGGAATCGGAAATAATATACGGTGGGTTGATGCAAGGTCAGTCAACGAACGGAGGGTGTCCTGCACTTTAATCAGGACGTGGTTAGAAAGGTTTTTTGGCAATTGATCAGAGAAATCGCTGTCTACAAGGCTGCCACTGGCCCCGGCCTCCAGAGCCGGAATCACATAATCGAATCCGTTGAAATTTTCGCCCCTTAAAGGAACGAACAAATCTCCAGGCCTTATGTCCCTGGAGTCAGTAGATATTCCAGTAAAGATCGCTTCAGTCGCGCCACTAATTCTCTCGCCGTCGCACGCAGCGCATATCTGAAAAACATTGTATTGAAGTTTATCAGCTCGCATTAAACCAGATCCACACTATCCTCATTTGATAAAACAGTTATCGCTCAAGGCTGTCCAGAGCCTTGCGAATCTCCTCACTATCATCAAACGGATATCTGACCCCGTTGATTTCCTGGTATGTCTCATGACCTTTACCTGCTACCAGCAGAGTATCCGTATCCCGTAGACGCCGCACGACCCAGTTGATGGCCTCTCTGCGGTCCGGGATTACACAATATTCGCCCGATTCCATCCTTTCAGACTGCGCCTCGACGTTAGCCGGCTTCAGTTCAGCCTTCTTCACCCCGGGTTCAATCTGGGCTATTATCGACAATGGATCTTCCGTTCGTGGATTGTCAGACGTTATCACAACAAAATCGCTACCGTATGCGGCCTGCTCACCCATTAGAGGGCGCTTGGTCCTGTCACGATCTCCTCCGCATCCCACAAGCGTTATTATTCTCCCGGAACAGGATTTCCGAAGGGCATCCAGAATATTGGCCAAGGCGTCAGGCGTATGCGCATAGTCTACAAATATGTAACCCTTTGAAGAAGTTACCCTCTGTAATCTGCCGGGAACCACACTCAGGCCCGAAACCCCAAGTCTGATGGCGTCGTCAGGTATTCCCAGAGTCCGTGACACGGCCACAGCGGCCATTATGTTCGAAAGGTTGAAAGAGCCTGTCAGACTGGATTCGATTTCCAGGGAGCCGTCTGGTGTCTTCAGGGATCCAGAGATACCTTCCGCCCTTATTTCAATCCTGGACGGATGGAAATCACAACTGCTTGAAGATCCGAATGAAATTACCCTCAAACCTTCAAGTTCCGACAGAAGTCTCTGTCCATAGGGATCATCAAAATTAATTATAGCGGTCTTTTCAGGCTTGTCAGATAGTTTCAGGAGGTTTGAAAAAAGTAATTTCTTGGCCTGATAATAGTCCTCCATGTCGCGGTGATAATCCAGATGATCCTGTGTCAAATTGGTGAAAACGCAAATGTCAAAAGCGCACCCGTTGAGACGTCCCATTGTGAGGCCATGTGAGGACACTTCCATGAAAACGTTTGACACGCCGGAGTTTCGCATTTCCCTGAACATTCGCTGTAAATCAGACGATTCGGGAGTGGTGTTGGAAGCTGAAATGTCATTGTCCAGCCATCTGTAGGAAATTGTCCCCACAACCCCGGGAACCAGACCGGCGGCTCTTGTGATGGATTCAAGCAGATATGTCTGGGTCGTCTTTCCGTTGGTGCCTGTTATTCCCACCAGAGCCATTTCACTCGTGGGGCGGTTATAGACCGCTGAGGCTACATGACCCATTATGTCACGCGCTTTATTCACTCTGATCCAGGGGGCCGACACTTGAGCAAAAGCGCCGGAGGGCTCTTTTTCTGAGATTATCGCCCCTGCTCCCTTCTGAATTGCCATCCCTATGAATTCGTTCCCATCGGATTTCTCGCCGGAGATAGCCACAAATACCCATCCGGGCAATATTTTTCGACTGTCGTGAGTAACTCCGGTAACCATGACATCAGTATTGCCATGCGCGACACATTCGCCCAAGGATGGAATTATGTCCTTCAGTAGCACGCTCATGGGTTCCCTCCAGCAAAGACCACCGACACGCTAGCTCCTTCGTTGATAATGAACCCGGGCTTGGGCTTCTGGGAAATTACCTTCCCAACTCCATCCATCGTAACGTCGCATTTCATTGTATTCAGCGCGTCCAGCGCCTGCCTCATGTCCAGACCCTTCAGGTCAGGAACGACCCATTCTCCAGGATTGGGGCCGCGTGAGACCATCACAGTCTTTTCCGGAGCGGAAGCCGGATTTGTCCATTCTCCCTTTGACGCCATTATGGAGTTGTTGTTAGATGGAACCTGGCTTCCACAAAGGGCAAGTATCCCCTCTGCCATTCGCTTGAAGACAGGAGCGGCCACTTTACCACCTGTGCGATCTTTGTAAACACGTGGCTCGTCAATCATCACCATAATAGCCAATCGTGGCTTTATTCCCATCATTGCGCCTATGAACGACATCACATAACGGTCCCGGGAATAGCCACCTCCAGGGTCAGCTTTCTGGGCGGTGCCCGTCTTGCCTATGACATCGGCTCCCGGAACAAACGCCGCCTTGGCGGTACCCACCGTGACCGTTTTCCGAAGGATTTTAACTACCCGGTCGGATGTCTCCGGACGTATGACACGTCTTTGTATGCGCGGCTGGAACTCAAGGACCGTCTCGCCTACCTGATTTGAGATTTTTGCAGTTATGTGGGGCCAGTAATAATTTCCACCATTGACCGCCGAGCTGAACGCTGCAATCAACTGGATCGGACTCACGCTTACACCCTGCCCAAAAGCCAGGTTTGCCTTGGTCAGCGCTGACCATTTCTCCGGCGCCAGAAGTAGCCCACTCCTCTCCCCGGGGAAATCGACGTTGGTAGGGCTCCCAAAACCAAAATCCTGCAAAATCCTGTAGAAGTCCTTCTTTGTCAGTTTGTCGGATAGTTTCACAGCGCCTATGTTGCTTGACATCGAAATAACGTCCTCAAATGACAATATCTTGTGAGGAGCGACATCGTGTATGTCGGCGCCGTTATACCGCATCAGACCGTTGTGGCAGAAAATCTTTTCGCCTTCGACCACCTTGTTTAATTCAATCATGGCGGCGGCCAGGAAGACCTTGAAGGTGGAGCCCGGCTCAAATGTGTCCGCTACGGCCCTGTTTCGTCGAGCGGCTGGGGCGGCCTCATGGAACATGTTGAGGTTGTAGGTCGGTCGAATCGCCAGAGCGAGTATCTCGCCAGTGTCAATGTCCATGACGATCGCCTGACCACTCTTGGCCTGTTCCCTTCGAACCGCCTCATCCAGCTCCTTTTCAACTATGTGCTGTATGTTCCTGTCGAGTGTCAAATATATGTCATTGCGAACCGGCGCCACTCCCATCAGATCAAACATTACCGGTCTGCCCAAGGCGTCACGCTGGCCCGTCACGGGAATCGGTTCTGTCTTCAGGTACTCATCGTAGTAAAGCTCCAGGCCCTCTAAACCCTTCGAATCCATGCCGGCGAAACCTATCGCATGCGCCGCGAATTTCTTTAAAGGATAGAACCGCGAATATTCTGAGCCCGTGAATATACCATCCAGATCGGCTTTTTTAATTTTTTCAGCTACGTAAGGTGATACCCTGCGTTTTATCCACACAAATGGGCGATCCTCCTTGAGCTTTGAAAGCGCCTCCCTGGGGTCCATTTCCAGTATGTCCGCAAGCTTGGCCGCGACTTCTTTTCTCTCTTTGGTCCCCGATATCTTGCGTGGCCTGGCGTACACGGAATTGACCTCAAGGCTTGCGGCAAGCTGTTCTCCCGATCTATCCAGTATCAGACCACGGCGGGATTCAAGCGTGATGACACGGGTGCGCTGCTTCTCCGCTTTTTTCTTCAGCATGTCCGATTCTGTCACGTGAAGCCGATACGCCCGAAACATCAACAAACCTGCTCCCATAGTGAAGATCAACGCCACAAGAACAATTCGAAAGACAACCCAGTTGGTCTGTTTTTTGTCACGGGACATGGATCACCTTGCCAATGGCGGGAAAACGCAAACCCTGCTTCGCCGCCTTTTTCTCAAGCTCTCCAGGAGATTCAAGACTCGCTATTTCCAGAAGCAGTTCCCGCTTCCGGTTTTTTAGTTCCCTGTTGTTTTTCTCGAGCGTGGAAATTTCGTAGCCCACCTGAACTATTTTCATGCGGTTCCAGACGTAGAAAAAACCGATGAACAGGGCAAAGATCAGCACGCTGACACCAAGAAAGGTCACTCCACGTCTGCAAGTGTCCGACACATGACCGTATCTGGTGAGGCCACTCAAAAAAGCCCTGAAAACCGATGATACATATTGAGTGATTCGCATTCGACGCAGGTTCCTCAGTGACCTTTCATGACTGTGATTCTATTACCCGTAGCCTTGCCGACCTGGCTCGCGGATTGGAACGTGTTTCTTCCATTGTTGGCCGGACAGGTTTGGGTGTAACGATTCTCCAGCGTGCGCCCGATTTTGCCAGTTCCCTGAATGACAATTTCACGAGTCTGTCCTCAAGCGAATGATAGGACACCACACACAGCCTTGCCCCGGGTCTTAACAGTAAAGGCAATTCTTCCAGCGCCGTCCGCAGGTTCTCAAGCTCCCTGTTCACCATTATCCTCAGACCCTGAAACGTCCTGGTTGCCGGATGTATCTTTCCACGGCGTCCCGGGATTACGCGAGCGACAAGTTCCGCCAGATCAGATGTCGTCTTTAACGATCCTCTTCTTATCGCCTCCTGTATCGCCTTGGATATGCGCGACGAAAAACGCTCCTCTCCGTATTCCCTCAGAACCCGCTCCAGTTCAGACACTTTTATTTTTCTCAACATCTCCAGCAATGTCGGTCCTGATTCCGTGTCAAATCTCATGTCCAATGGCCCTTCAAACCTGAAACTGAAACCCCGTTCCGGATCATCAATCTGACTGGATGAAAGACCCAGATCCAGGGCTATCCCATCAACGCCAGCTACTCCAAGCTCCTCCAGTCTCTCTCGGGCTTCATGGAATCCCGCGTGTATGGGTCTGAACCTATCGCTGTATTCCGACAACCTTGCCGATGTGCGCTCAATAGCCGATCTGTCCAGATCAAAGCCGTAAACGACACCAGTAGGATATGATTCTGTTAATAATGATATAGAGTAGCCACCATAACCTAAAGTTCCGTCTAAATATACTCCACCGTCCCTGGGCTGCAGATATCCGATTACTTCTTTTAAGAGCGCCGGAACATGCAAAGTGTTTCTCCCTGAAACAAGCCACATCCGGAACTGAACATATGCTCGAAAATGGCTTTCTGAAATGCTGGCGAATCCCGTTTAAACTTTTGATGGCCCCGTCTTTTTACGTCAGTAAAATTGAGTCGGCGCGTAAGCAAATAGTCGTTAGCTGAGTCCGCTAAAAAGAGACTATAGGCTCAATAACCTGTTGTCAAGCTATTTTTAGCTTGATATATACGCATGTTAAATGCTATACTTAAAGTTTGATATGATATGTTTCGGGGTCTGTGACTGATCCGGTAGGTCCTGGCGTTTCTGGATCTATTTGTTAAGGTCTTGCGAACTTAGAGACATCTTGGGTATTGACTTGAAACACTATGTGAAAGTATACTCACCAAATGCCGAAGTGGTGGAACTTGGTAGACACACCATCTTGAGGGGGTGGCGGGCGAAAGCTCGTGCCGGTTCGAGTCCGGCCTTCGGCACCACCGTATTTAAACTAAAGCCTGACATAGTGTTGGGCTTTTTTATTTTTGTATTATACTGGCTGCAATGGCTTCGTTTGTTTTTTTCCGGATCGGTTCAATTGTCCATCCAAGGAGCAGAAGCGCTTTGTCGATGGATTGGTCTTTCAGGAACATATATCGGAATCAGGGGATTACATGACTCAACTGACTAAACTATTGAGCTGGAATGTTAATGGAATCAGGGCCGTTCACAAAAAAGGCTTTCTGGAGTGGCTTGAAAGAGAGTCTCCGGACATTTTGTGCGTACAGGAAACAAAAGCATCGCCTGAGCAACTGACAAGAGAACTGCTCGAGCCTAACGCCTACAGAAGTTACTGGAGTTCGGCTCAGCGCAAGGGTTACAGCGGAGTGTCCGTTTACAGCAGGATCGAACCCAGACTCATCGAAACGACTATGGGCCGACCGGAATTTGACGGAGAGGGGCGGATCATTCGCCTGGACTACGGCTCTTTCGAATTGTTGAACATCTATTTCCCGAATGGCAAGAGTGGCAAGGAACGTCTGGACTACAAGATGTCCTTTTATGAAGCTTTTCTCGAGTGGGTTGAGGATCTTCGCAAAAACAATCCCAACATAATTTTCGTCGGTGATGTAAACACGGCTCACAACGAAATAGACCTGGCTCGTCCCAAGGAGAATTCCAAGGTATCAGGATTTCTTCCAATAGAGCGCGAATGGATGGACAGGGCGGTATCGACGGGCTATGTTGATACATTCAGGGCGCTTAACCCGGACGCTGTCCAGTATAGCTGGTGGGACATGAAGAGCGGCGCACGCTCCAGAAATATCGGCTGGCGCATAGATTACATATTTGTCAGTTCTGAAATGGCTCCAGCGATAAAAAAAGCCTTCATTATGACGGATGTCATGGGTTCGGATCACTGCCCGGTCGGAGTCGAATTTCAGTTGGGCCAGGAAATTTAATAACGGCATGGCGCCGGGTGCCCGCCTCTGGCGCAAACTTCATACAGCCCGCAGAACCAGAAAAGGTTACAGAATGATTTCTGTAACCTTTGGATAACTATTGGTAGCGGGGAGAGGATTTGAACCTCTGACCTTTGGGTTATGAGAGCAAGGAAAAGATCTTTTTCCAGTTACTACTGGCAGATACTGTAGCATATTAGTTATAATTATAACAACATGTTACAGTTCATCAACTGATACGGTGATGCACCCACTTTTAACGTCGTTAGCCCTCCATGTGGACACCTATGTGGACACCATAAGGAAGTCACACGGTAGGCAATTTCGGACAATAAATAATATAATCAGTCATGGGGCAAGGGCGCGTTTGAGATTACTCCGGAGTAGGCTTGTACTGGTTCAGCGGAAAATGGACAGGTGACTCTTTTTCTTAGACAGTCACTTACATGGTTTGAGATTCTGTTCCGCCCTTCGGGCGGGGATTTTTTAGGCATGGCAAGGTCTATCGTCCGATGTGGATGTTGATGGGAGGTTTTAGATCACTCCCATCTGTTTGCGTATCGGCTCGATGAGCCTTGGTCGAGCTATCCCTCAACAGGTTGCTTCCCAGCAGAGCCTGCCTCCGTTTCACTCGGCAGTAAAATTTTATCACATCTCCAGGATGTTGTCTCAAGGTTTATTCGCTTTGTAGCCTGACGATGCAATCTACGGCTTTCCCTGGCCATCTCCAGCTTCATATCCCGGTTCGCGAATATCTCCTTTTCCCTGCCATCGAGTTTGTCCTTAGGCGTTACATAGCCTATGGCGCTATGAAGTCGAAAATTGTTATAATGCGTCACATATTCAGCTACTATTCGTCGGGCTTCCTCCAGAGACAGCGGAGTTCTGGGCCTGATACACTCCTGTTTGAGTGACTGATGCCATCTTTCAATTTTTCCGTTACTTTGCGGATAGTGAGGGGAAATCCTAACGTGTGTCATGCCGCTGATTCGGATAAACTCCTTGAAATCTCGGGCTATAAATTGTGGCCCGTTGTCTGAGATGATCCGGGGAGTTGCTTCGGGAACGCTCTCCCTGGCTCTTTGAAGTATTATCTCGACGTCGGCTTCCCGCATCGACTCACGGATATCCCAGTGAACG
Organism: uncultured Desulfomonile sp.; assembly: GCA_964542775.1. GTDB lineage: Bacteria > Desulfobacterota > Desulfomonilia > Desulfomonilales > Desulfomonilaceae > CAITZA01. Next base: position 19,058 of record CAZIVV010000253.1, read on the forward strand.
ATATATCGACTGCATCCGTCAAGCACGCTGCACAGGTAATAGAAAGTCCCGGAGATGTTTATGTACGACACGTCCATATGCCAATGCTCATGAGGCTTCAGTGGTTGATTGAATCCAGTTCCCTTCTTTGATGGTGTCACCTTCCAGGGACGCAGGAGTCCTTCCATGTTGAGGACTCTCCAAACCGTAGCCGGACTCACAGCAACCACATTAGAATCCAACATCATAAAGGCCAATCGGCGATAGCCCTCGTTGGGGTGCTCATGATAAAATCGAATGATAGCTTTCCTTTCCCAGTCCTCAAGCCAGAAATCTCTTGGAATCCGACCATTGTGTTCGTTGACCATCCCATAACGGTTTTGCCAATCATAAAACTTGCTCCGGGAGATCCCCAGCCAGGTGACGAAGCGGACCAACGATATCTCAGTGAGTTCCGACCAGCGATGGATGAAATCCACCACACTGTCCCTAACTTCCGGAGAAACCCAGAGAATCCTCAAGTCTCCCCAAGACTTTTTTTTAAGGATACATGTTCCTCGAGCAGTTCGGCCAGAACCTCGTCTTTACGTCTGAGTTTTGCTTCAAGAGCTTCAATACGACGCCGAGACTCACTTTGTTTTACCTTTGGCTGCCGCTCAAAAGCCGCTGCGCCATGTTCGAATAAGTCTTTCTGCCACCGATAGAATACAGTAGGTTGAAGCCCCAACTCATCACACAAGTCCGACACCGGTACACGATCAATCAGATGCCTCTTTAGAATACGGACCTTCTCTTCGGGCGCGTAATTCCTCCGCCTTCTCATTACAATACCTCCGTGATCCAGTGACTAGTCTAACGGAGGACTTGTCCAATTCCAACTGAGGCATTACAGGCTCAGGACAAAAATTTTCTGAAAGTGTGCATATATTGCTAAAACAATTTCTAAACTGATTCAAATTTTTCAATTTACAAACAATGGAAAGGTTCTGCAATATTTTTGATTCAATTTGGGAGTAAAAGATGGAGGATACCTGAAAAATTTTCGAACAGAACACGTGACCTGTTTGCTGTCCTCTTGAACTTTTGATTATAGAGCTACGAAGTATCAATCCGTAGCTCTATAACGAGTTATGCATAAATAGTAGCCATATTTCAATATGATATAATTAGGTGGAATTCTAGTAACTCGCTCATGCTGCACCCTTGCTGCAGTGCGGAATGACTTTTCCCTTCTATCTTACTTCCCCAATAAATGCGTGATATCAAACATTTAGACCCAATCAGGTCATTGGCTTTCATCGGACAGGACGACATCGAGCAATTGTTTATTGTAAGACTTGTAGCTCACCATTGCTTAGAACTGTCCTTAACTATAACAGGTTAGCTATTGCAAGGCTGCGAGTATCCTAAGTTTTGCTGAGTCCTTGCTGCAGTGTTAAAAGATTTGCCCCGGACGATTCCCAGGAAATCATGCACGCTTCATATATTCTTGTTATCTTCAGGACGATCTCACAAATAACCTTTAACAGGATGGTCAGAGGATATCACGGCGCTTGCAATTCTTGTCCAAATATCTTTGTAACATTACTTGGCTTGTGCGCATAAGAGCAATTTTACAATTTCCTATAAGCAAGCGCCGTGCCGCCAAAGATCCTGAACTTGTTACCCCTTTCTTACCAGCGGCGTAGACCAAACGTTGAGGACGATCAACAGGGAATGTCTCCCATCCTGTTTAACAGTTCCAATCCGTTGAAAAACTGCTGACATAAACGATATCGGTCGATCTTAGAATTTGTCTAATATTAGGATTAGGGGGTGATCTGCTACCAAGCCAGCGCACATCCATTTGATCACAACTCAACCCCGGGGACACCTTAAAAATTCGACTTTTTGCTGGACTCTGAAGTTCATGTAAGTTACTTTAAACTTACTTGCAGTATACATTTCTTAATTCATAGCACACCACATGATGGGGATAGATCATGAAATACCTAGTTTTCTTGTTTTTATGCCTGTGTCTATTTACAGTGTCCTGTGATGATGGAGAAGTAGACAAACAAGATCCGTTATCTTTTGGCATGAAATATTATTATGGTGATGGCGTTAAGAAAGACTATACTAGAGCATTTAAGAACTTTCACAAGGCAGCGGAACAGGGTAATCCAAGAGCCCAATCAATGCTTGGCAAAATGTATCATCTAGGACTAAGTGTCTCCGAAGATCCTAACGAAGCCATGAAATGGTACCAAATGGCTGCAGAAAAGGGTGAAGCTTCAGCTGAGATGGGTGTCGGAGTTCTATACGCTAATGGATTAGGGGTTAAACAAGATTCTGTTGAAGCCCTAAAATGGTTCCGGAAGGCAGCAGAGAAAGGCGAAGCTCAGGCACAGAGAAATCTTGGCGTCATGTTTCATCAGGGAAGAGGTGTTCAAAAAGATCTCGTAGAGGCTGCAAAATGGTATCAAAAGGCTGCAGATAAGGATGATCCTCAGGCGCAGACATATCTTGCTTTCATGTATTATCATGGAGACGGGTTTCCAAAAGATCTGGCTCAAGCTCTTAAATGGTATCAAAAGGCTGCAGATAAGGATGATCCTCAGGCGCAGACATATCTTGCTTTCATGTATTGTCATGGAGATGGTGTCCAAAAGGATCTGGTAAAGGCTGTAACATGGTATCAGAAGGCTGCAGATAAGGGTGATTCTGTAGCACAAAGAAGTCTTGGTGCTCTGTATTACTATGGAGAAGGTTTTAAGAAGGATTTTACTCAAGCTTTTAAATGGTTTCAGAAGGCAGCAGACCAAGGGGACTCTACAGCACAAAAATATCTCGGTTTCATGTATTACTATGGAGAGGGTGTCACTCAAAATTATTCTTCGGCTTTGGAATGGCTACTAAAGCCTAAAGAGCAAACCGACCCCGAAGCTCAATTCATCATTGGAAACATGTATTCTCATGGGCTGGGAACACTTAACCAGAATTTCGATGAAGCTAAGAAATGGCTACAATCGTCTGCTGACCAAGGTCACCAAAAAGCAAAAGGTCGTCTTAAAGAAGTTGAGGCTGACCAACGGATAGCGAATCAGTATATGTCTTCCAACGTCTCATTCAGGGACATCCGCAGAATATTTATCTTGGAGAACTCTCTGACTGATGCTCAGAAAGACAGAGAGTGGAAGCAATACCGTGACTTGAGAGTTAGATGGTGCGGTATAGTATCAGATGTTGAGGAAGGTTGGCTGACGACTACTGTAAGGGTAAATATGAATGTTGGATCGTTGACATGGGATATATGCCTTACCCTTGCCAAGGAATATAACGAGAGAGCTTTAAAAATTAGTAAGAACCAAAATATCTGCTTCACCGGGACCATGTGGTCACGACCGGGAACTTTGACTCCAATGCTTTTGAGTAACGGAACAATTGAATAGGATGAATGGGTATCTCAATACATTCGGTTTTCAAAAAAAGCCATTCAAAGGGGTAAATCAATATGCTCCAAAGAGTTACGTATGTGACAATAGGCCTGGTCCTTTGTTTCTTCATGTTGGTTTCTGTCGCCATTTCTGGGGAGAAGGAACAGGAACTTATCGAGGTTGCCGGAAATGGTGATTATGCAAGATTAGAAGAGCTTATTCGTAAAGGGGCGGATGTAAATGCCCGGGATGAAGATGGGCAAACCCCTTTGATTAGAGCCTCTAGTGAAGGGAGAGAGAAGATTGTCGAAAAATTGGTAAGTTCCGGAGTTCATCTCCAGTTAACGACAAAGGATGGGCAAACTGCTCTAATAGAAGCCTGCCGTAACGGGCACACTCAGATTGCTAAATTGTTACTGGAAAAAGGCGCAAACGTTCATATCAAAGATAAATCGGGCCGGGACGCCCTCATGTATGCATCCAAGAGAGGCTCAGTTGAACTGGTGCCCATCTTGATGCAATGGGGGTCGAATCTAAATGTAACTGATAAAAATGGTGAGACAGCTCTAATAATGGCCTGCAAACAAGGACACAGGGACCTTGTTCGAAATCTACTGAATAAAGGCGCAAGTATCCCTGCAGAGGGCAAATTTGGCTCAGATCTGATCAAGGCCTGCATACTCGGTGATATTTCCAAGGTCAACGAAATCTTGGAAAAGGGCGCTGACACAAATTCCAAAACACGAAATGGAAATTATTCAGCAATATTTTTATCCTCGGCATTGGGCTACCCCGATATCGTAAAACTGCTTCTTACCAAGGGAGCAGCCATTCAGCCTAAGTCTGAAAGTAGACAGGCCCCACCAGCTTTGGTCTATGCGGCAAGAAATGGTCATCTTGATGTCGTTGCAGCCCTTCTAGCTGACAAAATGGACCTGAATGGAAAGGATGAAGATGGTGATACACCGCTCACGCTATCTGCGGAAGGAGGGAATGTTGAAATAATCGACCTGTTGATCACTAAAGGGGCAAATGTTAACACACCTAACTCGTCCGGAGAAACGCCTCTAATGCTTGCAGCAGAAAACGGCCACACGGAAGCTGTTAAATTCTTGCTCAGCAAAAAAGCGAATCCCAATTTGAGAGATAAGCAGGGAACTACAGCTCTCATGTCAGCAGCAAAGCAGGGTAACCTTGAGACCGTGCAGGCTCTGCTGGATGGAAAAGCGGATCCAGACCTGGCTGATAATAGGGGGAAAACTCCGTGCATCCTTGCGGTGTCAAATAGCCAGGCCGAAGTTCTCGAATATTTGTTGAAAGTAGGAGCCAAACCTGACAAAGCCATGAAAGATGACGGTTGGACTGGTTTGCTGGAAGCTGCAAAGCACAATAAGATTGATGAAGCCCGATTGTTGTTGAAATATGGAGCGTCCCCCAATGTGAAGGATAGAAAGGGGAGTAGCTCCTTGCATTTCGCTGCGGGACGTGACTCAGCGGATATGGTCAATTTACTTCTGGATTCAGGAGCCGCCGCTGATCAACGAGATTCCGAAGGTTGGACACCTCTCATAGTGGCTGCTACTAGCAATTTCCAAGAGATAACCTCTCGGCTGATCGATGCGGGGGCTGATGTAAACGCAAAGAGCAAAAAAGGGGGTTCCGCCTTGATGTTGTCATCGTTACGAGGCTACTCTCCTATCGTTGAGGTATTGTGGGAAAAAGGAGCCGACGTCAACGCTCTGGATGCTAATGGTCGTTCAGCTCTATTTTACGCAGTCGTTGGAAAGAGAACCTACATAGCAAAAGGACTTTTAGAAAAGGGCGCTCTGCCGGATCTGAAAGACAAAGATGGCCTTACCCCTCTCATGATAGCTAGCGCAGAAGGGGATGTGGATACAGCGAGGCTATTATTAGCCAACGGCGCTGATATTAATGTGAAGAGCAAAAAAGCTGGAACTGCTATGCAAATAGCTGAAAGGTTGGGACGCGAGAACGTATACAATTTGCTCACAAACTACGTAGCCGTGGGTCTTAAAGCATTGGAGAGCCCAGTTATCCAAGGAGGTTTCTTGGGCATAAACATTCATAACCTAACCCCCAAGCTTTCAATACAGTTGGGATTGTCCACAACTGAAGGAGTTTTAATATCCCAGGTCATTCATGACTCGCCAGCCCACAAAGCGGGTATCATGGAAAGAGACGTAATTCTGAAATTTAATGAGATTCCAGTCAAAGATTCACAAGATCTTGTGTCCAAGATCAGAAAGTGCGAGTCCGGAGAAACAGTTACTTTGTCGATTTTCAGAGAGCGTCGTTTGATAAACCTTGTTGCAAATATCGCTGATCGTCCGGAAGCCAAAAGAAACGAGACTCATGTGGAGCAAGGTCAACCAGTAACTTCGTTCACGGACGCAGTTCGCCAGTTTAATGCAGTCCCGGGCAACGAGTATGTGGAAAAACCGCCCACGGTAATGCCCCAGGAAGGAAAGTATGTCGCCTTGACTGGGACTATAGAAACAAGAGAAGGCGATTTAATCATCTGCAAGAGTGATGAAGGCTACGCTCCTGGCGCAGATATGATATTTCCGGGTAAATGGGCGTTTAAGTCAAATCGCATATCATCATATGTCCCGCGAATTAACGAAAGAGTTATGGTTGTGGGAAAAATTGTTGATGTGATTAAAGGCAAGCTGGTCATTGGAGCTCCGATTCATTTGATTGTTGTGGACGCCGACGTGGTTCAAGCTGACGGGAAGTTCTTTCAGAAATAGAGATTTTGGAACCTTTTTCCAAAAAGCAAAGTCATGAATTGCTTCTGTACAGTTTGCAATCATTACATTGTAGTTATTCGCTCCATTTTAACAAGCTCTCGAGGCCCTGAGATGGTCGTGGTAAAGGCAAAAATGCTTTCGGCGGCACGGCGCTTGCCTCCGGCGTGAAACATGCCAGATCCACAATGGACTTGATCAAAATGTATTGCATGTGGCATGACGGAGAACATTGCAAGCGCCGTGATATAGAGGACTAAATCCATGATGCGGATT
>CAZIVV010000254.1:0-2167 GCA_964542775.1 uncultured Desulfomonile sp.
TAATATGAAATTATGGAAATGGTTTTTTGATGGCGCTAGTGCTGGTGAGCATGACAGCGCAGACCTGAACGACGCGAGCGCGGGAAAGACAACCCCGGATTCCGACCCTATAGACGAGGGAATACCCGGTATCGACGGCGAGGACTATTCTGCTTTTGACGAGAAATCTCCCCTGCTTTTTGCAGGAAGGGACGATGACGATGAAGGAGAAGAAGAGGAAGAAGAGACACCTCCCGTAGATGGAAGTCAGGCCGCAGGAGCGGAGCCACCTGTTGATGATCCGGCGACACCAGCCGAGGAACCAAAGCCGTATAGGACTCTGAAATATCATGGTCAGGAGATACCCATTGAGACGGAAGATGACTTAGTCCGCCTTGCAAGTCAGGGTCTCGACTATACCAGAAAGACACAGCAGTTAGCACCCTACAGGGCTTTGATAGACCGCATCAACAGTGACCCATCGCTAATGGAAAAGGTCGTAACACTTGTCCAAACAGGGACTCTCCCTGCACAACAGACGGTAACTCCTGCATCTCGGGGACCCGAGCCAGAGGAACCGAATGAGGATGAGACATGGGATGAGTTCATTGAGCGGCGAAACAACTGGCGTGAGGCACAGAACAAGGCGCCCGCACAGGATGAAGAGGAAATCTTCAGGCAAAGGTTTAACGCCGCACTAGAAGCAAGACAGAGGCAAGAGGAATCGGCCCACATGGCGGCTCTTGCTATGAGGGACCCCTATTGCCGTGATGTACTTTTGTCATTTCAGGAACAGCTCCCACCGGCATTGCTCGAAACAATGAACAATGATCTGAGGACCTTCCGTCTGGTTTATGACCAGATGAGGACCATATTGGGACAGGGGCCGTATTTTGCAAGTCTGGGGAGGAGCCCTCAGACCCCAGTGCCCCCCGCGCAAACAACCCCTGTTGCGCCAGCGCCGACACCGGCTCCGGCACAACAGCAACCACCGGCGCAGAAGCCAACTCAGACAGTCACTCTGAAATCAGGGAGCACTAAGGCCCCGTTCGTGGAACCATCAAGGGGACAAAAAACACCGGGCGCAGTGAAAAAAACACTGCCCGGGCTTCCGGATGATGTTTGGAATTTGCCTGACAAGGACTTCTCTGCACTGGTAGATAAAGCACTACGATTAGGGTAGAGAAAGGAGCATACAATGCTTAGACTGATTAATATAGCATTTTTCGATGTCGAAAGAATGACAACGGCAAACTCACGCACTAAAATAGAGGACTACTACGACAGGGTGGCTCTCACAAAGGCACTCCCCCTTCTGACCTTCCGCAAATTCGGCCAGAAGCGCCCGATCCCCAAAAATCAGGGAAAGATAATCCGCTTCACACGCTGGGGCAGACTGTCAGTGGCAACCACGCCAATCACTGAAGGTATCACACCTGTAGGCAACAAAATGACCTATTCGGACATCACGGCAACCCTCAACCAGTTTGGAGACTTTGTCCTCATCACAGACCATGTAACAATGACGGGCATCGATCCGATACTGACTGAGGCCGTGAGTCAGCTTGGTTATCAGCAGGGCGAAACATTCGACATCCTCTCAAGGGATGAACTCCTGACCGGCTCCAATGCGATTTATGCCAACGGCGTAGGTCGTACCGCTGTCAACACCAAGATAGCGGACGCGGATATACTGAAGGCCGTAAGGGCACTGAAGGTCGCAATGGCTAAGCCTGTAATGAAACAGGTCAACGCATCCGTGAAGTACAATACAACGCCTATTCGTCCGTCCTTTATCGGTGTCTGCCATGTTTACGCAGAGCAGGACATTGAGGCTATCACAGGGTTTATCCCCGTTGAGAAGTATTCCGCTCAGCAGGATATTATGGAAGGCGAGTTTGGGCAGTATGCAGGAGTCCGTTTTATTTCGACCACACAGGCCCCCGAATTCCTCGGAGGCGGAGCAACGGGCGGTTCGGGCATCAAGGAGTCTGGCGGGAAGGCTGACGTCTACGCAACCTTTATCTTCGGCGAAGACGCATACGGCGAAGTCCCCCTCAGCGGACAGTCAAGCGCTGTTATCATCAAAGCCCCACAGCCGGGAGATACCACAAACACATCAGACCCTCTCAACCAGCGCTCAACGGCTGGATGGAAGGCTATGTACGCGTTCAAGATCCTCAACGAC
>CAZIVV010000255.1:0-6401 GCA_964542775.1 uncultured Desulfomonile sp.
CAGGTACTCCGGCAGGGACGCCGGAGCTACTGTTAATCAATCGTCATATTCACAGGCTGCAGGCTGTTTGAGAATGAATCTGCAGTCAGCGACCACAGCGCCTTTCCCTTTTTCGTAGACCATGAGCGGATTTATATCGAGTTCAGCAATTTCGGGGTGATCCGTGACCATGTCGGAAAGGCTGACGAGACAACGTTCGAGGGCCTCGATATCCCGTGGGGGCTTGCCACGAAAGCCCTGCAGAATTTTCTGACCCTTGATGCTGTTTATCATTCTTCTGGCCTCATTACGACCTATGGGGACCACACGGAAGACAACATCCCGGAATATTTCAACAAAAACGCCTCCCAGCCCGAACATCAGGAATGGGCCGTACATCGAGTACCTATGCATGCCGAGGATGATCTCCTGTCCGGCGGCCTCAGTCATTTTCTGGACGAGCACGCCTTCAATCTGGGCATCCGGGACGTGTTCGAGGGATCTTTGGACTATGGCCTCAAATTCTCTCATGGCCGCCTGAGCGTCACTGATATTGAGGACGACACCTCCGACATCGGATTTGTGAAGGATCTGTGGTGAGACGATCTTCATGACAACGGGCACATTCAACGATTCAACGAAATCAGCAGCCTCTTGAGCGGTCTTGGCCACTATTGAGGGCAAAGTCTCGAACCCGTAACACTTGAGCAGTTCACCGCCTTCAACCTCGTTCAGGTTCGGATGGCATTGATCCATGGCGTTTCTAATGATCTCTGCGGCTCGTTCCCTGTCGTGCTTCAGGTGGAGTTCGGCGAGTCGCTGGCGATTGACCCATCGGGAGAATTTGTAGAGGGCTCCGTAGGCCTTGGCGGCCTGCTCGGGGAACCGGAACACGGGGATGCCCTTCTCCTGAAGGTATTTCACGCCGGCCGAAACGTCTATGACTCCCATGAAACAGCATAGTATTGGTTTGTGAGTTCTTTTTTCTATCCTTGCCACGGCCTGTGCAGTTCCCAAGGCATTGGTCATGGACTGCGGAGTAAGTATGACTATTGCGCCATCGACCCCCTCATCCTTTATGACAGCATCCACCGCATTCTCGTATCTTTCTTCCGGCGCGTCTCCAATAACATCTACGGGGTTATGCACATTAGCTGTAGCGGGAAGATGACTGGCAAGGACCTCTTCGGTCTCCGGGCTGAATTTGGCAAGTTCAAGCCCAGAGGTGACAGTCATGTCCGTTGCGACTATTCCCGGGCCACCGGCATTGGTTATTATACCGACCCTGTTTCCGTCAGTCCTCTTCTTGCACGCAAAAGCGTTAGCGTAGTTGAAGAGGTCTTCAATGGATTCCACCCTGATAATTCCGGACTGCTGGAAGAATGCGTCGTAAATACCTTCTGAACCCGCAAGTGATCCCGTATGAGACGCAGCGGCCTTCTGTCCGGCGCTGGTTCGTCCCGATTTGGTTACAAGGATCGGTATGGGACGGTCCCCTGAGGTTATACGTTTTGCAACCTTTACGAATTCCGGTCCACGCCGGATTCCTTCCAGGTAGACCATGATCACGTCGGTTTCCGGATCCTGACTCAGAAACTCCAGCAGCTCAAGCTCGTCCACATCAGCCTTGTTTCCAATGGAGACGAATTTTGAAAACCCAAAGCCCCTGTCGGAGGCAAAATCAAGGACAGCGGCGCAAAGTGCGCCACTCTGGGATATGAATGAAATATTGCCAAAAGCCGGCATTCGATTGGAAAAGCTCGCGTTCAGGCGGACCGCGGGATGGGCGTTTATCACGCCAAGACAGTTCGGTCCGATTATCCGTATACCCGCAAGACTACATTTAGCGATGATTTCATCCTCAATCTTGCGACCTTGCGGGCCTACCTCACGAAACCCGGCCGATACGATGACTATACCCTTGATCCCCTTTTCAGCAGCCTCCTCCACCGCGCTCAACGCGGCCCGTGGTGGCACAACGAGAATGGCCAGGTCAACCGGCTCAGGTAAATCCGTTATCGAAGGATAAGCCCGCACGCAGCGAACATATCTGGCTTTGGGATTTACAGGGTACAACGCTCCCTTGTAATCACCCTGAAGTATGTTGAGAAAAATGTCATGGCCGACTTTTCCCGGTGTTGTAGAAGCGCCGACCACGGCTACTGATCGCGGTGAAAATATGGCATCCAGTTCGTGCATGCAATTTCCTTTCGTACTATCCAGCGCCAATCCAAAAATGCTAACTTCATTCTCCGGTTACGGCTCTGCCTGACATGGGCTGATATGGCAATTTCATCAGCAGGCCATTAGCATTCCGAAATCAGGATATTCATGAAACGCTGGCGAGTCGGCTATCCATCCGACTATTTACGGTCTTAACATGAAGATCGTTTATTCTCAATCTGCTCTCATGTCTCACTCCACAAAATAAATCTTCCGTAACTGTGCCGTCACGATTCGGAAAGAGAGCTGCTGCCGTCCGGCGCGACGACAAAGCGTGACCGGGAAATCATTGTCCGGCAGGCAATGAGCCTGGTAAAGAAACGCATCGGAAAAATGCGCTTATCTGTGAGTCAAGCTGGCTGCGTTAATCGGTAGTGGATGTTCCGGAGTATGAAGAACTGCAGTGAATTCAGTTTTCCCGTCAAACTTGACAGGAGTTACAGGTTCAAGTATTCTCCTTAGCTTTGCTGGACTGTTATTCTCTTAATTATCCTAGTGGCTTTGTCTGTATTTTTCCCGGTTTTTAATCGTGACTGGGGCCATGCCATGCAAGTGGAAGCATGGAGGGGAGAATTACATGCCCAGGGGCGGCGGCAATTGCGCAAGAGTCTAAATTTTTGATTGAAGGGGCCGGCACATGCAGCTCGGAGTTCAGGCGACACAAAAGGAAGTCATGGCGGTGGAGACGGAAGAAAGTCGTAAGCTTCAGATTAGTTATGCGAGCGGAGTCAGCGACAAGCCACTGTTGGGGATGACGATAGGCGATAAATTTGATGAAACCGTAGAGCGCTATCCTGACAACGAAGCCCTCATAGTCAGACATCAGGGCCTAAGACTGACATATTCGCAGCTACAGGTCCGCATAAACGAACTGGCCAGGGCTCTAATGTCTTTGGGGCTCAAAAAGGGTGATCGGGTTGGAATATGGTCCCCGAACAATTACGAATGGTGTGCGACCCAGTTCGCCACGAGCAAAATGGGGGCTATTCTCGTAAACATAAACCCAGCATACAGGCTTCACGAGGTGGATTATGTCCTGCGTGAATCCGGCTGTTCTTCACTGATCATATCACCGTCGTTCAAGACTTCAAATTACACGCAGATGCTGTACGACCTGTGCCCGGATCTTGAGGAGTGTGAACCGGGCAAACTGCGTTTATTGAAACTGCCGGAGCTTAAATCCATCATTCGAATAGGTTCGGAGGGGTCTCCCGGAATGTTTTCATGGGATGATCTGATCCGGATGTCGACGAATGTTTCGGAGGCTGATCTGGCGCGGCGACAGGCCAGGCTACAGTTCGATGACGTGATAAACATCCAGTACACCAGTGGCACTACGGGCTTTCCGAAGGGCGCATCCCTGACTCACCACAACATACTCAATAACGGTTATTTTGTGGCTGATCTTCAGGGTATAACGGAAAAGGACCGCATGTGTATCCCCGTTCCACTTTATCATTGCTTTGGGATGGTAATGGGAAACCTTGGCTGCATTACCCATGGAGCGACCATGATCTACCCGTCAGAAGGTTTTGACCCGCTGATAACTCTTCAGACGGTGGAAGAGGAAAAATGCACGGCTCTCTACGGAGTCCCCACAATGTTCATAGCTGAACTGGATCACCCTGATTTCAGCAAGTTTGATGTTTCGTCTCTGCGCACCGGCATCATGGCGGGTTCACCGTGCCCGATCGAGGTAATGAAGAAGGTAAACACCCTGATGAACATGCGCGAGGTCACGATATGTTATGGAATGACTGAGACAAGCCCTGTGAGCACCCAGACGAGGGCGGATACCTCGGTGGAGAAGCGTGTTAGCACGGTAGGCGCTACTCACCCGCATCTCGAGATCAAGATAATCAACCCGGACACCGGCCATGTAGTTCCTGTTGGCCAGCCAGGGGAGCTTTGCACGCGCGGCTATAGCGTAATGTCGGGCTACTGGAACAACGCGGAGGCGACGCGCGGGGCTATAGACGCTGCACGTTGGATGCATACCGGTGATCTGGCTGAAATGGATGAAGAAGGCTACGTCAAAATAGTTGGACGTATCAAGGACATGATCATCCGTGGCGGAGAGAACATATATCCCCGTGAAATCGAGGAATTCTTCCACCTTCATCCGGAAGTCTCCGATGTCCACGTTATCGGAGTCCCTGACGAAAAATACGGGGAACAGATAATGGTGTGGATCAAGCGCAAACCCGGCTCAACCTCAACAGTGGATGATTTTCGCGAGTTCTGCAAAGGTAAGATCGCTCATTACAAGATTCCGCGCTACATAAAGTTCGTGGACGATTTCCCCATGACAGTGTCCGGTAAAATCCAGAAATTCCTCATGCGGTCAGAGTCCATAAAAGAGCTTGGACTGCAGAAAGCGGCTGAAACAAAAACGGCCTAGGGAATATATAGGGGCGCCGGGGAGTCTGAACCGGTCCCGGCGCCAGAAAAACAGCGCTTGTCCGGGAAGAGATTCCCGACATGATCGCCATTCACAAAAACTGTCCGGACTGGTCGGCTGACCTGGCGAATCTCCTCCCCACGAAAGCCTGCCTTGTAATTGCTCTGCCCCCGGAAGCCTCATTGTAAGGATCCTGGCGGGCGCTCTTGCGATTAAAGCCGTAAAAGGTTAATAATGGAATCATGATACTAGGACACCTGGCCATAGCCGGATTGGCAAAGCTCACTTATTTCCGTCAGGAGAACCTGGCCATGATGATCTTCGCATCGTATGGCCCGGACATCCTGGACAAGCCGGCCAGCCTTCTTTTCGGATTACCCGGCCGTGGCGCCAGTCACAGCCTCCTGGCTTTTACCATATTGGTCATAGTTTTGGGCGCTTACTGGCTCAGGATCAATTACAGACCACGACTTTTTGCGGCTGCGACATCTCTTTGGGCGTCCCATCTGGCGAGCGATTTCCTGGAATGGCAGATCCTGCTGTGGCCCTTTGCAGGATCGCTCCATCTTCGACCCAAATTTCAGGTGGCCGACAAACTTTTCGCCTATTATGTCAAGTTACAGTATCCGTATCAGTTGGCGGTTGAGTTGATCAGCATTCTGGCCATCATAGGGATAGCTCTGTTCTGCTTTAGGGCCTGGGCCTGGCATCTACGCCCGGCATATCAGACGGTTGACCGCAGGAATTTGACCAGGTCTTCCTCCGAAAGGCTCTGAATTCTTTTTGCATGATGTTATGTTGAGGCTTTCGATGTGGGGAGGATATGAGTAAATGCAGGATCATTTCCTCTTGAAATCGCGCCTGTCCTGAGTGAGATAGAAACCGCAACCTGACTAGAGTTCATTCAACGGCGGAATCCAGTATCAAAAAGATGAAGAAATAACTATTGGGGCGTATGTGCTGGATGATCAGGAATCCCGGAAATATTCTGGTGTGTCACTGGCCGGTCGTGGCATTCAACCGGTCTGGCTCTCTGTAAGGATCAAAAAACCAGACTGCAGTTCAGACCAAGCAACCAGATCCCTTTTTTCGCATAAAAATTGTAAGAACTCGGAACGTATGTCCCGGCGCCGTTACCATCAACACTCCTACCCCAGACTTCCCCCTTTAGTTCCTCGAAAGTCCCCTGAGTGAAAACTCCAAGCCATGTGTTCGGCGCAATAGCTATACTGCCTTCCGCCTGGACTTCCAGAAATCCTCCATTAGTCATTGATCCGTCAAGTTCCATAAAGGCTCCAGAGCCCCTGGCGGAGTGACTCAGTTTCTTGGTCATGAATGGTGAGCCAAGTATCTCGAAACGCGCCTTCCAGAACGGTGAGATGAAAGAGGTCTGAAGCCCGAGGAAAGGTATCTGCGATATGAAATCAGCGCTTATATACGAGGAACCACCATGGTCGTCAACCGGAAGGTAGCTCTGCGATTCGTAACGGTAACCGCCGACAAGACCGAACCTGTAGCCGGCCTCGTAACTCATGTTGTACTGACCCGCCGCCTCCCATGACCAGTACTGAGGCTTGATCGTTGATGTGAGATTTGGGAATGCAGGGGGTAGAGTATTATCAGTTTGACCAGGTCCATACGGCCCGGCTCCCAGCGTAATGTCATTCTGAGTACTTGTTACACTGACATTCCCCCTCATGCGGGCGGAGAAAGCCGGCATAGGGCTGACTTCAACCACAGCGTCAAGTAACAGCATGGTATTATTGAAACTTGTGTCCAGGGCCTCATTGGGGTTAGG
>CAZIVV010000256.1:0-2924 GCA_964542775.1 uncultured Desulfomonile sp.
AGCCACTCATCACCATTGTTGAAGAGGTCGGAAACTGAATCGCCAACGCCCACCGTCCACTCGTATTTCTGGAAGGCCGTGGACGACCTCCCAGAAAACGGTGACGGTGGGAATTATAGCGCAGGGAAAGTATGAGAATAATCCAAAAAATTGGAGTCTATTTTTTGATGCTTATTTTTGCAGCTTTTGTTGCAGGGATATATGGTATGCTACACAATCAAATTAGTTAGTTTCTGTCCGAAAATTCACAATTCTCTCCGCTGCAGTTAAATAAAAATAATTTTTTGCTCAAAAAAATTGGCCAATCTTCGATGAATCCTCTATAGTCATCCTTGATAACAACAACATAATAAGGAGATTATAGAACATTCGAACCAAGATTGGCCAAAAAAAAATGCGCAAAATATCCGACGAGCAGATCACATTCGCTGAAATGGAAATGAGCAGAGATCCAGGAAATCTGAGCATCCTGTTATCCATGATCAATAGCATCCTCGAGCAGAATCCGCAAATTCTGGAAAGCGCGAGCCGGGACTTTGCGTTGCGCGACAAAAATGACGAGCGGCGCGGCCGCCCCGGGATGACTGTCGATCAGTCCCTTCGTGTTGCCTTAGTCAAGCAGCTTTTCAGCCTGGATTACCGTAGTCTGGAATCATTCATAAAAGACAGTTGGCCAATGCGAGCGTTTTGTCAGATGGCCTGTGGTGTTCCAGGATTTCGATCGTTACAGCGTAATGTGAAGGCCGTTTCGGAGAATACCTGGCTTTCCATCCACGAGGTGATCGTGGAATACGCATTGAAGGAAAAGATCGAATCCGGCAGATGGATTCGCGCGGATACCACGGTTGTTGAGAGCAACATCCACCATCCCACTGATGCCCTTCTTTTAGAGGATTGTGCCCGGGTGCTGATCAGGAATCAGCATCGTGCGAGCGACCATTTCGAGACGATCGGCCGAATTCGCAACCGGAATCGGGCTCAATTCGGGTTTCCCAATTCCGATTAGTCACTCTTTAACCTGTTAGAAAGGAGATGGATCTACCTTGATCCGCCGGGGGAGGTGCTTGTACACTTCCCCCTCACAAACAAGAACGGAGGGTAGATCCATGAATGAATCAACTTTACTTCACCGTCTGCTGAAGTTCAAAGGTTTTCGTATCGTTCGATTCTGGTTTAGCGAGGCGGGTGAGCTCATGTTGGCAGTAAAACCACATGGTAACGGCCGAAGGTGTCCGCATTGTGGACGCAGGTGCCGTCTGGTCAAATCAAGCCCAATGGAAAGGCGGTGGCGAGACCTGGTTGTTTGCGGAACTCCGATCTGGCTTGTCTATCAGCCTCGGGAGGTTCTGTGCCCGACCCACGGTAGACATCAGGAGGAGATTCCCTGGGCTCGGCCGCATTCGCATATGACCTATCGAGCAGAGTTCCAGCTGCTTAGTTATTGCCAGATGATGACTCAGAAGGCTGCGGCTATGCTGTTCCACATACCAGCCTCTACCCTTTCCGAGTGGCTGCATCGATTGATTCGGTGCCTTCGTCAAGGGCATAAGATATCAGGGCTCCGATCGATCGGGGTGGACGAGATTGCCTACTGCCGAGGGCACAAGTACGTTACCATCGTTTACGATTTGGAACGTTCCTGTGTAGTCTGGGTTGGCAAAGGAAAGACTCGTGAAACCATTGATGGGTTCTTCACAGAAGTCCTCACCCAGGAGCAGCGAGAGGCGATCGTAACGGCGTCCTGTGACCTGGGACAGACCTACATTGAGGCCATCAAGCGGTTTTGCCCAAATGCGGTTCTTGTCCTCGATCGGTTTCATGTCGTCAAGAGGTTGAATGAGGCTGTTGATGAAGTGCGCAAGGAACAATGGAGGAACGCCAGCAAGGAAGACCGCAAGTTCTACAAGGGCATCCGATGGATCCTCTTTCGCCATTCCTCTAACAGGTCTCCAAAGGATACCGAGACCTTGAAGTCACTTGACCGTTCGAACAGACGGATCTATCGGGCCTCGCAGTTAAAGGATGAGTTTGATCAATTCTGGGAGTTCAAAGACATTGGAGAGGCGGAACGGCACGTTAGGAAATGGATGACTTCAGTGCGTCGAAGCCGTCTGGAGCCGATGAAGGACTTCGTCAAGACCCTCGAAAACCACTTCGATGATGTCCTTGCATTCATCGGCACCCCGATCTCAAATGCCATCGCCGAGGGCCTCAATCGAGTCATTAAAATCGTGAAGAATCGAGCCAGTGGATTCCGGAAAGTGGACTCCTTCACCGACATGATTTACTTGACAGTTGGAGACCTTGATTTGCCTGCACAAATTCCGGTCCAGTTTCGGATCATTTAAAACAGCAATAGGAGCTTAGAGCAGAAATGAACCTATCAATAATGACAGTTTGGGAAACCCGAATATAGCCCGAAAATCGTGCATCGGATATCTCCTGGATCTTGGGTTATCTGCGGGAACTTCAGCGCACCTTCGACCTCGCGGTTATCCTGGTTCATCATGTCGGTAAACGCGCCAGGGCGGACTTGGGTCAGGCCTTACGTGGATCCACCGACTTGCACGCATTCGGCGACAGCAATGCCTATCTTCAGCGTCGGGAGCAAAACCTTGTGCTTTCGGTCGAGCACCGTTTTGCACCAGCCTGTGATCCCATCGCTCTGAAACTAATCTCAGATCCCAATGGACAGGCACATCTGGAAATTACTTCGTTTACGTCCTCTCATTCGGGAAATGGCAATAGTCTTGCCAACGCCGTTCTAGCCCAACTCAAAAAGGATCAGAAGCCGCTGGGTCGAGGTGTCCTGCGCCAGAGGCTCTAGGTCAACAACCAGCGCTTGGGAGAAACCCTGCAAGAACTTCAAGACCAGAGGCGTATCCACCGCGTTGCCGATGGTTGGGCGCTTGTACCGCCAAAGC
>CAZIVV010000257.1:0-25042 GCA_964542775.1 uncultured Desulfomonile sp.
GAATTGCTTCTGTACAGTTTGCAATCATTACATTGTAGTTATTCGCTCCATTTTAACAAACTCTCGACGCCCTGAGATGGTAGCAGAAAAAGCAAGATGATTATGGCGGCACGGCGATTGCCTCCGGCGTGACACATGCCAGATCCATAATGGACTTAATCAAAATGTATTGCATGTGGCATGACGGAGAACATTGCAAGCGCCGTGATATAGAGGACTAAATCCATGATGCGGATTCCTTGATCGGCCTGTGCAGCTGGTCAGGTTCGGCATGATGTATTACTTTGGCCTGATAATGGTGAATGAGATTCAGGTTGAATGTAACATCTCTTTGAGTCGTTTCTCAAACTCGAAGGGACTGCTGATATCAGGAAGGCTGACTACCCCACCGCCAACCCCACGAACCTCTATGGTCCCATAACCAAAGAATCGGCCCAGAGCATGTTGAGTAACATTTACACTTTCTATTTTTTCTATACGAAGCTCCTGAATATTTCGGTCAATGACACCAGTCTTGGTTGTTAGTTTCTGGTTTGTCAGACTAAACTCGGAGTTAATGTATACCATAAAGCAGTAAGCAAGCCATATAAAACACAAGGCGGAAACAGCTATCCCCCAATTTAATATGATATAATGCAAAACACCAAAAGATATGAAATACATCACAACAACACCTAAGCACGATTTAGTAATTAATATTGCTGGAACCGCTGAGCACAAAGAAATGATGCCAACTACCGGTGGAGCTAATGAAGGGTCCCAAACGACAACAAGAGTTCCAACGAATGCCAAAAGAGGCCCTACAAAAATTATTTCGTGACGCCCTGCCTTGCATAAAAAGTTCTCCCCCTTACCAACATTTGTTTGAATGTAACGAGTGGAGTATTTGGGTAAGGATTGCTGCTCCCTGACTGAATCCTCAATCTCCATGGAGTTTCTCTCGCCCATTTCAGTCAAGGGCAAACCGCAGTGGGGGCATGAGGCTGCCTTGGACGAAACTTTTTTGCCACATTCAGAGCACGATATGAGAGCCATATTAATTTATCCTTTCGCTCCTCGAATCTGATATCGCACGAGATGGCAGACTATACAAATTGATTTTTCAGGGATGTGACTACCGCACTCTCGCAAACGGATTCTGATTTCTAATTCATCTGCAGTAGTTTATATCAGACTTTCGACATGTTGTATAATGAGAAGTCATCAGAGATTCCAGCGGTTATTTGCTTTACAGTTGTTGGAGAATTCTGAAAATGGGGGCTACAGAAACCCGATCAATTGGTGTTGTATCAAACACGATTAGATGATCACGGGACAGGGTGCTCTTTTGGTCCAATTAGAGGTTAAACCTTTTCATATTCGCCAGTTTCAGGATTCAAGTTCATTGTGACACATTTCTTCGACAACTCCTCCAGAAAAGCATGAGCGGCTCTTGCCATCTTCTGCCCGTCATTTCCTATGTAGCGGTCGAGGATGATTTTGGAGCGGCGCTCATCCATTTCGTTAGAGTCATCAATTGATGTTTGAGGAGAGTCTTTAAGGGCTTCTTTTTTGAGTTGAGCTCTGGTTTTCGAGAGATTGGCCAGGGCGGTTATATGTTTGTGCAGATCTGCAGAGAGAATTCCTGCTTCCTTTGATTTGGAGATGGCGCTGTTGATGAGGTCTCTATAATCGGCCTCTATTTGGCTCATGGTGGCCAGCTTCTTATCAGAAGGATAATCATCATCGACTTCCTTGATTCGCTTATCCAATGAGGGTTCAGGACGCTTTACAGGGGCGTTTCTAAGCAAGGGCTCTATCTTTTTTTTCAGCTTGCCAATGCTTTGTTGGAGGGAGTTCTCGCTACCCCCTATGTTATATTTCTCTCGTAGGAATCTGGCCGTAGCCCTATTGCCCGATCCATTTTGTAATTGATGAAAGATTTGATAGATGGCTTCATCGTCCAGAGACAGTAGGTTTTGGGATTGCCCCCTGGAACTCTTGGCCAATCTTCTGATCTGGTCTACCGTAATCTGCTTATTAGGATCCATTTATCAATTTCCTTTATGGTAATTGTCATTGTCGAATAATTGACTGCTGCAGAGCTGTCATCCAAGAGGACCTGTAGAAATTTCTCACTATTTCACCACTTTTGGCCTCTGTTAGTGTCAATTGCCACTGTCAACATGGCGTAATTGCATCATAAACTAGCTGTAATAGCTGTCAATTGAAAAAAATTGACCTCTATATTTGAAGCAATATGCGGGGTCGGACTAAAACAGGGGGGGCGTTTATAAATTTTTATTGACGGGGGTAGGTGTAAGCATTCATCGGCCTGATAGGGATACTCACAAGTGTCGGTCAATGTTCGATTCTCAGATTTGAAAAGACTCTCCGTTGGATCTGCTTTTTAAAAGGCAGCGCCCCGCATAAAGATACTGATCAAAGCCTGGGGCTCGGGTAATAGGCTGGCTGGCTCATTATCTCAGGCCCCGCTGAATCGGCCAGGATCTCCTTCCAAGCAATCGAAAATAGATTTGCACTAATCAAATTCGGGCGCACAATAAATTTTGTCCCTACCTTCCCTTAGAAAATTGGAAATCAAATACTGGAAAGGGGCTGGATCCTTGCAAGCCAGGACGGAGAGAGAAAAACATTTATCTGTTGAGGTCTGATCTTCAGCCAAGCTCCCCCTTCAAAAAAAAGATCGTTAGAAGGATTTGCCCACCTGATCAAATGGGAGTGAATTTTATGAGATGTAATTGCATCCGGTTGCATCTGGATCTCGCGTTTTTTAGGATTGCCTAGTAAGAACGGCTATTAAGGATCGGCCCTACAAAATTATTGGCAACTGCTCCGGTCGATCTGGCATACACTTGTCTTGGAGGGGGGTGAACACATTATGCCAAAGTGAACACATTTTTAGGGGTTTTCGTAAACTTATATATATTTTTTATTTTTCGTTTTTTTATATAAGTTATAGGAAATAGCCTAAAATGCGTTCTTTTTTGAAAAATGTGTTCACCCTTAATTCCTATTCACTCCTCCCCATTGGTTATAGCTCCAGGTCATCAGCGCTCTGGCGGAGGGGTTCACCTATTCCGATCCAACATCGTCTTCGATTGCGACCGACCTGCCTAGATTCATATCCCTTGGCGTGCAATTGGCGGCCAAATTGACTTCTGCTCATCGGCTTAACTTTGATGTCTTCACAGTGATTAACATAAATTCTATATAGCTGACTGGACTCAATCTGTTGATCAGCTTCAAGAATGAAGCGATCAAGCTTCAAGAAGTCGTCCAAGGCATCCATTTCAATCCTGTAATTGGCCGTGGTGTCACTAACTCTTTGATTTTCAGGTAAACCTGACTCAAACCATGCTATGGCTCCCTGGACTAGCCAAACCAGAATACCCTCATATTCTTCCTTTAACTTTTCAAAAAGATCCTTGTCCTTCTCCTCATCAGGAATTTGGACGTCGAATGGAATCATTCGGATCCTTCTCCACGTTCCATGATCCTGTTCTGTTATAGTAAGGTGGTTGTTGGCTGTAAGGAAGAGTTTACCTGACGGAACATAACTGAATTCTTCTTTATATAAGCGCCTACAAACAATCGGCTCTCCTCCAGTGAAGACCTTCAATCGGCTCTCAGAAAGTTTCCGGCCAGAAGTTGGCTCTGATGTCACGATCAGTCTTATCCCAGGCAATCTTGCCAAATCAGGAGATGCCGTGGAACTGTTCTTACTGTCAGCCATCCACATGTCACTGGACGTATGGGTGGCATAATCGCCCATCACATTCATGATGGTGTTGAGCAGAGTTGATTTGCCATTGTCACCTCCACCCGAGCAATAGAACCAAATTTGTTCCGATATGTTCCCGGTCATAGAGTATCCGAGAGATCGCTGAACGTAATTTATCAAACACTCATCTTCCCGCATGATTCTACGCAAGAATTCCATGAATCTGGGAGCAGTGGCTTTTTGGTTATGACGAACTGGGCTAATTTTTGTGATTAGCTGTGACGGATTATGAGGGTGCAAGACACCTGTCTTCAAGTCAATGGTGCCATTTTGACAGTTGAACAAATGCCGGTCGGTATCAAGATCTTCCGGCCTGACCAAAATTGTAAGATCAACTTTGGCCAATTCCACCATAGCTTTAATCCTGCCAATATTTTGACTGTTCTTGGCATGCTTTCTAAGTTGCTTGGCCATCTTATGGTCAGAATATCTTGAACTCTCAGCTAGAATTTGAAGTCCGATCGTTCGTGCATATCTCAACGCACAGTCATCGTCCTGCTCCCAATATTGACCATTCCAATGAAACCAACCTCGTCCCGGGCAGTATTTTAGTTGATTTGAAAAACGTTCCACAAAGCGGGTCGAATTGGCAAGATCCGTAGCGCTCATGTCTGCATTTGCAGGATTATATCTGGCTACACTTGTGGCTATTGTGGAAACTTCTCCGTTTTCCAAAGGCGGGACGCACCTATTTTGGTTTTCCCTGGAAAGAAGTAGATCTATGTCAGCTTCATCAACCCCATAACGTCTTAGATAGCCAGCCTCACTAGTCAGAGAAGAATTCCGACATCCGTCTAAAAAAAGCTGCTGACTCCTATTTTCCGCTGACATAGTTCTCTCGGCACGAGATCCATTAACTCGATTAATTGCGGCAAGTAATTCGGCAGGAATGGACGCTATGGGGAAATCAAACGGTGATCTTCGCCATTCATAGGAACCTCCCGCATTCCTACTTGGCGGCACAACTATATAACCACTGGTTGCCCTTACATCTATGCCTGGTAGCAATCCTCCTCTGTTACGAATTGTGTTGCCATCATCTGTGAAAATGAGATGGCGTCCCCCCCTGCCTGTTCGGCTCTCCACTGTTGGAGGCAATGTGTCCAATCCAACATCATCTAACAGGACCGGTAATGATTCCTCACCGCCATGGTGTGCATCAATGTCGAGCACGACAATTCCAGAGGCTCCGCAGACTACCCCTATATTGGCCTCGGGATGCTGGGTCCACCATCTCTCGATCACAGCCAGATAATCGCTGCATCGGTGTTGCCACCCAAAAATAACCGGATGTTTTCCTTGGGCATCACACCCAGGTTGCCTACAACTGCATGATCCATCAGGATCGAGATGATGCAGAGGGATGACTTTCCAACCTAAGGCTGCATACTGAAAAGCAGCTTCCAATTTGACATTTGCGGTATCTTCTTGTATTATTGGCATATTAGATCTCCTTTCATTGCCGAATTCGTTCCAGCGGATTCGGACACGTGTGAATTGGGGTTCAGAGTATTTCTTTCGACGAGCCGTGACGCTTTTCCAGAGGCGCTGCGGCTCTTTCCATCTGTGACGATGACCATGAGTTCTTACTCCTTAGATAGATTTTTTTAGCAAGGAACAACCTGTCTATTGCGAGGTTGAAACCGTTCACAACTTTTTCAGGAATTGATATTTCTTATCGTGCAAACAATATTTCTCTCCTCTCTTCAGAATTTTTCCCAATAAAACCTCCTCTGCTTGGGAGAATCCCTCATCCCACTCAGAATTCTTATTTTCTTAACCTTTGTCATTGATGCGCGCATCCACGTGAGATTCTCTCAAAATCTGGTCTAATGTCGATTTTGGAATCCTTACGCTCCGTCCAATCTTCAGGTAATTTATTTCTTTTCGAAATACTCTTTGTCTCCACCATGCAGTAGACATTCTAGATATTCTGGCAGCCTCTGAAACAGTCAATAATTCCATGGTATTTCCTTTCATAAAGCGAAATTGATCTGCACTTTTTATAACAAGAAAAAAAAGGAAATGCAAGCTGAAATATACTTTACAACTCAGACCTTATGATATAAGCTAAGAACCACAATATGAGTCAGGAACAAAGAGAGGAGATCAATCGTGGTTAAGAAAAATGCAAACGGCCAAATCGAATGGATTTTGTCTTTTTTAAATTCGGATCTAAAAAATTTCAGCCATGCCGAGCGCATGAAGCTCTTGATAGAAATGGCCGCTGCTTATGATGTCCCGATTCATCCACAAGGCTTTTTGGCGTCTTTAGAGCTAAACTGGTCTTCTTTACTGTTCAACGCAAGCCTAGGCGAACTCGAAAATATTCAGTTGGAATTTGAAAAAATTCTCTCGAAGCTGAAAAAGTTTTCTGAACAGGATCTTACCGATCTAAAAAAACGTTCGACCACGGAGTCACAGCCAGAAAAGTATTTTGAATTCATACACCTCGCTAAGGCTTCCATGAAAATTGAGCTTACGCTGAGCATTAAGCCTAGCAAGTCGCCTGAATTTGTTTCCTATAACTCTGAAAACCTTGAATCGGCTGTAATGAATAGGAATCCTGATTCGTTTAGAGGCAGTCAGCTGGATCTGAGAGCCTCAAGTCAAAATTTGACAGACCTGATGACCTATTTCTTTTTTGAAGCTCTCAAAGGACTTCCTATTGATTCGATTAATAGATGCGATGAGTGTCAGGAATGGTTTTGTAGGACGAGCCTACGTGGAAAGAAATTCTGTTCGAGTCGCTGTGCCAGCAAAAAAGCCAGCAAATTAAAATACAGTGAACTTAAGAAAATAATAATCGAGCAATCAGCTGACGTTAGTTATTCGGGATGGGGTCAAGTTAAAGAAAAAAAGGGAAGAAAATTGGGACTTCCTAAAACTAAATATCGTAAGGAAGGCTAAATGTTAACGAGAAAGGAAAAATAGATGGCCCTTTTGGTTGAGTGCCCAAAATGTAGGAAAAGGAATAGCACGAAACTTGGCAAATGTAGTTGCGGAGTCAATTTGAAAAAGCAAGGAAACAAAAACTATTGGATAGAATTCTACGATGAAATAGGCAAAAGAAGACGAGAGCGTATAGGGCCATCAAGAGCGGCAGCAGAGCAAAGACTTAGAATGGTATTAAAGTTACGCACGGAAGGAAGGCATATAGACAGGGATCTGTCGGTGAGAATCACTCTTGGAGAACTGTGTCGGTGGTATTCATCCTTGCCAGAGGTCTGCGCCAAGGCTTCCTACGTCCGGGACATGTGTTCAATTAAGAATCTGTTACGAATTTTAGGAGAGAATACCAAAATCCGAGATCTAACAACGGGCAGGGTTGAAGGTTACAGACAATACCGGCTCAGTGAACAATCACCTCGAAGGCTAGGCATGCAGACGACTCCCTCAACTGTAAACAAAGAAGTAATATGCCTGAAAACGATTCTTAATAGGGCAGTCCGTCATGAGAGATTGGATGTGAACCCTATTCGAGATATGAAAAAGCTAACGGAAAACAACACTAGAACTCAAATACTGAAGTTTGATGAATTTGGGCGGCTATGTGACGCGTGTCCAGAATATTTAAGGCCACTAATCATGACAGCCTTTTACTCTGGTATGAGGAAATCCGAAATAGTGTTCTTGACGTGGGAGGAGCTTGACTTAAAACAGGGCTTCATTCGTTTGAGCGCAGACAGGACCAAGACAAAAATTGCACGCTCAATCCCATTACATCCCGAATTGAAAAAAATGTTCTCGAGAATCCCCAGAGGGCTGTATACCAATAGAATTTTTCTCAAAGATGGCAGGCCATTTGAAGATTTTAAGAAATCCTTCCGTTCCGCATGCCGTAAAGCTGGCTTGAACAATTTTACCTTTCACGACCTGAGGCACTGTGCAATAAATAACCTTCGATTAGCCGGCAATGATTATTTTAAAATCATGGCTGTTTCTGGACATAAAACAGTAGCAGTTTTTAAAAGATACAACTTAGTAACAGAAGAAGAACTTAGTAGAATTGTATGGACTAAACGGGAAGAAGATGCAAACGATGCGGATGGACACCAATATGGACACTAAACAAAAAAGGCTACGGAACAAAATCCGTAACCTATTGAAATCATGGTAGCGGGGAGAGGATTTGAACCTCTGACCTTTGGGTTATGAGCCCAACGAGCTACCTGGCTGCTCCACCCCGCGGTATCCGTATAAAGTAACATTCCTGATTCACTATGTCAAGCAGGATAATGCTGGTCCAGGATCTTTTATTGCCAGTATCCTTTAACGGAGGTATTCCAGGCTCTTGTGGTTCCGACTACTGAACAACAACCAGGTTGTCAGCGTGTATGGCCTCGTCGTATCGCCTGTAGCCAAGGACCCAGTCTATCTCCGCAGTCTGTCTGCCAGCTATGCGTTTCATCTCGTCAGAGGAGTAATTTACAAGTCCAACAGCGATCTTGCAGTCGTCCTGGTCCAGAATATCCACCGCTGCCCCGTCATCAAAGGAGCCCTCAACATCAACTATCCCTATCGGTAGAAGACTCTTGCCACCATGAGTTAGCGCATTGGCGGCGCCCCTGTCGATCTTCAGGGCGCCTTCGGGTCGGAGGTTGTAGCGTATCCAGCTCTTTCTCGCCGACATTTTCTCTTTGGCCGGCAGTATGAGGGTCCCGCAAAGCTCTCCTGACAGAGCGCGAACAACCACATTCTCGACTTTTCCTCTTGTGATGATCATCGGAACGCCGGAGGCCCGCGCCTTGGAAGCCGCTTCAAGTTTTGAGGCCATGCCGCCGCGCCCCACGCCTGAAGATGTTCCACCAGCCAGACCTTTAAGCTCGGGTGTAACGCTCTCAACCATGGGAATCAGGCAGGCGTCGGGGTTGACTCGAGGGTCACAATCCATGAGTCCTTCGATATCTGTAAGGGTTATCAGAAGGTCAGCGCTTGCCAGCACCGCCACCAACGCCGATAGATTGTCATTGTCTCCGAGCTTTATCTCATCTACCACGACAGTGTCATTTTCATTGATGACAGGCACCACACCCCATGACAGCAGAGTCATAAGAGTGTTACGGGCGTTGAGGTACCTCTGTCTGTGCGTAAGATCGTCGCGGGTCAGCAGCATCTGCCCCACGCGAATTCCATAGCGGCCAAAAGCCTCGTCGTAAGCCGTCATCAGCCTGCTCTGACCCACCGACGCCGCGGCCTGTTTCTGTGGAATTGTCCTGGCGCCTTCCTTGAGCCCAAGCCTGCGAACGCCCGCGGCTATAGCTCCTGAAGACACAATGATGAACTCCTTGCCCTGGTTGCGCAGCGCATGGATGTCATCAGCAAGATTTGTGATCATCTTGCGGTCAAGTCCTTTATCGGTTGTAACAACACTCGAGCCGAGCTTGACGACAACCCGCCTTACATGCCCCAATATGTCCTTACGCACTGTTAAATGGTCCATGAGAACCTTCTGATTATTCGACGGAACTCTTATATTCGTCTTAACTTTTCTGACACAGCTATCACTAAATCCCGAACACCAAGTCCAGTCACGGCCGATATGGCGTAAACAGGAAAGCCCGTGGGTTCAATAAGGCCCCTGAGCTCCTCAGACGCCGCGACATTTTCCGTGACATCCAGCTTGGTGATTACAACAAACATTTCTCGATGAGTCAGATCCGCTCCGTAGGATTCGAGTTCTTTCATGATGATCCTGAAACGCTCAATGGCAGTTGGTTCCAGGGCAGGGGAGGGGTCTATCAGATGAAGTAGCAAACGGGTGCGTTCAATGTGCCGGAGGAAACGGTCCCCCATCCCGGCGCCCTGAGACGCTCCCTCAATGAGTCCGGGAATGTCAGCCATGACGAAATCGCGCCCATTCGGAGCTCTAACGACGCCGAGACCCGGCACTTTAGTTGTGAACGGGTAGTCGGCTATTTCGGGGCGGGCGTTGCTAACCCTTGAGATAAGCGTTGATTTTCCACTGTTGGGCAATCCGACCAGACCAACATCTGCGATAAGTTTGAGTTCAAGCCTGACGAGTATCTCCTGGCCCGGATGTCCCTCTTCTACTCGGCGCGGCGTTCGGTTGCGCGGAGTAGCGAACCTGGCGTTACCCCTGCCACCGTCACCACCCTTGGCCACCACAAACGTCATGTCCGGAGTGTCCAGATCACAAAGCAGTTCATCTGTCTCGGCGTCAAATGCCAGCGTCCCGACAGGTATCCTGACAACCAGGTTTTGAGCGCTCTTGCCGGTCTTGTTGGAACCTGATCCCGGAGATCCGTTCTTGGCCCTGTATAGCTGCTGATACTGACAATCAAGCAACGTATTCATCATCGGGTCTGCATGCAGAATGACATCCCCGCCTTTGCCACCATCCCCTCCGTCAGGTCCGCCTTTAGGGACAAATGCCTCTCGCCGGAAGCTCAGACAACCATTTCCGCCTTTGCCGGAAACAACTTTAATACGCGCTTGATCTACGAATTTCAATTGAGTGCTTTTAGGCCGGCCGGGTAGAGGAGGCTATAGCGCCTACCCCTATTCCGACGGTTATTGAGAGACCCTCAGTCAAGAGGGTCGGATGGGGACTCATTGAGCCACAGGTAAGACTGCGACCTTTTTCCGGCCACGATCCTTGACCTGGTATTGCACAACGCCATCGATCAGGGCAAACAGGGTGTAATCCTTGCCAAGACCGACGTTATCACCCGGATGAATCCTGGTGCCTTTCTGGCGAACAAGTATATTGCCCGCTTTTACAATTTGCCCGCCGAAGCGTTTTACACCCAACCTCTGGCCTGGGCTGTCCCGACCGTTCCTGGAACTTCCACCCGCTTTTTTGTGAGCCATGGTTATACCTCCCTGATTACGCTTCGGTTTCGACCGCCACTGCAGGCGAGCCGCTCATGCTTATCGAATCTATCTTTAAAAGAGAATACCACTGTCTATGGCCCTGTTTCTTGTGGTAACCATGACGGCGTTTCTTCTTGTAAACAATTATCTTTCTGTCGCGAGCCGTTTTAACAAGAGTGGCGTTTACGGCTACGTCTTCAAGCACTGGCGCTCCAAGCCTTACATTGTCAGGTTCTATAACAGCAAGAATCTGATCAAGTTCGACCTTGTCTCCAGGCTCACCTTTGATCTTCTCAACCTTCAGCTGATCTCCGGGACTGACTTTGTATTGCTTCCCGCCGGTTTGGATGATGGCGTACATGTTCTGGCCTCCACTAAATGTAACAAACAATAAGACCATTTATGATCTTTCATGTCAACAAAAAAATCGTAACTCTGAAAGATCACTAACGGAAAAGATTCTGAGTTGTCAATCCTGCTGTCGCCCCAAGCCACTCGGCCGGGCTTCAGACTATCCTTCAGGTAGGGCCCGAGCCGAACGCCCAGGGAAACATCCAGTTCATAACATGAAGCAATACAACCGCATAGACCGAAGCGATCAGATCGTCCAGAAGGATGCCCCAGCCCTCTGGCGCCTGTTGCGACTGGAAAGCCGGCCACGGTTTTACTATGTCGAAGAATCGTGTCATCAGAAAAGCCCACACTACCGTGAGGGCAAGATCAGGTGTTCTGAAAAACAGAACCGTGAAAAGAAAGCCCGCCACCTCATCAAGCACGAACTTTGACGGATCTTTTTTCCCCCAGTAAGATTCGGCCCACGGACCAAGGGCCACCGAAACTATTGAGACCATCACAAGGCACAGCAGTATCATCATGGTCTGCCATGTCCCTGAGAAAGCATATGAAATCCACACGAACAGGGCAACGGCGGGGATGGTCCCGACAGTGCCCGATGCTACAGGTGAATAACCGAACCACAACGCCGAGCACAACCCGGCTTTGACAAGGTTTAAAAAATTTACCATAATCATGACATTATCATAAAAGCCCACTTTTGGAGAGACATTGACGGCAAAAAGTTGTCTCCCCCGATGTCGACAGGCGTCTCAAACTTCTGAATCAGAGGAAATTGCTACTGACAGAGAATTATGACCAGATACAACAAGAAAATCATTTTGGGGCGACACGGCCAGACCGTTTACAATCGGGACGGCTTCATTCAGGGACAGATAGATTCACCGCTGACAAGTTCCGGAATCCCTGAAATCAAAAACCTTCCGCCGCTTGCCAGGAGTCATGGTCCAACAATAATATACGCCAGCGCGTTGGGGCGCGCAGCTTTCACCGGATCCATATATTCTAAACAGTTAGGGGCTCCGATACATTTCAGGCAATCAATCATCGAGCTTTCATGCGGTATCTGGGAGGGCATGCTGCGCAGCCACGTCAAGGGCGCGTCCAGGACAATCCGTGAATCCTGGGATGATCGTCCTCCTCAGGGTGAGAGTTACAGAGATGCGGAATATCGGGTGAAAAGCTTCATTGATGAGGTTATTGCGACGCCGGATCATTCCACTATACTAATTATAGCTCACGCGGGCCTCAACCGGGTATTCCTGAAGCTTTGGCTTGATCTGGCAGCTGAACAGGCCAGAATGGTCCGCTGCCCGCATGACACGCTATATCTGCTGGAGCCTGATGGAGCGGTCAGACACATGAACACGGCAAATGATAAGGTAGAGGGTTTTTTATTCGAGCCTGATTGATATCCCTGAAGCGGGGAAGTTGGCATGCAAGCCACAGATTCTGATCGATCCGATCACTTTAGATGAACTGATTCCCTGTTCACCGACACGGGAGCCGCGGGGATGACTCGCTTGATTACAGGTTCAGAAGGAGACTGACTCTGTACGAGCCCGGAATCCTGCGCGCTGACTATTATGTTCCATCCAAGGCGGTTATATGGAAAAACAGCTCCAAGCGCCTTATCCAGCCAACTGAATGCCTCAATCCTGTAAAAAGCCTTTCCCTGAGCCCCAGGCTTGGGAATCTTGTGGGGAATGATGTAAACCGACCGCCAGGCCTGTGGTTCAAGGCCCGCTTTACGCAGCATCCTGCTCAGACTGAGCGAAGTGTAGAATCGAAGATGCGTGTCGTCCCAGCCTTGCCATGTCTCATTCCCAAGGACTTTCCTGTGATATGTCCCCTCGATGAGATAGTTCAGTGATAGCGAATTCTGGGTGCTTAAAACCATTATGCCACCAGGTGTCAAATGTCTGGCCGCCGTCTCTATCAGCGCCTGATCGTCCGAGACATGCTCGATCACATCCTTGAGCAGTATCACGTCAAAACCGCTTGTCCTTGACAGTCTCGGGAAATTCTCACTCCTGATGAAAACACATCGCGACCCGACTCCTTCACGGTTAGCAAAAAATCTCGCGGTGGCAAGAACCGTGTCTTCCGCGTCCACTCCAATTACCTCAAGGGCTCCCTGTTTGGCCGCGTGAACAGAGAACATTCCAGCTCCGCAACCGTAGTCAAGGAAACGTTTGCCTGAAAGGTCACCTAGTAGTTCACCAATGAAATTGTTCTTGACCACGCTGTATGACTTACTCTGCTGCTCAAGATAAGCTTCAAGGGCCTTTTCGCTGTCATGCGAGCGTAGCCAATGATCTTCAGGGTATCTTTTTCTTCGAGGTTGCATTTAGGTACTCTCGAACAGCCTGCTGGTTTGTGGATCACTACTCTTTTTATGTATTATATAACAATTTTGTCGTTTAACAAATTTCTGTAAATCTCAACCCATGCGAAACGCTCGTTATCCATGGAAAACTGTCCCATTCTCTGTCTCGCGTTCCAGCCCATTTCCCTGGCTGAAGCCTCATTCATGATCATCCATTCAAGAGACTTTGCCAGCGCCTCCGAATCGCCCCACTGACATAAAAGGCCACTTGTTCCATCCTCAACCAGTATATCACATGCGCCAGTCCGCGTCGAAACACAGGGCGCGCCACAGGACATGGCCTCCATCAGTATGTTTGGACAACCCTCTGTCAGGGAAGGCAAACAAAAAATGTCCAGGCCCATGATCCAGTCAATTATCTGACCATGATTCAAAGGGGTTGGCGTCTCCACGTATTCTGATATTCCTGACCTGTTGAGCATGTAGTGGTAAATATCTATCTCTGAATCCCTCAATTGGCCCCGTAGTGACAAACGCACATTGAATCTTTTGGAGAGGAGCTCGATAGCCTTGAACAGATACGGCAATCCCTTGGCATACTTGAAGATGCCGGCTGCTCCTATCGTAAGGATGTCCGAGCGCTGTTTGTCCCAGACCCTGGCCGGAACAGTGACCGAATTCAGTATGACGTGAGACCTGTCCCTGATCGGTGTCAAGGCATGGGCCATATCTATAAGGTCCTCACTGA
The DNA here is from genome assembly GCA_964542775.1 of uncultured Desulfomonile sp. Classification (GTDB taxonomy): domain Bacteria; phylum Desulfobacterota; class Desulfomonilia; order Desulfomonilales; family Desulfomonilaceae; genus CAITZA01. Next base: position 14,053 of record CAZIVV010000257.1, read on the forward strand.
GCCCGACCACCACATCCGCATTTTCAAGCCCGCTCTTGCATACAGTCGCCTTCTCCGGGCTGAATATGTACTTTTTGACATCATTACCCACGACAGTTACTATCGAGGGCCTCATACGTCTCTTGGCAACCAGTCCCGTTATGTAACCAACAGGATACAGGAAAAATGAATGGAAAAGGTCGAATCCCTCCTGGAGATCAAGCTTTTCAATCGACTGGTACATCATCTGTAGCGTCAGATTGTGAGGGCAATCCCAAAGCTCCCGCTCCGATTCCTGGATGTTTTCTCGCCCGAGTCTTATTCGATGGAGCCTGACACCCTGATAATCAGATGTCTGAACATTTTCATCCAGCAGAACAAAACTTGTCGGTTCGGTTTCGAAACATGCTACATGGACATCCATGCCTGCGCTCTGAGCATGCATGGCGACCTTCCCGACGGTTCTGGAAAGTCCACCCCACTGCTTCGGTGGAAATTCCGGTGTCGTTATCAAAAGCTTTTTAATGTGACTCATCTGTCTTCAAATTGGCGTTTCAAAAAGGATTGAACTATATTGACCGAACACTATCTCATTAGAGTTGTATCACCACGAGCCCGAAACTTAAAGGCCGTGGGCGCAACAGGCTGCGCAAGGCCAGGAAAAGGTTATGACCTCGACCGGAACAAGGATCGGGATACTATTCCACAAGAGTCCGTTTGTCTCTCCAAAGGGCATTGATCAGGTTCGCCTGAGGGCAATCAGTCTGGGCCTGATCAGTCTGGGTCTGGATGTCGAGATAATTGCGCCTGTTAGCGCTCCCGGTCTTCTGGACAACGGCGTTATGGTTCAACCTCTAACGGCTTTAAATGAACAGGGCCGTTATGACTGTATAAAAACATCATATCACGGGTCACTGAAATATATAGGTTCTTATGAGGGCCCTGTAGTTTCCAGGATAGTCAGGGTTGTAGATGAAACGCTTCCCGAACGCGACTCTTCGAACAGGGCCGAATTAATGGAACTCCAGGGAATCATTAGACAACGCTCCAGCGTGCTGGTTGTCAACAATGAAGAGAACCGTCAGCGCTGGATCAGCCAGTATGGGAGCAAACCGGTCATTGAGCTTGTGCCCACCGGATGTCCGGCTGTCATCCCCGCTCCAGCGAAGAACCCTTTCACCGGCTTGAAAAGCAATATACTCTTCCTCGGTAGCCTTGCCGCCCCGAGGATGGTCCACATGCTGAACGAGGCTGCAGCCAAACTTGATCAGCTTGCTGACATTCACCTTGTCGGCAAGAACAAGGCGCGCATGTACGGTGGGGATGAAACATGTGTGCTGGATAGTCGCATCCAGGATCATGGTGAATTGCCCGAAAGCCAGATATGGAATTACGTTTTTCACGCGGACGTGGGGCTTGCCTTTGCTACCGGACCTTATGCGTTCGATAATGACGTCTCAAAGATACTCAATTACCTTCGTGGAGGCCTTCCCGTAGTCTCAGAGGAACACATCATCAATAACCGGTTGATACGCGACACATGTTTCGGGATCGTGTTCGAGTACGGAAACGTTGACAGCCTCGTTCAGGCATGTAAACAGGCGCTGTGCGCAAAAATGAAAAACTCCCGCGAGACCGTAATGCGTTTCATGGCCTCAGAACACTCCTGGGACAAACGTTGTCAGAGTTACGCCCGAATTTTCAGCAGGCTCCTGGAAGGCCAATCACGCCAAAAAATTAACAGACAGGTTTGGAAATGAAGCTAGTCCTGGTCCGTCCACCTTTTTATTCACTTTTCGGCGTAACCACGCCAAAGATGAAAACGTACCCATTGAATCTGCTCTACCTTGCCACATATGTCGCAAACTCGCCTGATCACAGCGTGGAGATTGTGGATGGTGAATGTATCAGTGTGCCTGAACTGTCTCCTGGGCCGCTAACGAATGAAGATCCCGAAATAATGATGAACCGTTCCATTCCGCGCATGATAGAAACGCTCAATAATCCTGAGCATTCAATCTGGCGGGAGATGGAAAGGCATATCATGCGCCATGAGCCGGACATTGTAGGGATAACATGTTTCTCGGGCGCCATGGACACAGTGAGGATCCTGTCGCAGAAGTTAAAAAAACGTGGTGTTCCGGTGATTCTTGGTGGGAGTCACCCGAGCGTCCTGCCTGAGCAGAGCCTGGTTTACACGGGTGCGGATTATGCCGTTACAGGTGAGGGTGAACACGCGTTGCTGGACCTGTTGAATTCCCTGGCGGCCAACAGATCCCTCAAGGTTGTCAAGTCTCTGGTGTGGCGAGACAAAGGCAAAATTGTCACAAACCCGCGAGCTGATCTGATTTCCGACATAAACACGCTCCCTATCCCCGACAGGTCCCTGATCGACAGATCCCAATACTTCGGCGAAGTCATAATGACCGGTAGGGGTTGTCCGTTCAACTGCGCATATTGCGCGTCACGCAACATCTGGGGCAAGCGGGCGCGCCTTCGATCCGTCGAATCGATCATTGAAGAATTAGAAATACTCAGGCAGGCGGCCCTGAACTGTGAGACGCCCGATGGCGTCTGTGTTGACGCTCAAGAGAAGCGCCCGGGTCGTTGGGTCGTGAAAGTGGTCGATGACACCTTCACCGTAGTAAAAAAAAGGACCATGGAGCTGCTCGACCAGATAATCAGAAATGGCCTTAACTGCTTTGAATTTACCGGTGGCGTCCGGGCCGATACTCTCGACGAGGCCCTGGTTTTCAAAATGAAAGAGGCCAATTTCAGGAGAGTCACGCTCGGTGTAGAAAGTGGAAGTCCGCGCATCCTCGAAATGATCAGGAAAGGCGAAACAAACGAGGATGTTAAAAGAGCCTTTGATCTGCTCAGAAAAGCCGGTATCAGGACTCACGCCTTCTTCATGATCGGCCTTCCCGATGAAACGCAGGAGGACATCGAATTATCCAAAAAGCTCATTTCAGAGATTCGGCCTGATCACGTTGAAATAAACATGGTGACGCCTTATCCCGGAACCGACATCTTTGACAGACTCATACATGAGCCACCGGACAGGATTGACCGGTGGTACAGGTGGTTCCATCAGGGCATGGCTACACATTCCGACCGGCTGGGTTATGATCTGGATGAGGCTTACAGGGATTTTTTGAGTTTTGCCAGGAACTATCATCAGGAATTGGCCAATAATCAGAATTGACGTCAATACAAGGAAAGGAGATATTTATGAAAGCGCTCGCCATCAACGGTAGCGCCCGTAAAGACGGCAACACCGCCATGTTGCTCAAAACGGCGCTCAGCGAACTTGAACAGGAAGGCATCGAAACTGAGCTGGTCGAACTGGCCGGCAAAAAGCTCAGAGGATGCATAGCCTGTTTCAAGTGTCTGGAAAACAAGGATAAAAAATGCGCAGTCGATACAGACTATGCCAATGAGGTAATCACCTCAATGATAGAGGCTGACTGCATCATATTGGGATCTCCGACATATTTCACTGATGTGACAGCCGAAATGAAGGGTCTGATCGACCGGGCCGGCATGGTCGCGAGGGCAAACGGCTCACTTTTGAGGTTCAAGGTCGGGGCCGGAGTGGTAGCCGCCAGGAGAGCCGGGTCAATACATGCCTTCGATACATTGAACCACTTCTTCCTCATTAACGAAATGATCATCTCAGGAAGCTCTTACTGGAATGTGGCTTTTGGACGCATGAAGGGCGAAGTCGAAAAGGACGAAGAGGGCATGGCGACAATGAAGACCCTCGGCAAAAACATTGCCTGGTTACTCAAAAAGATAGGCTCCTGATTTCAGCCTGTCTCACGGCTCACGTCCAATCACCCCACCAACTGGCTCCGAAGAAGGCTCCGGAGCCTACACTTTCAGTCCTTCCCCGGGTTTGTTCACTGGACTGTCACATTTCATGCCTGACGGCCCAAAAAACCCCAAAATGTGTTTCTTATGGATCTTTAAGCGCGCGAAGCGTCTCGTCGAATCACATTTTTGTCAATTCTACCGCCTTGTGCTAGAAGTGCATGATGACTTCAAAAAAAGAAACCGGCGCGATTCACAAGACCTGGATAGATCAGATGCGCATAGCCCTGGTTTACCCCAACACTTACAGGGTTGGCATGTCGAATCTGGGATTCCAGCATGTTTATCATGCCTTGAACTCCTCCGGTAATTTCGTTGCGGAGCGCTTCTTCCTGGACCCTGCGCAAGACTCGAAGTCCCGGGCGCCGTCGAGGCTGTTGTCAGTTGAGTCTTCCAGACCGCTGCGTGATTTTCACCTGATCGCCTTCAGTGTTCCATTTGAGAATGATTACCTGAATGTTCCGACCATTCTGAAGATGGGTTCAATTCAGCCGCTTTCCCGGAACAGATCGACGAGTGACCCGATTGTCATGGCCGGAGGCGTTTCGGTCTCCATGAATCCCGAGCCACTGGCCAGCTTCATGGATTTTTTCTACATCGGTGAGATTGGCGATGTGGATCTGCCCGGTGGACTGTTCTGCACGCTACACGATTTTATCATCGGGCATGGCGCAGACATCGATCGGGAGTCTCTTTGCGCTGATCTGAAAAACTGTCCCGGAGTCTACATCCCAGGCGCCTACAAATTCGAACTCAACGATGACGGCGTTATCGGATCGGTGACAGTCAGGCAAGGATATCCGGCCATTGTTGAAGCGGTGAGAACCGATTGGGACACCAGCTCCATGCCGGTCTCGGTCATAACCACGCCGGACGCCGAATTCGTGGACACACTGCTTGTTGAAACCAATCGGGGCTGTTCCAGGAGGTGCCGTTTCTGCGCCGCCGGATGGATTCATTCTCCGGTTCGCTACAGGAGCGTCCAAAAAATCGAACCGGTCATTGAACAGGCTCATGAATCCGGATTGAGAATCGGGCTTGTCGGGTCTGACCTTGCCGGCCATCCGGATCTGGAGAAAATAATTGATCTGATACTCAGTAAGGACGGCGTATTCTCCCTGTCGTCGATCAGGCCCGAAGGCCTCAGCCCGTTCATGATAGAAGCGCTGGCCAGGACCGGCCAGAAAACCGCGACCCTGGCTCCAGAGGCGGCCACTTCACGAATGAAAGAGGTCATTGGAAAACGCATCCCAAATGAAACCTTTTTCACGATTATCGACAGGCTTGTGCAGGCCGGCATCCCCAATGTGCGGCTTTACTTCATGATCGGTTTACCATCGGAAACAGATGAAGACATTCATGCGATAGTAAATTTTGCCCTCGATTGCCGTAAGGTCTTCGTCGAGTCGTCCAGGAAAAAGCAGCGCATAGGAGGCCTTTCAGTCCAGGTGAATCCGTTCATTCCCAAACCGTGGACACCTTTCCAGTGGTCCGCTGTAGTACAAAGGGAGACTCTGGAAGCGCGCATATCAATCCTCAGAAAAGGTTTAAGGAATATCAGCAACCTGTCTTTACGAATCGAGTACGGTCGTGATTTTTTTTTACAAGCTTTGTTATCAAGATCAGACCGCTATCTTGGAGAATTGCTTCTTGGCGGAGAACCCGGGACCAAATGGACTTTACAGTCTCTGAAGAAGGCTGGAGTGAGCCTTCCTGTCAATATGTACCGTGAACGCGGGCAATCCGAGATCTTCCCGTGGGATTGTATTGATCATGGTATACCGAAACGGGTATTATGGAAAATTTACTGGGACTCACTAAAATCTGAAGGGTTAAAAGGGTCTTGAACATGTATTTTCCGGTAATAGACAGGAAGAAATGCAGTAATTGCAAATCATGCGCCTATATCTGCCCCAAACATGTGTTTGACGCAGAATCCGAGGTTATCGAAGTGGCTGATCCGACTAACTGTAACGGATGTCAGGCCTGTGTGGCGGAATGTCCCGAGGGCGCTCTCAGGGTCGATGAATTGTAGGGACTGTAACAGCTTGTGATTGCCAATGATTGTTTTTTGTGTTTTATAGTTAGCCGCATGATGGCTACCACGAGCAACAGGGACCGTTAAATGCTGTCAGGAATCATTGATGATGAAAATGGAGGAAAGGATGTCTGACAAGAACTCGGTTGTCGGAGTTTACGAAACCCACGAACAGGCAGAAAATGCGATCAGGGAACTCCAGAAATCCGGCTTTGACATGAAGAAACTGTCAATAGTTGGGAAGGATTACCACACTGAGGAACATGTTGTTGGGTATTACAACCTCGGTGAGCGGATGAAATCCTGGGGTAAGCTTGGCGCTTTCTGGGGCGGAATCTGGGGTTTTCTATTTGGGGCGGCCTTTTTCTTCATTCCTGGTGTTGGTCCGGTTGCTGTTGGTGGACCTTTGGTCGGCTGGATTGTCGGAGCGCTCGAGGGAGCGGTTGTCGTAGGCGGTTTAAGCGCTCTTGGAGCAGGCCTTTTCAGCATAGGCATTCCCAAGGACAGCATCATAAAATATGAAACCCAGATAAAGGCCGACAAATTCGTCGTGGTCGCTCATGGAACCGAAGAAGAAATGAAACGCGCTTTCGGGATACTCGGTGATACCAATGCGCTTGAAGTAAACCAGCATTCTCAGGCGTAACGGATAAAGCAATCTGCTTGCCTTCTACAATCCTGATGCCTGAGCCAATGAGCCAGGGACTTTTATTCCCGTCGCATATAGTCCACAAAAACGGAAACTCCGGCCTTCGGGTCGGAGTTACGGTATCGATTAGACCTGAGTCATTTAAAAAGTCTTCACTATGGATTGGCGCTTCCCAATTTAGGGATAAGTCTGAGCGCCCTCTTGGTCTTTTTCGTCGAACAGCCGGCGCATACACCAGTCATCAGGGCAGCCTTCGTCTTCATCGCTCCCCAGGAATCGACCTCCACCGGTAGCTCAAGATTGTCGAATTCCGGCCACCAGAAATCAGTCACGCTGTTGCATTCCGTGCAAATAATGTGATGGTGAGGAGACACGTTGGCGTCAAAACGCGACTTGTCGTCAACAACCGCCACCTTGAATAGAAGACCCCACCTCTCAAGCGACGCCAGTGTCCTGTAAACTGTGTCCAGTGATATTGTCGGGAGTTTCACACGCACCGTATTATAAATATCCTCGGCTGACGGATGTTCCTTGCTGTGTAGGGCAACCCTGTATATTTCGAGGCGCTGGGGCGTGACCTTGATGCGGTGCTCCCTACACACTTTCCTGAAATTTTCTACTGTATCTGCTTTCACTTTTAATCAAACTCTCTATTTTACTAGTGTGTCAATAGTGTAATCATTATCGTTTCTACACTAATTGTCAATCCGTTTTAAGAAAAATACGCTGAACAGGCGCTTAACACCTCATCAGGCCCGCTGTTTCACCTGAAGTCCCTTATGTCTCATTTGTCAGTATGGCGCCATTTTGCCCTGCCTGAAAAAGTCACCTTACTTGAGTAATTTTGTAGGTGATTGCTTCCGGTCTGTCAACAGGTCAGCTTCAGGTCCTATCTTTTATTCAGGAGATCCAGGAAGTTATCAATCTGTTTCTCCAGGGTTTCCACCGAGTATTGCCTTGTGTCATTCTGATCCGCTTCCATGATGACACCCGGTATTCCAGTGAGTTCCATCACCGCTGACCTGACTTCCTGCACGTCCTGTGATATCCACTTGCAGCTCTTGTTGGAATGGTAAAGGAAGCCATCGAGCTGGTAATTTCGGGCCAGTTCGACATAGTTGTCCACGCGGGATCTGAAATGCAGATTAAAAGTGTAAAGATACTGGTTAGTCCAGTCTGTAAGTGGATCATCCTGTGTGACCGCCAGTTTGCTCCATGCCCAGGTGTAGATTGATGTCACCAGGGCCGCTCCACGGTCACTCAGGAATGTTGACAGTCTCCCGAGTTCCGGCCATATAGGAAGATTATCCCAAAAAAGACGGTACTTCTCATTTTCTACTGCGCTTATACCCGCGGCTGATCTTTGTTCAAGCTCGGCAATCAGGCTCGAATAAAAATCTACGGCTGTCTGTGTGCCGCGTTGCGATACCATTGGAAACATTGCGACAAACTGGTCGAACACAGTAATAGGGGCCGGGCGTTTCATGCCTAGCTCCAGCATGCGCTTCCACAAATCTGAGGCTTCACCTGACAGGCGGATGGTCTCCTTGAACTTCGATTCATCGAGTCTGGAGCCGGAAATCTGCTCGAGTTGTCCTATCAGATCCGTGAGCTGCGCTTTCACGTATTTTTCGGCCGCAGGGTCAAACGATCCGTCATCCGAGTGAGGCACATCGATGAGGATTAGTGGAGCGGAATACATGCGGCTGAGCACCTCGAACCACTTGGTGAGTGTGCCGCACTGGCAGTTTGAAACGAGAATCAGGTCAGGTTTGGGCAATCCCCATGTGGGGCTGATCCCCGCCTTTATGGAACCCAGATCGCATCTGGCGTAGGAACACAGGTCCATGGAATAGCCCATACCCTCAGCCGCCGGCGCAACCTCGGCCGCCATTTTGCGCGCCCCGACTATCGCCGCGTGGTTCTCCGGATAGACTGGGAACATGTCCAGCGCATACAGCATCTCTACAGGCGTGAACACGTTGCAATAAACTACTTTCCTGTTATTCTGAGGCGCCATGTGAGCCGCGGTAAAGTATTCGGTGGTAACTTTTTTTATCTGTTTGAGTGATTTAATCGGTTCCATCTCTTGATCGATCCTCTTGATCTACCCCTGGATCTGAATTAAGCCATATCTGTCACTACATGTCCAAACCGAGAATCTCGCGAAAGGCTTCCAGCCGCAAGCGCAACTGTCCGATAGAAAAGCTGCGCGCTGATGTTTCCAGCACAAGGTTCGGTATGGATTCTTTCTCGAGGGCGTTCACGAAATCCGGTGTGTCAAAGGCCGCCGCTTCGCAGAACTTAGGATTAAGTATGATCACACCACTAGCCCCTGACTCTTTGACCCTGGCCACGAAGTCTTTAACCAGCCCTGTCGGTTCCACGTGATAGCCGGTATAGGGAATAGTAGCCAGTGAGCGGTCAGCCAGCGCCGCGAACGGGTCCGCTCCCTCTGCAATCCGGGCCATCACCCACCTATGACCCGCGGCTGTTTCATCCCCGGCCAGACGCATACCCAGTTCATCCATCATCGAGGCTATTTGCGGAGGGTCCCACACCTTGCCCTTCAGATAGACCGGCTCTATGTCACCACGGTCACTATCCGGAGAATCCCACGGTAAACATTTCATCCATTCAACATGGACGGCCCGATCCGAACGCAGCGCCGATGAGAAAAGGCTGTGCAGCCTTGCGACTGTCCACACATCCGGAGAAGTCCTGTGCTTTGCAAATGCCTTCCTGAGTAGCGACCGGCTCTCCTCATAGAGCAGCAGGCTCTGAGAAAGCCTGTCAGGGTCAGGAGCCTTTGCGTTAAGTTCGCAGGTCCACCCGTATATCCGCCGGTATTCCGTAATCAGGTAATCCCGGGCGCCCCCAAATTCCAGCCGCTTGGGCATGCGCAACAGTTCCGATGGCTTCGCCGGGAATAGCCGTTTCCACAAGTGGCTGAGGTTCCTCGTTGAATCGCAGACATAGGGGATGATGAGAGCGTCAATGACGTCGAGTTCGCCTGACAGACCCATGTCGAGTGTTCCCATGACGTGCGAACACGTATATCCGGGTATGTGAGTCTGGGACAGTGATCCCTGGCTCGATGCGCCCTCTATGGCGACAGGGAAGGCGCCCGCCGCGTGAATCAGCTCCTCTGGAACATCCGGCAGCAAATGTCCTATTACAGACCCGCCGGTCGAGACCTTGAACCTTATGGCCCCCTCAAATGGATTGCTCTGTATATCCTTGAATGGTTTCCACGGATCGCCGGATTCCATAAATTCCTCCCGGAGTTCGTTTAACAGGATCTTGCGCCTTTAATCCGGCTCGAAGTTATCATTTTCTTGTCAAAATCGACAACATATTTAGTGAGCATCCTGTTTTCGCAATGGAAAAAATGTGCCGCTCAATCTGCCCGCGCCGATCACAACCGCCAGCGCCACAAAAACCAGTTGCGGTATCCAGCTCCAGACTATATATGGCTCAAATCCGAATTCGACATCCGACACTCCCGGTGGAATGATTACCCCCGTGTAAAATCCATTCACCCTCACTACCCTCAGCTGTCTGTTTCCACTCCATGCGCGGCGCCACGGGTGATGCTGCTCACTCAGGAAAACAAGGCTCTCCCCGTGATGAGCCGACAAACGTAACCGCATGTAATCGTCCAGAACCCGGACCCTTTCCAGAGGGAGAGTCCTTTGATCATCAAGTGAGCCTGAAATGTTTACCTGATCATCCCGCTCCCGAAAATCCGTCAGTTGAGCCATCATCAGCGCAGGAGTTTTCCTCCTGTAGATGAATATCCCATCAATGGCGTCTGTCTTGATGAATTTTGAGCTCTGAAGAGGCTTTCGGCTTATCAGAGCGTTCACGCCGGAAAATGAGAAGGCCTCAGAGTCTATCCCTGAATCCGATTCGAGGTAACCGAACCAGCGTCCGTAGGTCTGTGTTCCTTTGTCGCTGAAGCCCAACACGATATTCTGGTAAATCCTCGATGAGAGTGAGTCATAACTGAACGGGCTGTAAAGGCCCAGCGCAATTTCATGATTGGGAGGGATCACCCCTGCCATGTCTACCCCCACTGAGGCATAGCGTGCGCCGCCCGATTCACACTTCAATGCCTGAGTCAGACGAGACGATTGCAGGATAGTACCCACAGGTCTCACCAGCCTCAACTGATAGCCATACGCGAATACGCTCAGGATCGCTGTTCCGACCAGTATTGTCCTGGCAAAACGATTACTCGGGATTGCAAGCGCCAGGCATGCCACAATCAGCATGGCGCACGCGGCATAAAACGGGCTGACCTCAGCGCAAGGGTTCAGCAGATTTGCCGTCATCGCCATCAACGGAAGCATGATGATGGCGCCTGCCAGAAATGGACGGCTCATGCCACGGCATATCAGGTGATGCGCCGAATGAGCCGCTAAAATGAAGGCTGGAACAACGGCTAG
>CAZIVV010000258.1:0-31552 GCA_964542775.1 uncultured Desulfomonile sp.
GTCGCTGTAATAGACTGTGGTGTCAAAGAAAACATTTTGCGGTTGCTGGTTGATTCAGGAGCGCGCGTCAGGGTTTTTCCCGCATTTGCTTCACTGGATGAGATCATGGCATTCAATCCGGATGGAATCTTCTTATCGAACGGTCCTGGCGACCCGGAGTCTGTGCCTTACACGATTGAGACGGTAAGATCGCTGATAGGCAGGAAACCCGTTTTTGGAATATGCCTCGGTCATCAGGTCCTTGGACTGGCGCTGGGAGGAACTACGTACAAACTCAACTTTGGGCATCACGGGGCCAATCACCCCGTTCGCAGGATGGATACAGGGCAGGTTGAAATAACGTCCCAGAATCACAATTTTGCGGTGGATCCGGAATCTGTCTCCGAAGAAGTTGAAATTACCCACATCAATCTGAACGACCAGACAGTTGAGGGAATGACTCACCGAAAATATCCTGTCTTTTCAATTCAGTATCATCCGGAAGCCTCCCCAGGGCCGCATGATTCGAGATATCTCTTTGAAAGATTCAGGAAGCTTATAGAACAATCCTGAAAAGACATGGAATGATTCATCAAGCCGAGCCAGAGGGGTGGCGCCTGCTGATACAGCTCGGCTTGCCCTCAGCGTCTTCGACTACCATCAGACTCGATAACCGGATTTTAGTGATGAGGAAAAGCGGTGAAGACCCGGGAGGTCGGACTTGTCTGTGGCTTCACTTCCAACTGCCTGGAAGTAAATGGTAAAGGTGGTTCCTGTCCCGGGTTTACTCTTGCAAGATATGAGCGCTCCCTGTTTGTCAAGAATACCCTTGACTACTGAAAGTCCCAATCCGGTCCCACGAGTCGAGCCCCTCCTTTTTGAAGAGAAGAATGGCTCATAGATGCGCAAGAGGGTTTTTTCATCCATCCCTTTACCTGTGTCGGAAATGCCAAGAACCACATGATTCCCTGGTTCAAGTCCGGGAGCAGTCTTGCAGAACTCTGCATCCAGAAAGACGTTTGTGGTTTGAACCGTGATCCTTCCTCCATCTGGCATGGCTTCTGATCCGTTTATGACAATATTCATGACGCACTGATCTATCTGATTGGGATCTGCGTGTATCATGGACACCGACTCCGAAAGATCCAGTTCAAGATCTACTCCCTGAGGCAGAGTTCGTTTCAGCAATATGGCTAACTCACTGATCTGGCTGTTCAAATCAAAATTCACCGGGAAAGCCAAGGTCTGTTGTCCAAAAGTCATAAGTTTTCTGACCAAGTCCGCTCCACCCTTTGCCGTCTGAATCACTGTTTGAATTGATCTGTGGCCAGGCTGTTCAGGTTTCATTTCCTCGGAAACCAACTCTGAGTAGCCAATAATAGCCTGCAGCATGTTGTTGAAATCGTGGGCTATGCCTCCAACCAAAGCGCCTATGGCCTCCATCTTTTGTGACTGAAAGAGTTGTTCCTGGATGGCCTGCTTCTCCATCTCGGATTTTTTCTGGTCAGTAACATCTGATCCGCAACTGATAGTGCCGGTAACCTGTCCATCAGCATCCACCACTCTGGTGTTGCGCCAGGCAATAATCCTGCTCTCTCCCCGGCTGTTGATTATACTGTTTTCAACTGGCCTGGCGGATTCTTCAGAGTCGGCAAGAGCGTTGTTAAAAAAATCCAGGGCCTCTTTCCTTTCGTGAGGATCTACAAAATTGTCGAACCAGTTTTTGCCCACGACTTCCTCTGACGTGTAGCCCAGGATCTGACATCCTTTCCTGTTGATGAGATCGACATTTCCCGACTTGTCCAGAGCGATTAGCATCACTTCAGCTATGTCCAGATAAGACTGGGCTTTATTTTTTTCCCGAACAAGAAGATCCTGCAGAAGACGCCGTTCCTTGATTTCATCCTCAAGCCTGAAATAAATGCTGGACATCTCGAGAATCATTGACGCGAACTTGGTTATATACTGGCAGCGTTCGGTATCAACTTCTTCATTGTGCTCAACGACCAGAAAGCCGAGCGCCACATCCATCCCTCTTACAGGAACAAGCATAGGCTTTTCAAAGCTACTCAACTGCGCTTGTGTCTTTTCATCGAAGGGTCCCCAGACAACTTTTTGCCGTCTGATAGCTGTATTGAATCCCTCCAGGGTATTCCAGTCCACGGTGTCATAGCTGTCCACAGGTGTCATGACCCCGTTTTGGGCCATTTTCACGATACTGCTGGGACCGGTCACGATCCAGACAGCATTGTTCAATACCCCCTCGATTTTGCTGACTTCCTCCGATATGATTGCGGCTACAGCGTCTGATTTACGGTAAGATCCTGCTAACTTGTACGAAAAATTCATCAGATCGACGAATTGATAGTAAAGCCTCTCGTATATATCGGCCACCTGTAAGATTTCAGATTTGCTGAACTCGTCAGCGCAGTTTTTCATTCGAGCTTCCTTTAATCAAAGGTCGATACTATCTTTTGCGTCGCACAATTAGACCTGACATGATAAAACACACAATAAAAAGAATCAACATCAGTAACAGGGATGTTATCTTTGCGAGGCAGTGACTGTCTGACTGGTCTCCGGGATTCTGTCTGTTATCATGCAGGTTATTATCTTTGACGCAATCTCGCTTACAGGCGCAACGTAATGTATCGCGCCTAGGGCCATCGCAGCCCGGGGCATACCAAAAATGACAGAAGTGGCTTCATCCTGCGCTATCGTGACCCCACCGCGCTCTTTGATTTCTTTTAACCCCTTGGCGCCATCATCGCCCATTCCAGTGAGGATTACTGCGCAGCAATTTTTTCCGCACGAAGACGCCACAGAGGAAAACAGGACATCAGCTGAAGGCTTATAAATCACGTCAGCTGGCTCATCAGCCAAAACTGCCATAACTTTCTGGCCCATTTTTCTTACGGTTACATGGGAACCCGCTGGCGCAAGTAACGCCACCCCTGGCCTGACTTCATCCAGCCCCTGGCAAAGACGAACATCAAGGCTTGAAACGCTGTCCAGCTTTGTGGCGAGGGTCTGGCTAAAACCCTCGGTCAAGTGTTGAACTATCACGATTCCTGCCGGCAGATCCTTTGGAAGAGCGGCGAGTATGACCTGGAGCGCCGCTGGTCCGCCAGTTGAAGCAGCTATGGCCACAATGTTGCGTCTCACCACCAGCTGTTCCCCATTAGCTACCAATGGTTGTGACTGCCTGTTTGACCTCGTCGATAATTCCGAAATTATCTGCCTGAATTTGGCCCCCGCCGAATTTACAGGATCAAATACTATCGTTTTACTGTTGTAAGCGGTTCGTACTTTTTTTATTAGCTGGGATGAAATTCTACCGATATCCAGGGACACCTGACCCGACGTCTTCGTTACGTAATCGACCGCCCCTACCGATAGCGCCTCTATTGTTTGCTTCGAGCCCTCATAGGTCTCAGAACTGACCATAATCACCCTGGAATTAGTATGCCTGACAATTTCCCTGAGAGCTGTAAGCCCGTCTACCTCCGGCATTATAACGTCCATGGTAATTACATCCGGTCGAAGACTTTTAGCCAGCTCTATTGCCTCTTTGCCATTCGTGGCTGTTCCCACCACCCTGATTTCAGGGGCAGCCTCAAGTATTCTAGAAATACTGCGCCTCATCAGGGCGGAGTCATCGACCACTAGCACCCGTATGTTACCCATTACCCACCCCGGCTATCAGATTCTGTTTAGACCTTGATTCCGAGAGAAGTGAATCTTCGCCCGTCAGAGTTGACTGGTTTTTGTCGGCAGTGTCCGAGAGAATTCGCGCTATATCCAGAACACTCACCACACGACCATTTACAAGGCTGATATCCCTAAAATACTGTACATCGATTTTTGTTACACCTTGAGGAGCCGGCTGGAAGTTGTCATTGGAAATTCTCAAGGATTCCCACATACTGTCCACAATGACTCCCACCAGCAGATTTTTTTCTTTCATGATCACAATTCGGCTATCGCCAGTCCACGGCTTGCGTTCCAATCCGAAAAGGATTCTTAAATCGATCACTGGCATTATGGTTCCTCTGAGATTCATGAGGCCAAGGACGTGATCGGCAACATTGGGCACAGGCATGATCGGAGTCAGTTCCCTTATTTCCGCCACCTCTCCCATTTCTACTCCATAGATCTCCCGGTCCAGAATGAAGCTGATGATCCTGCGTGTGGATAATTTCCTTTCGACAGTCAGAGATTCGTCTGATTCTGCCAGGTCTTTCATGTTGCGTTCGTCCTGGAGAATCATTTCCTGATCTTCGCTGAGCATAGTTTCGAGGTCCAGCACTGTTACTAAGCGATCCCCAACATATGCCAAACCTTTCATGAACCTTGAGTCGAGTTCGCCGACGATACCTTTTGGTTGCTCAATCGAATCCATCGGAATCGCCAAAAGCTCTCGAACAAAATCTACCTTAAATCCTATGCGACGTCCCCATAGTCTCACCATTATCACCACAGGATGCGTCGATGACGTGAAATGTTCCGGAAGTCTCATTGCTTTTTTTAAATCCACCACCGGAACAATTTTTCCTCTTAATCTCATCACACCATCTACAAAAAAGGGGGCCTTGATCAATGGAGCTATGTGAGGCTCCATAATTATTTCTTCAACCAGGTCTACCTCTATTGCCTGTTCCTGCCCGGCGAGACTTATAACAGCCACTTTCAGAAAATCCTTGCCAGATTCCCGTCTGGGTAGTGATTGACTTTTCATGCGGTTGAGAAAGGAACCTTTGGCGTCAGAGCCGACAGCATCCGAATTGATCGGGAACGCCGGTCCGAATCGGGGAAAGTCGGGGGATACTCCTGCTGCATCTGTTTGATCTGAAACTTTGATGGCGGCGTCAGGGGTGTCAGGCATTTGTTGTTCGGGCATTTGCGATCGTCCTCTATGAAGAAGCCCCATGAGACCTCTTCTCACAGATCAGTCACGTTTCTATCCGAACGCGCTAGTTAAATTTTGAACTGGCCGGTAATCTCTTTGAGTTGATTGGACAGCTCAACGACGTC
Source organism: uncultured Desulfomonile sp. (assembly GCA_964542775.1). GTDB lineage: Bacteria > Desulfobacterota > Desulfomonilia > Desulfomonilales > Desulfomonilaceae > CAITZA01. The sequence continues at coordinate 5,014 of CAZIVV010000258.1, forward strand.
GACCATTGCCCTGGAAGATTCCTTCAGAGTTTCAGTAGACTGCTCACTAACGGCGGCTATACTCTGGAACGCGTCGGCTATCTCCTCAGCTGTCTTGGCCTGCTGACCTGCGGCCCCTGAAATCATTCCCACCATGTCCGTGGTCGAAACAATGCCCTCTACGATGTCATTCAAGGTTTGACCGGCCTCTCTAGCCATGTGAGCGCCAGTCTCCATCATTTTGGCCGCATGACCTGTCTCCTGTTGAATCTCCTCGATCACTGCGGAAATTTCTGCTGTGGATTCTGTCGTCCGAAGTGAGAGTTTTCTGATTTCCTCTGCAACAACATCAAAGCCGCGCCCCTGTTCACCTGCCCTGGCTGCTTCGATTGCAGCATTTAGCGCCAGGATGTTGGTTTGAGCTGCAATTCCTCCGATGAGCTGGACTACCCTGCCAATTTCCTGGGTTCGCAGGTTGAGCTTCCTGATAGATTCGTCCACCGCCTCTATGCCTACAAGGGTAGTCCGGAGCTTGTCGAGTCCTTCTCTGGCGAGATTGGAAGCCGCCACAGCTGAGTCCGCAGTCACGCGCGCGTTTTTGGACACCTCCTGAATGGAGCTCGACATCTCTTCCATTGCCGATGATGTCTTTAGGACCTGGCTGAGCTGGTTTTCTGCGCCTCGGGTCATTTCCTGACCTGATGCCTTTATTTGAGCGGAAGCCGAAGCAAGTTTCACAGATCCGTCAGCAAGCTTTGACATCATTTTGCCGAGACTTTCAACGAACTGGTTGAAGTTCCTGCCTAATTCCCCAATCTCATCACGTCTGTCTGCGGCAATTCTAAACGAAAGATCAGCGCCGCCGCTGGCAAGCAGGGCCATTTGATCGGAAATCAGACGCAGCGGTCTCTGAATTCCGAGTGAAGTCAGAACTCCAATAGTCAGGGCGATAACGATAAGGGTTATGTTCAAACCACCCGTTAAATAATTCAATCTGAAATTTTCCTCAGCGGCTTCTCTGGCCCGTCTGTCAGTTATTTCGTTTTCAGTCATTATGAAGACCTCCAGCTTGGACCGGATTTCCTCAATAATGGACTTTCCTGACGACAGCATGGAGCTGAATTCTTCCAGAAATCTGTGCCCGTCAACCGCTGATTTTTCGAAATCCCTGCGTTTTGCTATTCCAGGTTCGGATATTGTCTGAAGCCAGTTCAATTGGAGTCGCTTCACCTCATCCAGAACTGCAACCTGCTTGGGATTGTGCGCTACAAGCTTTTTCTCTTCCGCAAGCAAATCGTCAAATCTTGTCTTTCCTTCTGAGTAATGGGAGATAAAATTGTTTCTTCCGGTAATTACAAATCCCCTGAAACTGCTTTGCATGTCAATGACAAGTCCGCGAAGCCTTTCAGCGTTCTGGATAATAGGAAGGTTGTTGTCAACCAGGGCGACGTATTTCTCCACCGCCGCGTTATTCGCCAGAATCAGATAAGTTGTTGTCAAAATCATAAGCACAAATATTAATATGTAACCAGAAAGGATTTTTGTCCCTACATTGAGATTTTTGAAAAATTTCATTTCATTTGTTCCTTTCAAGCCCGATCTTTTACGCCATCATCTCATTTGTCAGAGCGGTTTCTATGTCTACAATGAGGGTAACGGTTCCATCCGCAAGGACTGAGGCCCCGAGGATTCCTTCAACATGTCCCAGATAGTCTCCCATCGTCTTCATGACTACTTCCTGCTTTCCAAGGAGTTCATCAACTACAAGGGCGATCTTCTTTGGGCCTATATTTACTAAAACCACCGGGATAAGTCCTTTGGATGCTTCAGGGTGAACAGGCAGTTTGAGGATGGAAGCCAGTCTCCATAGTGAGTGAGCTTTACCACGGACAAATATTATCTCGTTTTTCTCGACCGTGCTTACCTGGGAAGCCTCTATCAGCATTGTTTCGCTCACTGTATTCAGCTGCAAGGCATAAGTAAATCCTGACACTCTTACGAGAAGCACATCGAGAATGGCGAGAGTCAGAGGAAGCTGGACCCTGAAAATGGTCCCTCTACCCAATTCCGTGTCAACATCGAGGATTCCCCTTAGACGCTGGACGTTTTCCTTTACCACGTCCATGCCCACCCCGCGACCCGACACCTCTGACACCTTCTCTGAAGTGCTAAAGCCTGGCATGAAAAGAAATCTCATGGACTGCTCGTCTGTGATGAGCCTGGATTCTTCAGGGCTGACAAGCCCTTGTCTGATCGCCACCTCTCTTATTCTATCAACGTCTATACCTCGACCATCATCGGCTATTTCGATTAATACCCCACCCTTTTCGTATCTCGATTGCAACCAGATTCTACCGGCTGCCGGTTTACCCTGCCTCAGACGTTCCTCCGGAGTTTCAATACCGTGATCAACCGCATTTCTGAGCAGATGCACCAGAGGATCGTACATTTGTTCAAGAACTGTTTTATCCAGCTCTGTATCTTCACCTTCGATGATCAGGTCAATTTCCTTGTTCTGCTGCCTGGCCAGGTTCCTGACTACTCCTGGAAATTTGATGAATAACCTCTCGATGGGAACCATTCTCACGCTCATTACCGCGTCATGTAACTGACCCGTCAGGCGTTCTATGGTAGAAGCAATTCCCGACAGTTCATCGTCCCTGAATTTGTCAGAAACCCCTTTCAGTCGATTCCGGGCAGTAATCATCTCACCGACCAGATTGATCAGGATATCGAGCTTCTCTGTAACAACCCTTATAGTTTGAGAACCGGAAAATATGTTGCTGTAAAGCGATTCAACACTTTTCTTTACCGGCTGCGCGCTTATCGGAGTGAAAGGCTCAGGTTCTGGCTTACTTTGCCCTTTTGAAACGGGTTCACCCGAATATTTTAGGGGGACTTCCGCCAATATTCCTAGTAGCTCAACCTCCAGGCGCGATGTATCCAATTCGCTGCTATCTCCGGTTAGAGCCTTTTCCCGCAAAAGCTTGAGTATTTCCATTCCCTCAAGCATTGTGTCGATTATTGTGGGGGTTATCTGAAGATTCCCGGAGCGGACCGCTCCAAAAACCTCCTCCATCTTGTGAGATATCCTCTTGATGTTGTCCATTCCGACAAAGGAGGCGCCACCCTTGAGAGTGTGGACGGTCCTGAAAATTTCATTTATCAGTTCCTCATCCCGTGGGTTATCCTCTAACCTGAGCAGATCAACATTGAGGTGATCCAGATGCTCGGAGGATTCTTCAAGGAAATCCTCCGCCATTTGAGCGAGAAGTTCAGCGTCCAGATCTAAAGGCTCCATTTTATCAGGCATGGATTTTCTCCCTAGCCTGCTAGCACTTCGTTCATCAGATCCAGTAACGTGGTAGGTTTGAAGGGTTTTACAAGGTAAGCCGTTGCTCCGAGTTCGCTAGCGCGCTGTTTGTCCATGTCATGTCCTTCGGTAGTAAGCATCACGACTGGAATGGATGCAAGAGATTCATTGGCTTTCACCCTTCTCAGGAATTCAAAGCCGTCGAGCCTCGGCATGTTTACATCGAGGATCACCGCGTCAAAAGAATCTCTCACTATAATTTCAAGAGCTTCCTGTCCGTCCTGGGCGGTTGTTACCTGGAAGCCCCCCCTCTTGAGCGAAAATTCCACGAGCTTGCGGACACTCGGCGAGTCATCAACTGCCAGTATCTTCTTTGTCATGGCATCTCCTCTAACGCAAAAATTAAAAAATTAATCTTCCGAACATACATCTTCTGGAACTATCTCGCCATTCAAACCTGTTGCCTTGCGCCTACCAGCCTTTATCAGGTCTGGCGTTGACTGCCAAAACCCTGTTTCGGCTTTCTGTAAGCAATCGTGTGTTTCAGTCGGAAAGGCTCAAACAGGTTCGAGATACGTCCCAGACTTTCTGAATGACCCAAGAACACAAAACCATCATCACTCAATGATTCGTAAAGATGTTCGGCGCAACGCTTCTTGTCTGAGTCATCAAAATATATCATGACGTTTCTGCAGAAAATACAATCTATATCCCTGATTCGGCCCGTTGAGTGTGGGTCCATCAGGTTGACGGAGGCAATCCTGACAAACTTTTTGATGGTCGAAGACAACAGGTATTTACCGTTGCCCGTCTTTTCGAAATATTTCGTCAAAAGATGCCTGGGCACATATCTCACACTGTACTCGTCGTAAACACCTTCTCGAGCATGACGCAGTGATGAGGAGTTTATGTCGGAGGCCAGGATGTTAATTGAATCCTGGTTAAGTTTGCAATTACTTTCGAGTAACATGATCGCAAGAGTGTAGGCCTCTTCTCCGGTAGAGCATCCAGCGCTCCAGATCGAAAGGGGATGCAGTAGCCTGCGACGCTTTAAGATCTCCGGCAAAACTTGCTCGGAGAAATCATCCAGTTGTTCCTGGTGCCTGAAAAAGAACGTCTCGCCGATGGTTACCGACTCAATCAGATTGTCGATTTCATAAGAGCCCTTTGAGTCGTACTTCAGATAGAAATAATATTCTTTTATCGATTCAGAATTGGTCTCTTTCAGACGATGCGCCAGTTTGGATGCCAGTACCCCTACTCTCGTGGCTCCCAGAGAGATGCCACTCCTGTCCTTGATTAATAAACGAATGTTATCAAAATCTTCCTGGGACATATCCATAAGCTTAACATACCATTTCCTCAGGGTTTCCAAGAGCCCGGGCGGCAGCCAGACTCACCTTGGGACTCGGATCCATCAGCATTTCACTCAGAAGCGCTTTGCTCTCGAGGCTTCCTATGCGACCAAGAGTTTCAGCGACCACTTTTCTTACATCATCATCCGGGTCCTTGACCAATGGAACAAGTAGCGACGCCAAACCCGCTTCCCTGATCATGAAGAGTCCTTCAATTGCTGCTATCCTCACGGGTCCAGTGTCATTCAGCAGAGACTTCACCAAAGCTGGTTTGGCTTTAGCTACCCCAATCCTTCCAACGGCAATTGCCGCAGCGTATCTCACCCAGATATTTTCATCATTCATGGCTGAGATCAGGGCATCAGCCGATCTGGCGTCATTTATGCTACCAAGAGCCGAAGCTGAGCATTTCCTGACCTGCCAGTCTTCATCCAGAAGACATATCATCAATGGTCGGAGGGCTTGAAGAACCTTTCGCTTGCCCAGCATATTGGCTGCAAAACGTCTCACCCCCCTGTCAGGATTGTTCAGCGCCTCTATCAGGTGAGTTTCAGCTCTCTTGTCCAAGACCAGCCCAAGACATTGAATGGCCGCCTGTCTAACTTCGATTCGTTCATGTTTGAGCAGAGCCGACACATGCCTGATGGCTTCAGTAGTCCCTATCCTGCCTAACGCTTCCGAAGCCGCTTCTCTGGCCTCACTGAATTCATCCTCCAGAGCGGCCAGAAGTTTTCGGGTCGCTTTGACAGCCTTTAAGGCTCCCAGCGATGAAGCGCAAGCTGCCCTGACAGGACCACTCTGATCGTCCAAATGGTCCATGAGCACATCTATCACCTGGCGGTTCCTGAGTAAGCCAAGTGATCGAGCCGCAGATTCACGCAGCGTTTCGTCGCTGTCTTCCAGAATCTTTACTATCGCAGATATGACTGCAGGATTGCCAATTCCTCCCAGGATTTCCAACAACTCCATCTTGATGGATTTGTCCTCGTTCAAAAACATCTGGTCGGTAATCACATCGAGATGGCGTGAACCAACTCTAATCAATGCCTGTCTTACTTTTGCCCTGATGTCTTCGTCAAAGTCAGAAAGCTGATTTATGAGTAGAGGAATGTGATCCTCCTCACCTATGAGCCCCAAGGTCCAAATTGCCAGCTTGCGGATTTCGGGGTCATGAACACCCAGACCTGCGGTTACTATGCCATCTACGTCCAAACCTGTTTTTCTCAGACGCTCGAATGCGCCGCACGACTCTCGTTGTTCTATTCGAGCAAGCGCAGTGAAACAGGCCTGCATGATGAGTTCATCGCCCTCGTCCATCTGAGCCAGTAGAAAATCTACCTCATCTTCCGACCCAATTTTCCCAATTGCTTCGATCACGGCGACTCTGACCCATTCATCTTCCTCGTACAAAGCGATAAGGTCAGCAATAGCCTCAGTGGCGTTCAGAAGGCCCAGGGATTCAATCGCCGGGTATCTTACCCATTGATCTGTCAGACAGTTAACAAGAAGAGGTATTGCCGCCGGCTCACCAATTTTGCCCATGGCCTCGGCTGCTGAATAACGCAGGTTTTCCTCCGGGGATTCCAGGGCTGTCCTGAGAGCTGAAAAAGCTTGTCTCAAGCCACTTTCACCAAGAATGTTCGCCGCAAAAATCCTGACATCAGGATCACTGTCATGCAGATACTTTTCTACCTGAGTTAAAGACCTTGTCCCCAGAGCAGCGAGTATTGACATGACTAAAGATCGTACCCCAGGATCCTGGTTGCGAAGGAACTCCAGCAGGGAAGCAATTATTCTGGAGTCTGAATTATCAGACAATGTTTCACAGACGACGGACCTCACACGAGGGCTTGGGTCGGTCAGGGCCATCAGCAACAGGTTATCATCCCATGGAAAATCAAGGGCTCCAATTTCCCGGTACGTTTCTACCCTGTCTTCTTCACTACCTTGCTTTAAACTTTCGATGTATTCGTTCAAAGCCTGATTGTCCAACTCCATAAAACATCTCCCTGAGAAATTGGCCACTCGATCAAATTTCAGACTCCATGAGCCAGGAACTTTTCCGGATACCTCAAAAAACCTGTAATTTAGAACCTTCTTCCTGATATAACTCATGTTCAACAGAGATTTTTTCGAGCGCTTCCGCAAGCTCTTTCCTGTTGATTGGCTTGGATACATAATCGTCCATGCCTTCAGCAAGGCATCTTTCCCTGTCACCTGTCATCGCATGAGCAGTCATGGCAACTATTGGAAGGTGGCCTCCGGACTTTTTCTCGTTCTCTCGTATAATTTTTGTTGCAGTAAAACCGTCCATTTGTGGCATCTGAATGTCCATCAGAATAAGACTAAAATCTCTTTCAGCCACTAGTTCAAGCGCCTGCAGGCCATTTGAAGCTACGGTAACCGAGTGTCCCATTTGTTCCAGAACCTTGGCGCCCAGCTTCTGGTTCACAGGATTGTCTTCCACCAGGAGGATATTCAGACGTCGTCTGGCTTCCCGGACAGAGTGCCTTGTTATTAAGGGCGCTTTGGCGTCGGCGTCAGGATGCTTTTTCATGGTCATCAGTATTGCATCCATGAGGTCAGACTGTCTGATTGGTTTCATGAGATAAGCAGCAATGCCCAAATCCTGACACTTGGCAGCGTCTCCTCGCTGACCTCCTGATGTCAACATTATTATTTTATCAATATTGGAATTCTCTGTCCTGCTTAACGTTTCAGCGAGTTGAAAACCGTTCATCTCTGGCATCATGAAGTCCACAAGCGCCAAGGCGAATGGCTCGCCCCTGGCTGCGGCTTTCCGGATCTCTTCCACTGCTTTGAGGCTCTCACCAACTGTTGTGGGTATCATGCCCCATGAGCGGACCGTTTCAGCCAGTATTGTCCTGTTGGACTGGTTGTCGTCGACTATAATAACCCGCACATTTTCAAGAATTGATTTCTCTCTTACCACAACCCTGTGAACAGGCTGATTGGCAAACCTGAACCGGGCGGTAAAATGAAACACACTACCCACACCTAGCCGACTCTCTGCCCAGATTCTGCCATCCATGAGTTCAACAAGCTGAGAAGAGATGCTCAGACCCAGGCCGGTGCCACCAAACTCTCTGGTAGCCGAAGAATCAACCTGCTCGAAAGCCTTGAATATGCTTCCGATTTTGGCATCCGGAATCCCGACTCCTGTATCGGATACTGAAAAATGCAATTCAACAAAATCTGGACCTTCCGATTCCAGTTCAACCTTCAGTATTACCTCGCCCTCTCTGGTAAATTTAATGGCGTTTCCAATGATGTTGACCAGGATTTGCCTCAGGCGTCCGGGATCACCACATAAGCTGTCCGGGATGTCTGTCCGAATGTGTCCTGCCAGTTCGAGATTCTTGGTGTGAGCCTGATTGGCAAGGGTCACAAGGGTATTGTTAATGCAGTCCCTGAGACTGAAATCAGTCGAAACCAGTTCAAACTTGCCTACCTCCATTTTCGAAAAATCAAGTATGTCGTTTATCAGAGACAATAGAGAATCCGCTGATAATTTAACCGCATCGACATAATCCTTCTGTTCATCGTTCAGCTCGGTAGCCAAAACCAGTTCAGTCATTCCAATGATTCCATTCATCGGCGTGCGAATTTCATGACTCATGTTCGCAAAGAACTGGCTCTTGGACTCATTTGCCTTTTCAGCCGCGTTCTTGGCTTCCCTAAGTTCATTCGTGAAATGTAGCAGTTCCTGGTTTGTCCTGGCCAGTGAATCAGACAGGGCAAGCGTTTCGATAACAACCCCAGCCTGATTCAGGATTAGTCCCACTGTGTCCCTGTTCTCCATGGAATGACTACCCAGGATGGCAGCCCCCATAACCTTTTTCCTGCCTTTTAGAGGATATATCGTCCATTGGTTAAAAATCCTGTCCCAATAACAGCTAGCCTGATCGTCAACGTCATTTCTCAGCAGAATTCGGCCACTCTCCATAGATCGCCAGAAAGCTTCATTCTCTCTCAGAGCGCTCCTTATCTCCTCAGCTGGACAATCCAAACCAGTCATCCTGACTTCCAGAAACGCTTTGTCTTCTCCGGTGACAGCAATAATAGACTGCTTAAATCCGAGGTTTTCGGACAATTGGGAACTTAGTGTCGAACAGCATTCATCCAGACTCTCCGACCGACTCAACTCTGTCACAATCCTGTTAACCGAAACAACCTGTTCATTCTGGCTGACAAATAGTTCCTGCAGTTGAGTAAAATCACACTCGTAGTTTGAAAGCGCCCGCTCAAGTTCCTTTTGAACCGAAATGTCCGTCAGCGCCAGTAAAATTGCCGGGCCATCCGGTTTCTCCAAGGTGTGAGCCACAATTCGAACCCATTTTGTATCGGATTGCCCATCCCCTATCCTGCAATCACATCCCGACAATCCGCGCCTACCTTCCAAAGTTTCAGAAAGGTATTTCCTGACTGAAGTTTGATCCTCAGACTGGACATGATCGCAAAAATCAGAAGTTTCAAGCCAATATTGCTTCGATTTACCCGTCACGGCTGAACAAGCGCCCCCCGCAAAAATAGCTCGGCTGTTCTGATAAATCACAAAAGCCTCGTTGAGTCGCTCCACTATTTCTGGATAAAGTGAGAGGTCTTTCATGTTCGCCTTTCCTCTTACCGTTAAATAGCCTACCTCAAATGCACACTTTTCTCATGGTTTCCTCGATCTTGAAGCGCCTGGGCGATTACAAAACCGGCAAGACTATAAGAGAAAATTAATACCATGTTAACAGCTTGTTACACTGCCTCTTTGAAACACGGCAGCGTCACACCAGATTGACATTATTAAGTTACCACTTTAATAACGCATCACAACTACTTTTTTTATTGACAGATTTTTTGTTAGGTGATAGGTGCGACCCGCGTCAGGATAAAATAGCTAACCTGATTTTACACGCTTTGTTACGGAATTGACAATGAAAGTTATAAAAGCTTTTGGAAATGACCATACTTTTTATACTTTGCCTCCCTACGATGGCAGTCATCACGGAAATATACGCGCCTGGATACAGGCTGTAAGTGAAATAAAATTCAGGGACAGAAAACTGCACAATGCCCTGATGAGGAAGATCATTGACTTCAGGGACAGCAGGTCAAACGAGATTGAGATAATGTCAACACTGCTACGCCAGAATTTTAAGTATGATGTCCGTGTTATATGGCGTCGTTCAGAAGTGACATTACATATGTATTCCCTTAAAACAGTCGAGCATTCGCAGGAAATTTTGCAGGATCAGTAATTTGCATTATGGAACCAGGATTCCAGAGGGGAATTATTCGTCGAGCGCGACACTTATTTTCGGAAAATAGATTGTGAAAGTTGATCCCTTTGCGCGCTCACTCGAACAGGTTATGTGACCTCCGTGATTCGTGACAATTCCATAAACAGTCGCCAATCCCAGTCCGGTCCCTTTGCCTACTTCTTTTGTGCTGAAAAAAGGCTCAAAGATGTGGTCCATTGTACATTTGTCCATTCCGGTTCCGGTGTCCGATACAATCAGACAAACGTATGGGCCTGGCGCAGCTTTGAGGAATTGCCGGCAATAATCGTCGTTTATATAAGCATTTTCAGTCCTTATCAATAGCGTTCCACCATCTGGCATTGCGTCTCTGGCATTCACAGCCAGGTTCATTATCAGTTGAGCCAGTTGCGATCGATCTGCATAAACCTGATCGAGGTTGTCACTCAATTCAAGCTTTATTTCTATTGACTTGGCTATGGTCCTTGCCAGGAGGTCTCTTATCTGGATTATCTCCATGTTCAGGTCCGTTGGAAGTAGTTTTACCTGTTCATTCCTGGAGAAAGTGAGCAGTTTCGACACCAGTTCAGCCCCTCTTTTACCCGCAGCATATATTTTGTCCAAATCGGAGCAATCAGCTTCAGTTCTGTTGGGACTGCCCTTGAGGATTTCGCAGTAGCCCATGACTACTTGCAAAAGGTTATTAAAATCATGTGCAATTCCTCCGGCAAGAGTTCCAATAGCCTCCATTTTCTGGGAATGTAACAATTGACGAGTGAGGTCTATTGTTTCTGTCACGTCACGTTTTACAGCGACGAAATTGTTGATTTGGCCTGAGAAATCCCTAACCGGGGAAATAGTGGCGTCCTCATAGTAAAGAGACCCATCCTTCCGTTTGTTTATGAAACGACCGGACCAGACCATCCCTGAATTGATGGTCGACCATAATTGCCTGTAAAAATCATCATCATGCATTCCACTTTTCAGAATACTGGGCTTTTGGCCCAAAACCTCTGAGCTGAGAAATCCGGTTACCTTTTCAAAGGCAGGGTTTACGTACTGTATTACTGCTGAAGAATCTGTAATTACTACAGCCTCGGCAGCCTGCTCAATTGCCGTAGCCAGTCGTCTCTGGACCTCCTGCGCTTTCTTTCTGCGGGAGATGTTCTGGATTATGACCAGAATACCAGCCGGATTACCATCGTGATCATGGTACCTGGAAGCGCTGATGCTTACATCCACGGTCCGTCCATCACGGGTGAGGCGCTGTGTCTCGTAGGAACGGTTGGTGTTACCTGTTTTGACTATTTTTTCTATTATCGCCCGGGTAGTTTTTCTGTCCCAGTCAGGGACAGTATCAAGACGTTTGCCCGCCACCTCATCCAGTGTCCACCCGAATAGCTCAGTGTGAGCAGGATTGAGATACTGAACATTGCCCTTCATGTCGTAAACGATTATGGGATCTGCCGAGCAATTGAGCATCGAGAGATAAAGCTCTTCCTGGAGCCTGGATTTGCGGAGAAGCTCCTGGTAGCGCTGCTGACTCTCACGCAGGGCCTGCTCCGTAAGTTTTCGATGCGTAACATCGGTTATAAACCCCTCCAGGAACATTAGCTCCCCATTTTCCCCATGAACTCCTCTTCCTCTCTCCCAAAGCCAGCGTTCCTCTCCACTTTTTGTGATGATCGGATATTCGCCCTCAAACTGTCTTTTGCTCTCGAGCGCTTCCTGCCAGGCATACCATACGGGATCAGAGTATTCCGGGACCATGATGTCATTGAAACTCAGGTTCCTGTTGTGAGTCAGCTCGTCAGGAGTGTACCCCGTGAGTTGCAGACACCCGGGACTGACATATTGCATGGTCCATTCGCGATCATTGGCGCATCGATAGACAAATCCCGGGAGGTTCTCAATCAAGGCTGCCCACATTCGCTCGCGCTCTTTAAGGTAATCCTCGGCCAGTTTCCGAGCAGTTATGTCCGACACCACCCCGATGGTGGAATGATATGCTCCATCAGGTCCGTAAACAGTTGATCCTGATACTTCAGCCCAATCCAGTTGACCATCTTTCCTGATGAAACGCTTTACAAACTTGTAAGAGTCGATCTCACCAGAAACCATTTGCTCATGCTTGGTGGCCGATATCTGCCTGTCATCCGGATGAGAAACATCGTACATTGTTAATTTTAAAAGCTCTTCTGGCGAATACCCCAACATTCGGCATAAAGTGCTGTTTACCTGGAGGAATCTTCCCTGAGCGTCGACCACCGCTACTCCTGCGGCAGCGTTCTCAAAGATGCCCCTGTATATGGATTCGCTCTGAAGCAAAGCTTTGGCGTCAGCCGCCTGTTTCTCATAATCAAAAAAGAGTTGGCAAACCAACATGCTGGCAAGAGGATAAAGAATAAGAATAGTGAGTCCTATTTCTGGGACGACTTCCATTCCGGCCTTACCGGGCAAAGCCAGGAAGGTTATCAAAACGACCACGCTTGACATGAAACCAAATAACCAAAGCTTGAACAGGCTTACCGGTTTCTGCCTCCGGTACCAGAGATAATGGAAAGCTACCCCCAGGGCCGCGGATTCAATGATTGTGGCCACTCCTACATAAACACCGCCCCCACCCAGATGAATCCTGTAGACAGCCCCCATCAAAGCTGCCACCAAAGCTACGACAGGTCCTCCAAGAAAACCGGAAATGCTCAGAATTATCGATCGACCATCAAAGATTATTCCAGGCATGAAGTGTAGCGGAGTCATCATGCCGATCACTCCCACAACTCCAAACAGCAGACCTGAAACTATCTTGTTTTCAAGACTCTCTTTATTGAGGCGCGCCGCCAAAACCTGATAAAGAACTGCCAGAGCGACCAGAAGAGCTATATTTTGTATGAGATTCAGGATGAACATGAGAAAGATCCTCGCTGAACGACTCGCGGAGGGGCACGTCATCGACTAAGTGAGAACTCATTCGCTCATCAGAATAATCCTTACTTCAGTTTAACCTATCAAATAAATTGACTTTTACAAAGGATTAATTATTTCGTAAGAGCAATTCGGCGGACATCATCATGAGCAAAATGGAAAGCTGCGCTCCGCTGCAACAGGAGCGCTCACCAAAGACCAGGACAAGCCTGTATGTGGTCTAAAGGACATCGAGAAAGTACTTTATTGATGAAAAGTTTTCGTCAGGTCATTCCCGATGTATTGAAAACACGTTATCATTTGTCCTCAAACCGCCTCAGGACATGTTCCTGCAATGGCGCCTTAATTCCAAATCCACGGAAGCTAACATGATCATTACTGTTCAGCAAGGAGTTCTTCAACAGCGTCGAGGAGTTCCTTATTCCGGAATGGCTTTGAGAATACTTTTCTGGCTCCAAACTTCTCGGCCATCTTGAGATACGTGTGAGGCCCTATCCTCGCCCCACCTGAGATCGCAATAATTTTTACATCCGGATTGAGTTGTTTGTAATCCATTATTGATTCCAGGCCTTCTTTATCCGGCATTATAATGTCCGTAACTATAAGGTCTATTGCGCCCTGCTGGTATTCTTTCAGACCCTCCGCGCCATTGGTTGCCCTGACAACTTCGTAACCTACACTCTCAAGTATGTCAGTCAACAAGAGCAATACTTCTGGTTCATCATCTACAACCAATATACGGGCCATGATTTTCTCCTGGGTCTGAGCTGGTCATTTCAACGAAAGAGACCACAAGGCGCGGTCCAAGTCTACAGGTCAACATACCTGTCCATTTTAGCGCTGCTTTATTGATTATTGACAGCAACAATCACCTACACGAAGTCCTACACCGACGTCAGGTTAGCACAGAGCCAAATATTTTTACAGCATTTAAATGTGATCTAACTCACGCTGGGTTCGGAGTAGATTTTTCACGAACAGGCTGGCTTGTGTCAGTTTGATCTGATCAATCCCCGTATGATAGAAAAGATCATTAAGCAGGTTAACAACCCTCTCGGTAGCGATATTTCCGGAAGCCCCGGGTATGAACGGGCATCCACCCAGACCACCTATCGAGGCGTCAAAAAGGCGGACACCTTCGTTCACGGCTGCCAGAAGGTTGTCCTCCGCGTTACCGTATGTGTTGTGCAGGTGAAAGCTTATCTTTGACACCGGAATAATCTTAACCATTTTCTTAATCATGCTTTCAATATGCTCGGGTCTACCTTGACCTGTGGTATCCGCCAGAGAGATCTCCGCTACTCCGAGTTCAGCAAAATCGTCTACGATTCTCAAAACTGCGTCCGGATCTATTTTTCCCTCGAACTCACATCCAAAAGCGCACATGACCCCTGCGGAAACTGTTAGTCCGGCGGCATGAGCCCTTTTTATCATCGATAGCGCTACGCTCAACGCTTCATCCGTGTAAATGCCTGTGTTCTTTTTACTATGGGTTTGAGAAGCCGACACAAATATTTCCACATGTTTTGCTCCTGAGCGAATGGCTTCATCCAGCCCTCTTTCATTCAAGACAAGGACACTAAGCCGGACATCGTCATATTTCTTCAGGAGATTCAGTGTTTCATCGGTGTGATTCATTTGAGGAACCAGTTTTGGGTTGACAAATGAACCAACCTGTATTCGTTTCAGACCCGAATCAATAAGCAATTCAGCCATTCTGGCTCTCTGTGCCGGTGTAAGAACCACCGGCTCGTTCTGGAGCCCATCACGCGGGCCAACATCCTGAATTTTTACTTGTCGGTTCATGAGTTATTCCGTCACCCTTAAAAATAGTTCGCGAGACTTCCCGAAATCATAACCTGGAACTTTCGCACTTTCCAGGAGTCTAACAGAAGTCTGTATGCAGGTTAACAGTCCGCTATTGAAAATCCGCTACCCTTAAGGCTACTCAAATACATCTTTGTGCTATAACACCTTAAATGTGTAATCAAATTCAAGGACGGGGCTTGACAGTTATTTTTACAGAATGTATTAACGCTTTCCGTAAACACGGGCGTTATCTAGTCTGAATGACCTTTTTCTTTTTTCAGGAGGAATTTATGGAAATAGTCGCCGACATCCCGAGTCCGGAAGAATGCGCTACAAGAATATTTAACTATTCTGGTCAGAAGTTTGAGCCGGAAGTCGCTGCCGACTACTGGATGAAAATACTTCAGCACAAATGGTTTCTGTCCGAAAAGCTTGGAAGGGACGCCGGCTTCAAGGTAGCCTGCGTTGATTTCATTGAAAACACGGAGTCTATCCATCAGGAGCTGATGAAAGAGCAAACGGTAAATCTGCTTAAGGAGCTTGGAGCGCAGCTGGTTGATGGATCTATATGGGAAACCATTTCAGACACACAGCCGCCCAAACGCATCGTAGACAAAATGATCATTCTGCCCCTGACAGAGGTTGAACTGGCTAAAAAACATGGCGTAACACCTCCTAAGGCCATAATATTCTTTGGTCCTCCCGGAACCGGGAAAACTCATTTTGTCAAAGCAATAGCCGGAGTGCTCGGATGGTGGTATATTGAAGCTTCTCCGAGTGATCTGATGGCTGACGGACAAGACAGATTGGGTAAGAACCTGAAGCAATTGATGGAGAAAGCCGCTTCAGTTGATAACGCGGTTATTTTTATTGACGAATTTGAGGAAATTGCAAGCAACCGGGATCAGGCTTCGCGTGTTGACAAGTCCATAACAAATGAATTCCTCAAACAGGTTCCGATATTCAAGAAGCAATCGGGGAACACCTTGCTTGTTTGCGCCACCAACTACATCGACCAGTTAGACGCCGCTTTGCTCAGACCAGGCAGGTTCGATCTTATAATTCCTGTTGGAGCGCTTGATAGCGAGGGAAGAAAAACAATTTTTGAGTATTTTCTCAATAGCACAAATCATGGCGAAGTTGATGTTGATCAACTTGTTAGTCTGATAGAATTTTTTACTCCGGCCGACATTGAGTATTTTTTCAGGAAAGTCACCCAGAAGGCCTTTGAAAGAGAACTTTCTGAGGGGAGAGACTACAAGGTTGGGACCGGGGACTTCCTGGAATTGTTGTCCAAGGTAAAACCCTCTTTAAACGCCAGGATTATTGAACAATTTGAAAGAGACTGCGCCAAATTCACAAGATTATAGGTGACAGTAAACAGGGACAATGGAATCACATATACTCAGTGACATTATTATCATCTGTGGGTTTGCTTTGAGCGTTACCTACCTCTGCAACCGTTTTGGCATTCCAGCCATAGTTGGTTTTCTGTTCACAGGCATCATATCCGGACCTCACGGGTTGGGTCTGATAAGCCAGATTCATGTAGTCGAACAGTTTGCAGAGGTGGGAGTGGTGTGCCTGCTGTTCACGATCGGCCTGGAATTTTCGATTGACAACCTGCTTCAGATAAAGACGCTGGCTCTGGTAGGCGGCGCTGTCCAGGTCCTTGGCACCATGTTTGCCTGCATGTGGCTCGGCTCCAGCTTTGGCCTCGAATATAATCAGGCAATTTTCTTTGGCCTTCTGGTTTCGCTCAGCAGCACGGCGATTGTACTCCAGATACTGCAGAGGACGGGAGATATTTCAAGTCCGCATGGTCGCATGTCTTTGGGTATACTAATCTTCCAGGATATTGCCGTGATCCCCATGACGCTGTTGATCCCGCTTTTAGCTGGAGGGTCCGAAAGCGCCACATCCACTATTATCATGCTAACAATAAAGATGGTTGGCGTCTTTGTGATTGTAGTCGCCGCTGCAAAATGGTTTGTTCCAAATGCTCTGTATCAGGTGGCCAAACTCAAGGACAGGGAGATGTTCTTTCTGGGGGTAGTGTTCATCGGCCTTGGAATTGCGTGGATCACCTCGGAAGCGGGGCTTTCTCTGGCATTGGGGGCCTTTCTTGCCGGACTCATAATTTCTGAGTCTGACTACGGACATCGAGCTCTGGGGTCCGTGATTCCTTTCCGGGATCTTTTCACGAGTTTTTTCTTTGTCTCCATAGGCATGTTACTTGACCTCAAATTTTTCGCCGGCCACCCCTTTTCGATTATTGTAGCCGCTATCGGACTTCTGACTTTAAAATTAGTTACTTCCGGATTTCCTGCCATTATCTTGGGTTTTCCCCTGAAAACGGCCATACTGTCAGGACTGGCTCTATGCGGAATCGGGGAATTTGCCTTCGTGCTACTGGCCGCAGGGTATAAGCTCAAACTGGTTGATTCCGAATTCTATCAGACATTTCTAGGCATTTCGATCCTCACCATGATTGCCGCTCCATTCCTGATTGCTTCCGGTTCGAGGGTGTCTGACTATATCTATAGGCTACCCTTGCCTCTCAGGCTTAAATCAGGACTAAAATCTCTTGAAACGAACAGCGAGGACGAAGATCTTGTAAATCATCTGATTATAGTAGGCTATGGCTTGAATGGACGTCATTTGTTCCAGGCCTCAAAAGTTGCTCACATACCTGTGCGAATTATAGAAATGAATCCCGATACGGTCCGAAAGGAAAAGGCTAACGGTGTTCCCATCTTTTACGGTGACGCATCCCAGGAAGCTGTCCTTGAACATGCGAAAATCCATGACGCCCGCGCCATGACTATTGTCATCTCAGACCCGGCGGCAACACGGCGTGTTGTTGAAACAGCCAAGCGACTCAACCCAAGCCTTTACGTTGTTTCAAGAACCAGATATGTTACTGAGATGGACCCACTCTATGAACTCGGCGCTGATGTTGTTATACCTGAAGACTATGAAGCTTCAGTCGAAGTTCTCAACCATGTGCTGACACGCTACCTCGTGCCGCGTGAAGATATAGAAAAATTTGTAGCCCAGGTGAGGTCTGACCATTACGGGCTATTGAGAAGCCTTGTTCCCGGGGAGCAGACCGTATGCAACCTGGAACTGTATGTTCCCGACACAGACATCACCACCCTGAGAGTTCACGTCGGATCAATACTTGCCAACAGGACTCTAGGGCAACTCAAGCTGAGGAAGGATCACGGAGTCACTGTTCTTGCCATACGGCGGGGATCCAGGATAATGAGCAATCCCGGAGCGGATGATCTGATCCTGCCGGAAGATTCCATCATCGTCATGGGTGATACCGACGGGGTCATATCTCTGGCTGAAATGGCCAAATCGGGGAATGACTCAAATGACCAGCGAAAGTTGGCTCAAGCGTAAATCAGGACCAGAATAGGAGTTAACTAATTGAAAGCGACAATCAAAACAAACAAGGGCGAAATTCATCTGAACCTGTTCGCGGACAAGACACCGGTGACAGTGGCCAATTTCGTCAATCTTGCCAACCGTGGCTTTTACAACGGGCTGAAATTCCACAGGGTTATTGAGCAGTTCATGATCCAGGGGGGGTGCCCCAAGGGAACGGGAACAGGTGGGCCAGGATACAACTTCAAGGATGAATTTGACGCCTCACTCAGGCACAGTAAGCCTGGGATCCTGTCAATGGCCAACTCGGGGCCAAATTCAAATGGAAGCCAGTTCTTCATAACCCATGTTCCATGCCCGTGGCTCGACGGAAAACACTCCGTGTTCGGTGAAGTTGTAGACGCCAGTGACCAGAAGGTAGTCAACGCCATACGTGGTGGAGACATCATGGAATCAATAACGATCGAGGGCGACACAACTGACCTGTTCGCCAGCACAAAAGAATATCTGGATAAATGGAATAAAGCGCTGGGCTAAAAACAGTCCCGCTCAGGGAGTCACATTTGTTGGTTCGATACGGGCATGGCCCAAATCTGGTGTCATGCCCTGAAATAAATGCGTTCACTGATCTCCAGTTTGGATCAACCTCATGATCGCTTTTGTTCAGGTTTGGTATTTTCACTGTTCAAATCCTTTGTCGGTCGGCGTGACGGGTTTTATTCACGGCCTGCTAATCTGCTTTGATCATTCATCTGCCAGGCGATTCAAAACCGGATTTTTAGCTTCCCTGACCCTATTTTCAACTCTCCTTTCAGGGATCGCCGAAGTCCTTCTGCTTATGCCCGGTTAAGGGAGATTCCCGGAATTGAAGCCACAACAGTTTGGGCTGCACGCGGCCATAGAGACTAAACACTGGTGGTTCAGGGCCAGAAGGTCCATAATAGTCAGACTGGTCCAACAACTGGTTCCACCTTCCAAGGACATCAAGGTAGTGGATTTTGGCTGCGGCACTGGCGGAATAATCTCCAGTCTGGCAGAAATGTACGATTGCGTCGGAATAGACTCGTCCGAAGAAGCCATCAATCTGGCGAAATCAAAATTTCCCGATGTGTCTTTTTTTTGTGGAGAGTCGATTCGGAGCGTGGAAGCACGGTTGGGAAAAGTTGATCTGTTTTTGCTCCTGGATGTGCTAGAGCACGTAGAACATGACCGTGAATTTCTGGAGGAGCTTTTGACTCTCCTCACTCCTGGAGGCCATATTCTCATGACCGTCCCGGCAGACATGTCCTTGTGGAGTCCTCAGGATGAGAACTACGGTCATTTTAGACGATACGAAACCCAACAGTTGATGGATCTCTGGTCAGGACTGCCGGTCAATGTCATTTTCCTTTCTTACTTTAACACCTATTTGTACCCCCTTGTTAAAGCAATCAGGATGTATACCAGGTTGCGTGGAAAGGAATGGGGAGAGGCAAACACGGATTTGGTTGTTCCGGCAAAACCTCTGAACAGGATTCTTGAATACATATATTCAAGTGAAGTCAAGAGATTGACTGAAATGATTTCTTCAGGTCGATCTACTGGTTTCCCATTCGGAGTGAGCCTGATAGCCTGCATTAGTAAGGACAAAAACCGGTAATGCATGAAGTAGTAATAACGGTTCCTTGTTACAACGAATCCAAGAGGCTGGACGTTGACGAGTTTGTGGCCTTTGCCAAGTCCAACCCTCAAGTAGCTTTTCTGTTCGTCAATGACGGAAGCACAGATAGCACCGGGGACACGTTGAAGACTTTGACAGACCTCGACAAGTCCAGCTTCAGGGCGATTCACCTGGTTAATAATGTTGGCAAAGCTGAAGCGGTAAGGAAGGGAATCGGCGAGTCCCTGAAGTCAGATCCGAAATATGTCGGGATTTGGGACGCTGACCTTGCAACACCCCTGGCTGAAATCCCCCGTCTTTGTGAAATCATGGACAGTTGTCCCAGTGTTCAAATGGTTTTTGGCTCCAGGGTAAAATTGATGGGAAGAATTATCGAACGCCCCGCATTGCGTCACTATCTCGGTCGTCTCAGCGCTACGTTGATATCATGGGTATTAGGACTCCCCATTTATGATACTCAATGCGGCGCCAAGGTGTTCAGGGTCACCGATGTTCTGTCTGGACTGTTTGAGGAAAAGTTTCTCAGTTCATGGATATTCGATGTTGAAATTATAGCCCGGACCATGTCAGCTAACGGCGGTTCGCTACCCGAAAACACAATCTACGAACTGCCACTGAATGAATGGAGACACAAAGGTGGATCCAAAATCAAGCCTGTCGATTACATTCTTGCGCTGCGCGAACTTTCTGTTATACGTAGGAAGTATTTCTGATATCCTGATCCGAACTCATGTTTTCTAAAGGATTACCTGCTTACATAGCTTCACCTTATCAGGTGTGGAGCGCTTGATGTGAGGGCGATGAAACATGAAAAACTGGATAAGCTGGAGGTTTATCGACGATGGTCGATGAGAGGGCAACATATCCACAACTAACAGACAGTCCTGCCAATCATGTGCATGACGGCATTTCGCGAACCAAAACCATCATCTTCTGGATCGTTTTGATTCTGGCGCTTTTCGCCCTGCTGGAATTGGTTTGTTACACTATACTGTCGTCTGCCATTCCTTCCCGCATAAAAGCTCGAGTCGGTAATTCCAGCGCTGAATTGAGAGTAGCCAAACGCCTGGAACCCCCGCCTGCGGCCCCCAGGATAATACAGCTTCCACAAGATCCCGATTCTGGGGGTCTAAAAACTAGTGGATTCATGATGTTTGACCCAAAGTTTGGTTGGGACTATCCGCCAAATATAGTCTACCAGCTCACCGGCCCGGAAACCTATTCTCATGGACCATTGGGAGAAAGGATTTCTCCCGAGTCATATAAAACCACTCTAATGGCCACGTACGGAGATTCGTTCACTTACGGAGCGGAAGTCAACGATGATCAGACATGGCAAGCATTTCTCGCGCATAAATTACAGTCAAACATTCTGAATTTTGGCGTAGGTGGTTACGGGACCGATCAGGCTCTATTGAAATATCAAATGCACAACACTATCGTGACTAAAATCGTGATGCTGGGAATATTCCCCGAAAACATTAACCGTGTGGTAAATACTTACAGGCCATTATACAGTCACGGCGAATCGCACAGCCTGACTAAACCCCGATTCATCCAGGACGGTTATGAATTCAGACTTCTGCCGAATCTCCTTACAAAGCCCGAAGATCTTGATAAACTTTTGGACCCGGAATTTGTGAAAGAATTAGGCCAAATGGACTACTGGTATCAGGCGGACCAGAAACTTCCTGCGCTCTCATTTCCTTACACAATCTCACTATTCCAGTATCGTAAGCCCGTCTTCGAGCAAATATCGCTTAACGCTTCCCGTGTCTTTCGTCTGAATACTCGACCTTCATTCCCCTGGAACCTTTATAATGAGCCAGAGCCTTTTGCCATAATGTGCTACATAGTAGACTCTTTCGTGAAGACGGCGCATGATAGGGGATCAGTCCCTGTAATAGTTATCCTGCCTCACAAGGATCAGGTTCAGGAACTGCTTGATTACGGTGTGAGCCGCTTTGAACCATTGACTGACTACATGAAACAAAAGGGTTACCATTTTATAGATCTGGTTCAGGCAGTGGCCTCGTTGAAGCCCGACCGGTCTCAATTGGACCAGTGGTACCAGGGACACGCTACCTCTGAAGGTAACAGGGTTGCAGCGGATCTAATCGCAAAATATTTTGAGAAGAACCCGGAATTTTTGAGGTGACCTTTCCAGCAACATCAATTCAAGAGTCATTTCCGAACCGGGAGCAAAAAGCGCGGATAAAAACCTTCTGGAGCTTTCACTTTTCCCTGATTTTTTTGTCAAGATTCATAAGGTGTTGCGCTGAAAATTAACTTTCAATGATTTCTCGTGAAGACTTGGATTACCACAATTTAGAGGCGCCGAACAATGTCAATGACCTCCACTTTTAAGTCTCTGAGTTTAAAAACGCTTCAATGGTCTTTTCTGATTCTTGTCAATTGCCTTGCCCTATTTCTGATCGTGAACGTCTGTATATGGGGATTTTACAAGGTTACTGAGATAAAGACCAGTAGTGAACGTGCTGGAAAAACGCCACTAAGATACAAGCAAAGTAACGAAGAGGTTGAAAAGCTTTTTCCTCAATTATCCAAACAGGATGTTGAACAACTCATTAAGGACAGCCGCCGAATATTTCAGGAGTACGATTCTTTTACACAGTTCAGGGAAGCCCCGTACAAGACAAGGTTTGTGAATGTAGACCTTAACGGCTTCAGACATTCAAAAAACCAGAGCGAGTGGCCTCCAATCAAAAAAGATCCTGTTATTTTCTTTTTTGGTGGATCAACAACATTCGGATACGGAGTTCCCGATTTCGAGACCGTTCCATCCCATCTTCAGGACATTTTGGCTAATAAAATGGGGGGCTCCGTCAAAATTTTCAACTTCGGCAGAGCCAACTATTTTTCATCCCAGGAACGGGCCCTATTTCAGAAGTTGTTGCTCGATGGTCATGTTCCTGATTTAGCTATCTTCATGGACGGGATAAATGAATTCATTCTTTTTAACGGGGAACCTGCCTACACTGATGAGCTAAAATCGTTCATGAACGAACGAGACATTCCCCTGTCACGCAGAATTACCCGTGAGCTTCCTGTTGTAAAATTTGTGAACAGCCACATGTCTCATGACGAATCGAAAAACGTTATCAATGACCGCTCAAAGAATGCAGCGCCTCAAGAATCTCAATCGGAAATTTTGAATGGAGTAATCAAGAGAAATCGTTCAAACAGGAAAATTATTGAGGCAATAGCCCGCGAATACGGGATCAAAACACTCTTCGTGTGGCAACCGATGCCTCTATATGCTTATGATACAAGGCATCATATTTTTAGTGATTACAATTATAGCGCGGCCAGCCCATATCTGAAAATAGGATATGATCTTATGGCGTCAGCTAATGCCAACATCGATTCAGGGGCAAATTTTATTTGGCTTGCTGACATTCAGAGAGAAGAATCCCGTCCACTCTATGTTTCGGCTTTTCATTATAGCCCTGAAATGTCGAGAATAATTGCCAATTACATTGCACAGGACATAATAAAGCGGAAATTGCTTGTTCCAACATCCGACGGGCCTTCATGACAAGCTTGATTTCTCACCACCTTCAAGTCATGTCAACAAAGAAGGAATCAAATAAATCACTCTGTTTTCCCTGGGGTCTGATGGAATGAACTGTCAGTTCAGGGCCTCAGGGGCTGCCCCTGATTCTCGACGTGTTTCACCAGTGATGCGTAATAGCTCGAAGTCCCGGGAACTCTCTGCCAACCATCAGCATAACCTTCCAACAGCAAAGGATTACTCCCCACTACTGCCTTGATTCCCGCTTTTCCAAGAGCAATCGAGGCCGCTTCCCTACTCGCAGGATCGCTCTTCAGGTATTCCTCGATTTCAGGAAATTCTGCTGTTATCCGTACACCAGCAAGAGAAGCCCAATGTAGCCTCTGGTTGAAAGGAAGAACTATGGCCACCCTGTTCCCACTGGAAATACCTTTGGAATTCAGGAAATCCTTCATGGCCTGTGATTCCATATACAGCTCTCGGTGGGATTTCTTTCCATCTATCTCATACAGGCCTCTCACAGATTGATCTAACGTAGACTGAGCCAGAATGACAATCAGGAAGGCAATAAGGAGCCCCGATTCCAGAAAGATTCTTGAAGGCCAGGTATCATTCCCGAGATTGTATCTCGGCAGGGACACTAAAGCCACGAGTCCAAGGAACGCAAAAGGAGCAATGTACCTGATT
The DNA here is from genome assembly GCA_964542775.1 of uncultured Desulfomonile sp. Classification (GTDB taxonomy): domain Bacteria; phylum Desulfobacterota; class Desulfomonilia; order Desulfomonilales; family Desulfomonilaceae; genus CAITZA01. The sequence goes on from CAZIVV010000258.1 coordinate 28,943, forward strand.
TCCATCACAACCAGACAATACATGAATATTCCGGCCAGACCTGTTACCGACAGCATTGTGGCAGGTGAAGGCGGTATCAGGCTTATTCGGGCTATTGTGTTGTTCCAGACCTGGATCACAAACCAGAGAATAACCGCCAGGGTCGGCATAATGATTCTGCCCAGCATGTGATCCAGGTTCTCAATAATGGCTGAAATCTGAGCCTTCACGTCTAGCGCCGGCCTTACACCAAGATTCCAGTATCCTGGATCAGCTCCTTTTGGATAAGTCGATGTCGTGCTGCGGTCATAGGACAGCGCCAGAGGCTCTGCGTGAATTACTTCGGCCTTGTGGATTCTTTCTCCCTGACCTGCTACAAAATGAGCGTAATTGTAATTTCCGGCTTCACCATAGGAAAATTTGCCGGCCATGTATGATTGACATACTATAACTGGCGAGGCTATCGACAGCATGACAGTTATTGCAACCAAAAGCCTCGGAATGGCAAATGAAATTGATCTGCAATGACCAACTGCCATAACAAAAAAAAGAATAGAAAACGGAAGAAAAAATGTTTTGAAAACGTATCCCAAACCCATCAAGAATCCAAGAGCTGCGAATAAGTAAAACCTATCCGGGGAGGAACTGATTTCCAGCAGCACTAGCGAACAGCAAAGGATTATGGCAAAAACCATCATGTCAGGAGATACAACCTGAAGACGAACCCAACCTATGGCGCACAAAAGGAACACAGAAAAGCATATCGAAGCGAAAAGAGGCTCAGGCAGGGCCTCACCAGGCGATTCCATCCGAAGTAATTTGCCAAGACGCGTCACCAACAGATCACATGACAGCATTGCAAAGATAAAGCAAATCAGGTTAAGGCCCTTGGCAAGAAACAAATAATTAGTACTTTGAAAAACAACCCCCAGGATGGCAAGCAGTATTGGATATCCGGGTGAATAAGTTAAGTTGGTCGCATCCTTCCAGTCACCCATTCGAAAAGCCGCAGCCATGTCAAAATACGTGATAGCATCACCGTTGATGTAATACCGCGTGGTGTAGGCTGTAATGGCCCCCAAAAAGAGCCCCAGGAGCCAGAAAACCGGACGCTGATGAATTTCCCCTCCCATTGCCGAGAAATTATCAACTCCTATCTTCATGCTGTTTGTCTTGCTGTAATTGTGGGAGCTCATCTTTTTTGACGCTGTACTAACTTGTCTGCATTATTGTATTCTTTAGAAAAGACTTCCAATATTTAGGCTGCGTTGAATGGTCCTGACATTCCACCAAACTTTTGATCAAAAAGGGTGAACACGCCGAAAGCAGTCCATTGCTTTTCGAATTCTTGAAAGAAAACAGTAGCCTCTGGCGCTAAAAAGTCATTTTTTTCTGGCTATCACTGTGATAACTCCATAATTCTTCAACATTTTTGAAATGCTTCCTATAATGATTCCAAAAGCCAAATCTACAGTATCAATACATATGTCTCTGTACGACAATTTCTTAAAAACATCTTTCAGCCAAGAGTATAAGTAAACGTCAACCGGTTTGTTTTCCAGCAATGAGACTGCCCTGTTTTTGAAAGACTCGCAGTGAATATTCTGTTTTCCGATTACCCTGCGAAAGGCTCTCCGGATCAACCCAAAACTGTAGGCCCTATAAATTGATCCATCATTGATAACATTTTCCACTTCCATGCCGTATTTTTTCACGTATTAAGCAACAGGCTCCGGGGTGAACAGCCAAAGATGTCTCGGGGTGTCCTCATCACAAGAATAGATCATTCCAGGGCTGGATACATTAGGGACGGTGAAAACAAATTTACCTTGCTTTCTCAGGAGAATCCCTATCTTCTCAAAATAACTGGACGGATCTCTTACGTGTTCCATGACCGCCCATGCAGTTACAACATCGAAGGAAGATTCTGGAATCGACATAGACGGGAGATGGCCAACTCTTATTTTTAGGTTATTTTTACCAGTAGCCCAATCAACAAAATCTACACCATGCGCATCCCATCCTCTTTCATTAGCGTAACGAATGAACTCACCAGACCCACAGCCAATGTCAAGTAGCCTGTTCCCAACATTCACGGATTCAAGAATTGAAATCATTTTTTGGTAAAGTGAATCCAATCCTGGTTTTTCATCCAAATAATGACCAGGATAGAGCAACTTCAAAGATTCCCCCAACGGCATCGGATTAACAAATGCCATTCCGCAACTGCATCTAACCAGGTAAAACTCCCATTTGGTGACCGGGTCTATTTTTGCATAGACTATTTCATGGTCCTCTGAACCACAAAGGTCACAGCGAACAAATTCACTCTTTATCTCCAGACCGCCATGACTCGGATTGTCTGTGGCCTTTTCAACAATTCGGTTCTTTGTATTCAATGTCAAGACCAACCTTTGATGTCATCGGAAACCCGGAATAGCTCTTTCAGGAAAAGCTATTACGACACGTCCAAAAAGACTATATTCTTGAAAAATTAGACAATATTTTTAACCCATTTTCCTGACTTTTCTCAGGATGGAACTGCAGGGCGAACAAATTGCCTCGCGCAACTGCGCATGTGAAATCTATTCCGTAATTGGTCTTGGCGGCTATGTCTTTTTGGTCAGCAGG
>CAZIVV010000259.1:0-30843 GCA_964542775.1 uncultured Desulfomonile sp.
ATGAAACTCGATCTGTCTCCCGGGGTTGATGTAGAGATTAAGGCTTAGTCCACAGAAATTGCCGGATATTTTAGGAGCCCCAAAATGGTTCGTGGTTTAATAGGTAAAAAACTTGGTATGCTGCAGACCTTTGACGAAGACGGTAAGGCCATAGGGATCACCGTCATTCAGGCAGGGCCTTGCACTGTGGTTCAAAAAAAAGCCGAGTCCTCCGTTCAGTTAGGGTTCGGTCAGGTCAAGGAAAGTCGGCTATCAAAGCCCATTCTTGGTCAATACAAGAAAGCCGGTGTTGATCCTTGCGCAGTGTTGAAGGAATTTCCCGTTGACGACTCTGAGGACGTAGAAGTCGGGCAGCAGATCAAGGCCGATATTTTTAGCCAGGGTGACTTCGTCAAGGTTATCGGAGTCAGTAAGGGCAAGGGATTTGCCGGAGTCATCAAGAAGTGGAACTTCGGTGGTGGGCGTGAAACTCACGGATCTCGTTCACATAGAATTCCCGGATCGATCGGCCAGTGCGCCTGGCCGTCCAGGGTTTTCAAGGGACGAAAGATGCCCGGTCGTATGGGCGGCGCTAGCGTAACCTGTCCAAGCGTTCAGGTTATGCAGGTCAGGGCGGATGAGAATCTGCTCCTGCTCAAAGGCCCCATTCCTGGTTCACGCGGATCGATCGTCATAATAAGGAAGAAATAATGGCCTCCGTAGATGTATTTAACCAATTAGGCGAAAAAGTAGACTCTATCGAATTGGACGATGCGATTTTTAACGCCGAAATTAAAGAGGACCTCGTTCAGAGAGTTGTAGTTTGGCAGTTGGCGAAACGTCGCAGCGGAACAGCCTGCACCAAGACTCGAGGTCAGGTTCGCGGTGGTGGAAAGAAACCGTGGAGACAGAAGGGTACTGGTCGCGCTCGAGCGGGAACCAGTCGTTCACCCATCTGGACCGGAGGTGGAACCGTTTTTGGTCCAGCACCACGCTCTTATGAGACCTCCATGCCCAAGAAGGTCCGTAAGTTGGCTCTGATTTCAGCTCTTAGCTCCAAGTTCCAGAATGATCGCATCAAGGTCGTCGATAGCATCGAACTGCAGCAGCCCAAGACTAAACTGTTCGCTCAGACGGTCAAGGCGCTTGGTATTGAATCGGACAAGGCGCTTTTCGTAACGCCATCCAAGGATGAGGCGCTAGTAAGATCGTCCAGGAACATCTATAAGGTTCTTGTGCTACCCACGGAGGGACTCAATGTCTATGACCTCCTTAGATTTGACAGGCTTGTATTGCTCAAATCGTCGATTCCAGTGCTTCAGGAGAGGTTGAGCTAATGTATGAAGAGTATAAGATTATACGGCGGCCTCTCATCTCGGAAAAGGGCACTACCTTGAAGGATGACAACAATCAGCTGCTATTCGAGGTTGACAAGAGCTCGAACAAGTCTGAAATCAAGAAGGCTGTTGAGAAACTTTTCAAGGTTACCGTTACCGAGGTTCGCACCATGAACCGCCAGGGCAAGCCCAAACGCCTCGGCAGATTCGCTGGTAAACGGAAAGACTGGAAAAAAGCCATAGTGACGCTCAAGGAAGGCGACAGGGTAGATTTCTTTGAAGGCGTTTAATTGAACTCTATGGGTTGTCCACCTAATGCTTTTCCCGAAAGTTTTTTGGTCAAGGATTTGATTCATGTCTATAAAGAAGTATAAGCCAACATCGCCGGGTATCCGGTTCAAGACGGGCTTTGCGTTTGACGAGATCACCACTGACGAGCCCTTGAAGTCTCTTGTCAGCGGAATGAGGAAGACGGGCGGTCGTAACAACAATGGCCGTATTACCTCTCGTCACCGCGGAGGTGGTTCGAAGCGACTTTTCAGAGTCATTGACTTCAAAAGGGATAAAGTAGATGTCCCCGGCACCGTAACCGAGATTGAGTACGATCCGAACCGCAGCGCGCGTCTAGCTCGAATATCCTACGCGGACGGGGCCAAAAGCTATATCCTTTGGCCGGTAGGTCTTAAAGTAGGCGATTCCATACTTGCCGGTGACAAAGTCGACATCAAGCCTGGCAACTGCCTGCCGCTCAAGAACATTCCACTGGGCACGATGGTGCATAATGTGGAAATGAAAATCGGCAAAGGCGCACAGCTAATCCGTTCCGCCGGCGCCTACGGCCAGTTGATGGCCAAGGAAAAAGGCTACGTTCAGGTTAAGCTGCCTTCCGGGGAGGTCAGGATGATTCTTGACCGCTGCAGGGCGACAGTCGGCCAACTCGGTAACCTGGATCATGAAAATATTTCAATTGGCAAGGCTGGCAGGTCCCGTCTAATGGGACGCAGACCCACGGTCAGAGGCGTTGTCATGAACCCTGTAGACCATCCACATGGTGGTGGCGAGGGTCGTACGTCAGGTGGTCGGCATCCGGTTACGCCCTGGGGTGTGCCAACAAAAGGATACAAGACTCGAAAACGATCCAAATCATCCGATAAACTTATCGTAAAACGGAGGAAGTAGTATAAATGCCCCGTTCGATACACAAAGGTCCTTTTGTTGATAGCCACGTGCTAGAAAAAGTCGCTCAGGCGAAAGACTCATCCTCTAGAAGGGTCATTCAAACATGGTCCAGGAGATCTACGGTTATTCCTGACATGGTAGGATTGACTTTTGCCGTGCATAACGGAAAAAAATTCGTTCCTGTTTTTGTGACTGAGAACATGGTCGGCCACAAATTAGGAGAATTTTCCCCCACCCGTACGTTTCATGGTCACGCGGGTGATAGAAAAGCGAAGAAGGGGAGAAAATAATGGAATGGGAGGCAACCCATAGATATGCGCATATTTCAGCGCGAAAGGCCCGGCTTGTCGCTGATCTCGTAAGAGGCCTTCCGGTATCTAAGGCATTGAGCACACTCCAGTTTACTCCTAAAAAGGCGGCCGATCTAATCAGAAAGACTTTACAGTCGGCCCTTGATAACGCCACTAGGTCTTCCGGAGTTGATGAGGATAGATTAGTCGTAAGCCGTATCATGGTCGATGAAGGGCCCACAGCGAAGAGATGGTCCCCCAGAGCCATGGGGCGCGCTACTAGAATCAGAAAAAGAACCAGCCATATTTTCGTGGCTGTCGAAGAACTTTAAGATTGAGAAAGTCCTGACGCTCCACTGGAGCTCAAGACGCCCGTCTCGATAGAGCGGACATCTCAACCACCCCTGAGGAGGGTAATCTTGGGACAGAAGGTACATCCCCACGGATTTCGCCTCGGAGTCACCAGAATGTGGGATTCCAGATGGTTTTCCCAAAAAGAGTACGGTGATTTCCTTATTGAGGATCTTAAGCTTAGGCAGTTTGTCAAAAAGCGGCTGGCGCAAGCTAGCGTTTCCAAGATGGAAATAGAACGCGCAGCTGGCAAAGTCAAGCTCCTCATTCATACTGCCCGGCCAGGAATTGTTATTGGTCCTAAAGGGGCTGAAATCGAAAAATTGCGCAGGGACATCCTGAAGGTTACTGATAAGGACGTCTACGTCGACGTTAAAGAAATCCGTAAGCCTGAGATTGATGCGCAACTTGTAGCTGAAAATGTAGCTCAACAGCTTGAGAGAAGAATAGCGTTTCGTAGGGCTATGAAGAAATCTGTGTCGAGTGCGCTCAAGTCTGGAGCCAAAGGGATTCGAATAGCTACGGCAGGTCGCCTTGGTGGGGCTGAAATGGCTAGACGGGAATGGTACAGAGAAGGCCGTGTGCCTCTTCACACCCTTAGAGCCGACATTGACTATGGCTTTGCTCAGGCAACTACCACCTATGGTGTCATCGGAATCAAGGTGTGGATATTTAAGGGTGAGATGATTAAGAGCTCCCCAGGGGAGAAGTGAGATGCTTGCGCCCAAAAAGGTTAAATATCGTAAACAGATGAAGGGCCGAATGAAGGGGTCACCGACCACCGGTTGCCACGTCTCATTCGGCGATTTCGGGCTCATGGCTCTTGCGCCCTGCTGGATCACATCTCGACAGATCGAGGCCGGACGTATCGCGATGACCCGTCACGTCAAGAGGGGCGGGAAAATCTGGATTCGGGTGTTTCCGGATAAACCCATCACCAAAAAGCCTGCAGAAACTCGTATGGGTAAAGGAAAAGGCGCTCCGGAAGAGTGGGTAGCCGTGGTTAAACCTGGAAAGATCATGTATGAAATGGAAGGGGTTCCCGCGGAAGTCGCTAGAGAGGCTTTCCGCCTCGCCGCTCGCAAGTTGCCTGTCAAAACCCGTTTTGTTTTGCGTGAGGAATTGACATGAAGCCTAAAGAACTCCGTGATCTTTCCGTTGAGGAACTCGCTGTAAAAGAAAAGGAGTTCCGTGAGGAAGAATTCAAGCTTCGTTTCAAGCAAGCGACCGGACAACTGGAAAAAACTGCCCGGCTTACTCAGGTCCGTAGAGATATCGCCAGGGTAAAGACTATAATTCGAGAAAAGGAGCGGTCTGCATGACACAATCCTCCGACGACCGCAAACAGAGAAAAATTCGAACCGGCATGGTCATAAGTAACAAAATGGACAAGACCGTGGTCGTGGAAGTAAGCCGCACGGTCATCCATCCCGTTTACAAGAAGTTCGTCCGTAGACGAAAACGGTTCATGGCTCATGACGAAGAGAATCGATGCAGAATTGGCGATGAGGTCATGATAGTTGAGACCAAGCCATTGAGCAGGCACAAGAACTGGCGGGTTCGCAAGATAATCAAAGAAGCCGCCCTACCCGGAGGGGTGTCATGATTCAGCAGCAAACCAGGATGGACGTGGCGGACAACTCCGGCGCCAAAGAAATATTCTGTATCAAGATCCTTGGAGGCACCCGACGTAAATACGCCAGTGTCGGGGACGTGGTGGTGGTTTCGGTAAAGCAGGCCATACCTAATTCCAAGGTAAAAAAGGGCGAAGTGCATAAGGCGGTTGTTGTTAGGACATGTCGCGCTGTCAGGCGTCAGGACGGATCTTATATTCGCTTTGACGACAACTCGGCGGTTTTGATCAACAATCAGCTTGAGCCGATAGGGACCCGTATTTTTGGACCTGTAGCCCGTGAACTAAGGGCCAAGAAGTTCATGAAAATTGTCTCCCTCGCTCCGGAGGTCTTGTAAGCTATGTCGAGCATAAAGAAAAATGACAAGGTGAGAGTGCTCTCCGGCAAGAACAAAGGCAAAGAAGGCAAGGTTTTGAAGGTTAATCGGGAGAAGGACACCGCTCTTGTCGAAAGAGTCAATATTGTTAAGCGCCACACCAAGGCTGGTGGCGCTGGCAAGCAGGGCGGAATCATCGAAAAAGAGTCCCCGATCCAGATGTCCAAACTGATGCTGATTTGCCCCAAATGTTCCAAGCCATCCAGGACTGGTATAAAAACGCTGGATGACGGAGACCGGGTTCGTTTTTGCAAAAAATGCCTGGAACAATTGGAAAACTAGAAGGGTATAGTCCATGTCTTCAAGGCTCAGAGAATATTACAAAACAACAGTGGGTCCCGCTCTTCAGGAAAAATTTCAGTATCGAAATCCGATGCAGATTCCGAGCCTGAAGAAGGTAGTGGTAAACATGGGCCTGGGCGAGGCCATCCAGAACTCCAAGATTCTGGACAATGCCCAGCAGGAAATGGCTATGATCACGGGACAGTGGCCAGTCATGCGTAAAGCCCGGAAATCCATCGCCTCCTTCAAGCTTAGGGAAGGTATGACCATAGGGTGCAAGGTTACTCTGCGTAGAGACAACATGTATCATTTCCTGGATAAGCTAATTAACATAGCTCTTCCGCGTGTCCGTGACTTCAGGGGTGTCAACCCCAAGGGATTTGATGGTCGTGGTAATTTCTCCATGGGAATCAAGGAACAGATTATTTTCCCTGAAATTAACTACGATAAAATCGAAAAGATACGCGGTATGAACATTACAGTAGTGACCAGCGCTAATACAGATGAAGAAGCACGGCAACTGCTTGAAAAACTAGGCATGCCGTTCCGAAAATAGACTACTTCTCCTTCAAGGAGGAATCGTGGCGAAGATATCCATGATGGTTAAGGCCTCTAGGCCTCCAAAGTTTGGTGTAAGAGCGTATAACCGCTGCCAGATTTGTGGGCGGCCAAGAGCTTATTACAGAAAATTCCAGTTGTGCCGTATATGCCTCAGAGATCAGGCCCTCCGGGGAAACATTCCAGGCATGGTCAAATCGAGCTGGTAGGAGTTCACTTCAATGAGTATGACCGATCCGATTGCGGATATGTTGACTCGCATCAGAAATGCGAAGCAGGCGCGTAAAGATCAAGTGACGATACCGGCTTCTAATCTCAAGATCGGTATTGTCCAGATTTTGAAAGAAGAAGGCTATCTCAAAAAATATAAGGTCATTCGTTCGGCTAAAAACAAGCAGGGCGTTCTTAAACTTAACTTGAGATTCGATGACGAGACTCAATGTGTTATCGAAGGGCTTAAAAGGGTATCCACCCCAGGCCGTCGGGTCTATGTCGGTCATGACCACGCCATGAAAAGCCATGGCGGTATCGGAATACTCGTTTTGTCAACTTCTCAGGGAATAATGACTGATAAGGAAGCCCGTCGCCGAAAAATCGGAGGCGAGGTCCTCTGCAGTATATGGTAACGGCTTTAGTTAGGAGCTTTACTTATGTCTAGAATAGGCAAAGCGCCCATAGCGATACCAGAAAAGGTTATCATCAGCCAGGATGGATTGAACATCTCGGTTAATGGACCAAAGGGATCGCTTGGCATGACTGTATCTGACTTGGTTCAAGTTAATGTAGATGGGACTCACATTAGGGTCTCAGCGGTTTCAGACCATAGGAAGAGTCGTGCGATGCATGGTCTTACGCGCACTCTCATTCAGAACATGGTTACCGGTGTTACCACAGGTTTCACCAAGTCGCTGGAAATAGTCGGCGTAGGTTATCGTGCTGAAGCTAATCCCCTTGCCCTGACACTTAACGTCGGGTATTCCAATCCTGTAGTCATGCAGATACCGGAAGGTTTGACTGTAGAAGTGGAAAAGAATACTCTTCTTCACATCAGGGGAATAGACAAACAGCAGGTTGGAGAATTGGCCGCACGTATTAGGAGAGTCAGAAAACCTGAGCCTTATCGTGGCAAAGGTATAAGATATGTTGGCGAACAAGTACGGCGCAAGGTAGGAAAAGCGGGATCCAAGTAATTTATTGGATGGCCCAGTTAGCTTCTTAAGAGAGGAATCAGGTATGTCTGTCGACTCGGCAAAAATTGAATCCCGGATAAAGCGAACTACGCGAGTCAGGTACAAGATCGCCGGCAATAAGGAACGCCACAGACTGTCGGTCTTCCGTTCCAACAAGAATATCTTCGCGCAAATCATAGACGATATCGCAGGTGTCACGCTAGTTCAAGCTTCCACCCTGGACAAGGAATTCCGGAGGAAGCCCGGTGATCCCTTTAATAAAGATACTGCACGGGCTGTCGGTAAAAGGTTAGCCGTCAGAGCTTTAGAGAAAAACATAGATAAAGTGGTTTTTGACAGAGGGCCTTACCTGTATCATGGCAAGGTCAAGGCATTGGCCGACGGCGCCAGAGAAGCCGGACTCAATTTCTAGTCTCAAAGGAGGAATAGCCCGTTGCTGAGTAGAACCGATATTGCTGCTGAATCTGAATTGAAGGATCGTGTGGTCCACCTTAGTCGTGTCGCAAAAGTTGTCAAAGGCGGAAGAAGGTTTTCTTTCAGCGCAGTTGTTGTTGTTGGCGACGGAAACGGTCGTGTGGGATACGGGCTTGGAAAAGCCAACGAGGTTCCCGAAGCTATTCGCAAGGGTGTGGATCGAGCCAAAGCCTATATGCTGGATGTTCCGATTATCAACGGAACTGTGCCTCACGAAATAACCGGACGGTATGGAGCTGCAAAAGTTCTACTTAAGCCTGCAGGCTCAGGAACCGGAGTTATAGCTGGCGGAGCTGTGAGAGCGGTCATGGAAGCTGTCGGTATACGTGATATTCTCACCAAGTGCATAGGCACCAATAATCCGCACAATGTTGTTAAGGCGACATTTGAAGGACTAAAAGGCCTTCGAACACAGCAACAGATAGCCAGAAAACTTGGCAAGCTTGGCCCAGCTGACGATGACTCAGATAAAGGAGATGATTTCCTTGTCAATGCTTAAAGTTATCCTTAGAAAGAGCAAGATTAAGGCTACCCAGGGTCAGAGAGACACTCTAAAAGGTTTAGGACTTACCAAGATCAATTCCTTCAAATTTCTCAATGACTCCCCGGAAGTCCGTGGAATGATCGTTAAGGTGGCTCATCTTGTCGAAGTTGAAGAAGTGATTGAATAAAACAGGTTCAATTGGAGCTTTTGATGAATCTCTCTAATCTATTTGGCCCGGACAACAAGAAGCGTAAACGAGTAGGACGAGGCGAATCGTCCGGACTCGGCAAAACTTGCGGAAAAGGGCACAAGGGGCAGAAGTCCCGCTCTGGCGGAAAAGTCGGGCGTGGATTCGAAGGTGGACAGATGCCTTTGCAAAGGCGTCTTCCCAAAAAAGGGTTCACCAACATCTTTCGCACTGAATATAATGTGGTCAATCTTAATGTCTTTGAGAAACTTGATCCCTCTGAAGCCGTGACTCCAGACCTCCTGAGGTCCAAGGGTTTTGTGAAGCGTTCCGGTCCGATCAAGCTGCTGGCGCAAGGTGATATTACCTCCGCTTTTACCGTCAAGGTTGATAGAGTGAGCGCGGCGGCCATGAAGAAGATCATCGATGCTGGCGGGACGGTCGGCTAAGTCGGCGTCTTGTCTCAAGTCCAGCTCGTATAACTGATACAGGTGTAGATCCAGGAGATATCCGCGTGATAGGTTCTATCGGCAACATAGCAAAAATCCCAGAGTTGAAGCGCAGGGTGATTTTTACCTTGCTGATGCTACTGGTTTATCGCATAGGCGTTCACATTCCAACACCTGGAATAAACGCTGCTGCCTTGAAAGATTTCTTTGGCCGATACCAGCAAACTCTTTTTGGCGTCGTCGATATGTTCACCGGTGGCGCTCTCGAAAATTTTTCGGTCTTTTCTTTGGGTATCATGCCTTATATCAGCGCTTCGATTATCCTTCAACTGTTAACTGTCGTTGTGCCGCATCTCGAACGACTTTCCAAGGAAGGCGAAGCGGGCCGGAAGAAAATCACACAGTATACCCGTTATGGAACTGTTGTTCTGTCCCTTATTCAGGGCATGGGCATTAGCGTCGGTTTGGCCCAGACCGAAAATCTGGTCTACATGTCCAAACCCGCCTTCGTGGTTTTGTCCATGATAACCCTCACTGCAGGCACAGCCTTTATAATGTGGTTGGGTGAACAGATCACTGAACGAGGAATCGGAAACGGCATCTCCCTGATCATCTTTGCTGGAATTGTAGCCCGAATGCCGTCGGCAGTAGGTAGCACCATACAGCTTGTTCAAACGGGAGATCTCGGCTTCCTGGTCCTTCTTTTGCTGTTTGCCATCATGATTGCAGTTATAGCGATCATAGTTTTCATGGAAAGAGGTCAGCGGAAGATTCCGGTTCAGTATGCCAAGAGAGTCGTTGGTCGCAGGATTTACGGCGGTCAGTCCACTCACCTGCCTCTTAAGGTTAATACGGCAGGGGTCATACCACCAATTTTCGCATCATCGCTCATAATTTTCCCGGCTACCATTGCCCAGTTTCTCAATGTGCCGATACTGACGTCCATCACCGGCTGGTTGCGTCCCGGCACCTTTATTTATGAAGGTATTTATGTAATAATGATCATCTTCTTCTGTTACTTCTACACGGCTGTTACATTCAATCCAGTCGATGTAGCAGAGAACATGAAGAAGTATGGTGGTTATATACCAGGAATTAGACCTGGAAAGAGAACTGCCCAATACATCGACAAGGTGCTGACTCGTTTGACATTGGGTGGGGCGATTTATATTTCGGTAGTTTGTGTGTTACCGTCGATTCTGATTGGTCGTTTTAATGCGCCTTTTTATTTCGGAGGAACGTCTCTCTTGATTGTCGTCGGTGTGGCTCTCGATACTCTGACCCAGATAGAGACTCACATGATTCAGAGGCACTATGAGGGTTTCATCCGTACAGGTCGTATTAAAGGTAGGCGCTAGCTCGTTATTTCCACTTAGAGGTAGGAATCATGAGAATAGTTTTGTTGGGAGGACCTGGATCAGGTAAGGGAACTCAGGCCAAGAAACTGACTGAGAAACTCGCAGTGCCACAGATTTCCACGGGTGACATTTTTAGAGCAGCCCTAAAAGAGGGCACCCCGATGGGTTTGAAGGCTAAGACCTACATGGATAAGGGCGAACTCGTTCCTGATGATGTAGTCATCGGAGTTGTAGAGGAGCGATTGGCCAAACCTGACCTTGACAAGGGTTTTATGCTCGATGGCTTTCCCAGGACTCTGGCACAGGCTGAAGCGCTCGATAAAATCATGACCAGTTTGAATAAAGCCATAGATCATGCTATTCTGGTCGATGTGCCTGATGAAGAGTTGGTTGGCCGACTCTCTGGTCGCAGGACTTGCAAGAATTCTGCCTGCGGCAAGATGTACCACGTGATGTTCAATCCGCCCAAGGTGGACGGCAAATGCGACACGTGCGGCAGTGATCTGTATCAGAGAGACGACGACAATGAGACGACAATTCGTGAGAGACTGGCTGTATACAACAGCGCCACAGCTCCACTAATCGATTACTATGAAGGCAAAGGTCTGCTTAGAAAAGTCAAGGGTGTCGGACCAATCGATGAGATATTCGCATCGATTGAAAAGGTTCTTGGCTAGTTGATCAGGACTTTGGCCAGGACAGGGAGGTTGCCGTGAAAGTTAGGGCTTCCGTGAAACGGCTTTGTGACAAGTGCAAAATCATTAAGCGCAAAGGCTTGGTAAGAGTCATTTGCGAAAATCCTAAACACAAACAGCGACAGGGCTAGAGTCCGGCTGTGGTTTTATCGCCTGGAGGATTAACGTGGCGCGTATTGCAGGAATAGACCTACCCAAAAACAAGCGGATGGAAATCGCGCTTACTTACATTTACGGGATAGGTAGAGCTACCGCCCGACGGATTCTGGAAGAATCTAACCTGGATCCGGGTATGAACTCGGATCGTTTGACCGAGGTGGATGTAGCCAAAATTCGTGAGGTGCTTGATAGGTCTTACAAGGTAGAAGGTGATCTCCGACGTGAGATCACGATGAACATCAAGCGCCTGATGGATCTTGGTTGCTATCGGGGACTTCGACATCGCAAGGGTCTGCCGGTTCGTGGACAGAGGACTCACACAAACGCCCGAACTCGCAAAGGACCACGTAAGACGCAAATCGGAAAGAAGAAGTAGTTTCTGGCGGCGATGTTAGAAGTAGCCATATGGATCAGGTTGGATAAGGACTTTCAGACAGCCCGGCGGAGCTTAAAGAGTGGCCCTTGTGGTTTAGTCCGGAATTGTTCGAATTAATGGCGATTCTGCTTTTGCAAGATATTCATTTACGGAGAAGTCAATGCCGAAAAGGCGAGTAGTCAGGAAGAAGAAGGAAAGACGGAATATACCGAGGGGTGTTGCGCATATACAATCTACGTTCAACAACACCATTGTGACCATAACAGACACCGATGGTAATGTTGTAGCGTGGTCGTCTTCGGGGACTCAGGGTTTTAAGGGCTCCAGAAAATCGACCCCCTTCGCCGCTCAGCTTGCTGCTGAGGACGCGGCCCGAAAGGCCATGGAACATGGTATGCGCAGTGTAGAGGTCCTTATTAACGGACCTGGAGCTGGCAGAGAGGCTGCCCTGCGCTCTCTTCAGGCAATTGGTTTTCAGATAACTCTCATCAAGGATGTCACTCCAGTGCCACATAACGGCTGCAGACCTCCTAAACGAAGAAGAGTTTAAGCTTATTTAGAGATTCACATTCTTTAGATATAAAAGGAGTCTGTGTTGGCGCGATATCGTGAATCAGTTTGCAGATTTTGCCGACGGGAAACTACAAAGCTGTTTCTCAAAGGCGACAGGTGCTATTCAGACAAGTGTTCGGTGGAGAGACGCAACTATCCACCGGGACAGCACGGTCAGGGTAGAGCCAAGTATACCGATTACGGTGTTCAGCTTCGGGAGAAACAGAAAGTCAGAAGAATATACGGAGTACTTGAAAAACAGTTTCGGAATTATTATGCCCTGGCTGAGAAGAAGAAGGGCGTAACTGGCGAAAATCTGTTGTTGCTGTTGGAATCCCGGCTCGATAACATCGTATACAGGATGGGTTTTGCGTCATCCCGCACCGAGGCCCGTCAATTAATTAACCACGGGCATTTCCTGGTTAATGGTCGTAAGGTCGACGTAGCTTCCTTTTGCACAAAACCTGGAATGACGGTAGAAGTCAAAGAAAAAAGTCGTAAGATCAGGGCTATTGAAGAGTCCATGGATGCAGTTGGACGAAGACAAATCCCCCAGTGGCTAGAAGTTGATGCGACCAGCTTTAAGGGAGAAATCAAGGGTTATCCTACGAGAGAGGAATTACCGCCAACAATCAAAGAGCAGCTTATAGTCGAATTCTATTCGAAATAAATCGTTCTCGGTTGGTTAAACCTTACAGACTTTTTGGTCAAGTTTATGGCGACAGGTCCTTTTGGTGTAATTGGTGTTTTTCAAGACCAACCCGCCAGTAGACTTGCCGCCTCATTAGTTTTCCGATTCTACGGAATGCTCGAATCACGAGAGGGAATCCATGATCGATCCAGGGCACACCCTGATGACCCGAAATTGGACCGAACTCATCTCACCCAAACCAATAGAGGTGGATGGTTCGACTGAGACCCCTTTTTACGGGAAATTTGTTTGCGAGCCTCTTGAAAGAGGTTTCGGTATTACTCTGGGGAATGCTTTAAGGCGCGTATTGCTGTCTTCACTTCGTGGGGCCGCGATAAAAATGGTAAAAATAGAAGGAGTGCTTCACGAGTTCTCTACAATTCCCGGGGTTAAAGAAGATGTCACTGACTTGTTGCTTAATCTGAAGAAGGTGCAGCTTAAATTGCATTCCCTTGGACCGCGGACGCTTCGGCTGGAAGCTTCTGGAGAAGGTGATGTTTTAGCTGGCTCGATTCAGGCGGACGATGCGGTTGAGATAATCAATCCGGACATGGTCATAGCCACCCTTTCCAAAGAGGGCCATCTGGATGTCACCATGACGGCTGACTGGGGAAAAGGATATGCCTCAGCTGAAAATCACAGGTCGGAGGAAGAGCCCTTAGGCACCCTGTTTTTGGATGCTGTTTATTCGCCAATTCGAAAGGTTAGTTACAAGATCACCAACACGCGGGTTGGTCAGCAGACGGACTATGACAAACTGACTATAGAAATTTGGACCAATGGTTCCGTCCATCCCAGAGATGCCCTTGCGCAGGCTGCCCAGATCCTTCGCGAGCAGTTTAAGGTCTTTCTTAATTTTGAGGAAGAAGAGCGACCAGTCTATGAGGAGAAGGTCCTTCATGAACCGCAGGTTAATGAGAACCTCCACAGAAGCGTTAATGAGCTCGAGCTAAGTGTCAGGTCCGCCAACTGTTTGAAGAATGCGGATATAAGATTCATTGGGGAACTAGTTCAGAAATCCGAGCAGGAGATGCTTAAGACCAAGAACTTCGGCAGGAAGTCCCTAAACGAGATAAAGGAAATTCTTTCAGACATGGGCTTGGCGCTGGGAATGACGGTTCCCAACTTTCCTGGTCGGGAAGAACTTGAGGCCATGCGAAAAGAAAGAGAAAACGCCGTAGGCGAATGATTCGGAGAAAAGTTTATGCGTCATAGAAAAGCCAGATATAAATTAGGCATGAAAACATCGCATCGTGAGGCCATGTTGCGTAACATGGTGACTTCGCTTTTGGAACACGAAAGCATCACCACCACAGACACTAGGGCCAAAGCGGTCCGATCACTGGCCGAACACATGATTACCCTGGGGAAGCGTGGTGACCTGCATGCTCGAAGACAGGCCCTACAAGTCATTCGATCCCCCAAGGTGGCTCAGACTCTTTTCAATGAAATAGCTCCCCGATATACTGAGAGGGCGGGCGGATATACAAGAATAATTAAAAAGGGTTTCAGATCCGGAGATGGGGCAGAAATGTCCATCATTGAGCTGGTCGAGAGAAAACCCAAAGAGGCTTCTTCATCTGAAACCAAGTCCGGTAACCTCTCAGGTAAAGCTAAAGGATTAAAAGACAAGTTACTCGATACGATCAAGTCCAAATAGTTTATTTCCTTTTTAGTCCAAGACAATCGCCACTACAAAAGGCGGTTGTTTTGGACCAGCTTCAACTGGGGAACCGCGTCCTCACAGACTCTACATGATCCCGCCGATAATCGAAATCAACAATCTTTATTTCTCTTTTACATCAGCCAGACCGCTCTTCATTAATCTGAATCTAACAATTGCCAAAGGCTCTAGCTTATGTGTCGTTGGACATGAGCGCGCAGGCAAAACCACCCTCTTCCGACTGATCAAGGGACTTATAAGTCCCTCCGCAGGCGCCGTAACATTTCGTCCGGAAGCTCGGACATCCTTTCTCAATGTAGGGTACCTGGGTGGTGACCCTAATGATTCTTTTGTCGGGGTCACCGTTGAGGAGGAGATAGTATTCGGTCCTGAAAACCTGGGCCTAGCTGTCAAGGAAATCCGGGCTCGTTTGAATCAGGCCCTTGAGTTGACCGGACTGAAAGGTTATGAACAAAGGTTAGTCCATACACTGTCAGGAGGCGAACAGCAGAAACTGGCCCTGGCCGCCGCGCTGGTCATGGATCTTCATGTGCTGATTCTTGATGACGCATTGTCCATGATGGATCCGCCTTCGAGAAACAGACACTGGGCCTGGATCAATAAATTGAAACGCGAGCTGAATCTGACTGTGTTGTTCACTACCAACAGATTGGATGAGTTGCGTTCTGCCGATCGCGCTCTATTTCTGGATGCCAACGTTCATGATTTCGTTTTTGATGGCGATCCAGAACAATTTATTTCGAGCGATCTTTGCGATGAGTGGATAGAATTCGAAAATGGTTTAGAGAGAATACAAAGATACTGGGAATCACTGAACGGCAATCAGGCTTTCCAGGGCTTGCCATTGTTTTTCAAGCCTTCACGGCTGTCAGGAATCCTGAAACTGGTGAAGGATTAATAATTATTTGATTTTTTAGCCGGTTGTTCCTATAATAAAGACATAAGATAACCGGCCTAGCCGGTTGATATTTCATCACTACCTATTAACAGCTATTCTAATGCATTTTATTAAATATATATTATTTGTGCTTGCTCTGGCTTTCGTTGGAGCGTTTGCGAACGAGAATGGAATGCAGGCATTGAGAGAGTTGGAGGAAAAAAAGGTCTCGTTAGCCCGGGAAAACCAGGATCTTGGCTTGGACATAGAATCCCTTGAGAGGACAGTTGCAAAACTCAGAACTGATCCTCGGACTGTCGAACTGGCTGCGAACAGAAAACTTGGGATGATCCGCCAGGATGAGACCATATATGTTTTCAAATCGGCAGACAGAAGGGGCTTCAAAGCCGTGGAAGCAGACATTCCGTCGGCCGCTCACTGATCTGAGCCCTCTCTGGGTACGCCTATTTGAAGCACCCCAATTGACAGGAGCCTATTTTGATCTCCATTTCGTTCAATAGGTCCCCGAGCTTCGATTTTGGCCAACCTACCTGGTCAGCAATCTCAAACGCCTGGCGACAGGCTATTTTGTTGTTTACCGCTTTTTCAAGTATGAGTTTGCTCACTTCTGCTTTTTCCATTTTGGTTTAGCCCTCCTGTTTAGTCTGATCAGACCTTGAAATGAGTCAAAAGATCAGAATACATGTGCTATAATATTTTTGCAAATACCGCCTTTTATTAGTAGATAAACGAAGGCGGTAGCTCCTGATCAGGTCGTGGCTGTTTTGTCACAAGAGCCTATTGTTGCTATAATTGGATATGATGGGAATATTATGACTCTTTCAATAAACAGGGACTTTCGGCCAATCCATTTAGCCGACAAACCCATTTTTGATAGTTACTTACGAGTAGATCCTCCCAAAGCTTCTGAATACACTTTCACCAATTTTTTCATGTGGCGCAGAAAATACAATACCAGGTGGGCAATTTCTGACGACTGCATTTTAATGATTGTGCAGGTGTCCGGCGGGAAGCTAATGGGTTTACAGCCTTTTGGCTCTGGAGATAAAAGGAAGGCCTTCATGACCCTATGCGGGGTATTCGAGTCTGAGGGACTGAGGCCGGTGGTCGGTAGAGTCACGGACGATTTTCTTGAAGACTGCGTGGATTTCTCCCTCTTTGACCTTGTGGAAGACCCTGATAACGCGGACTACGTTTATCAGGCAGAAAAACTGATCAATCTGTCCGGCAACAAATACCACCGAAAAAAAAATCACCTGAACCGTTTCATAAAGAACTTCGATTTCGAATACCAGGGATTCAGCCTCGGACTTATCGACAATGTTTTGTCATTACAGGAGACATGGTGCGAGTTCAAGGATTGTTATGAGGATGACAATCTCTTTCATGAGGACACGGCTGTGTGTGATGCGCTGCAAAATTTCGAAGTTCTTGGATTCCGCGGAGGGGCTATTCTTATTGATGGGCAGGTTCAGGCATTCTCCTTCGGAGAGATGCTTAACCCGGAAACAGCGGTAATCCACATTGAGAAAGCCAATCCGGAAATAGATGGCTTATATACCGCCATCAATCAGCGGTTTTGCGCTTCCACCTGGGCTCACGTGAGGTTCGTCAACCGGGAACAGGACATGGGACTGGAAGGCCTCAGAAAGGCCAAGCAGTCTTATTATCCTCATCACATGGTTAACAAATGGATTGTTCAGGTGCGTTAAAATGCCTGAACAGGGCATAAAGAGCTTGTCCATTTTATAATGCCAAGAATCTTTCCTTCATAAAATGGCCATGAGTTCACCGCTCTGAGTGGGAATCTGAGAATCGATACAATGTGAACCCGGGTTACGTTGGTAAGAGTCCCTATGGTGATTCATGAAGGGCGCTTGCCTGTATGCGCCTGAGGCAGTACAGGGCTGAGTCCTGTCAAATATTTCTTGACGAACTCAGGACACTTTACTATTTTCGAATAGTTCCATGGCTTGGACTAGTCTCTTCCAACTGGAATGCCTATATCAAAAAAATACCTTGGATTCCTTTGACGCCTCAAAGGCATGACATTTTGGGCGCGTCTCATTTGCGCCCTTTATCTGAGTCGCCATCTTCCCCTGATGCTATTGCAATGGGGTATTTATAATCCTTTAAACAGTTTTGTCCAAGCGTCTTGATGTTTTTGGATGTTTTGTCTGAACAACTTTTCTGGGCCTCCGTTTTTCGGAAGTGGTGGCCATAATGGAAGGCGCTCATGAAAATTCTCATGCTATTGTCACGGCTTATCGATTCCATCAACGAATATATAGGTCGTGGAGTTGCCTGGATAACACTCCTGATGGTTCTTGTGGTGTTCACAGATGTTGTCATGCGGTATTTGTTTAATACCAGTTTTGTTTTCACCCAGGAACTGGAATGGCACCTGTTCTCGGTCGTGTTTCTTCTGGGAGCGGGTTACACACTGTTGCACGATGGACATGTGCGAGTTGACATAATTTATCAGGCGGTCAGTGAAAAGGCGCGAGCGTGGATCAATCTTATAGGCGTGATATTTTTTCTCATACCTGGTTGTTACCTGGTTATATACACCTCTTACGATTTTGCATACGCTTCCTGGTCCACCTTGGAGGGGTCAGGAGACCCAGGGGGTATTCCCTACAGATTTTTGGTCAAATCCGCGCTGCCCATCGGTTTCGGCCTACTGTTGCTACAGGGCATCTCATTGGGAATCAGAAGCTTTTTGGTAATTTGTGGCCAGTCTTTTCCAGAGGGAGATGAACTATAATGGAATATTTACCAGCTTGGATGTTTCTGGCCCTCACTATACTATTGATGGCGGGATTTCCCGTGACATTTACCCTTTTAGGGACTTCGCTCTGTTTTGGCCTCATCGGTTTCGGATGGGGCTTTTTTAATTTGCTTCCAATCAGAATCTGGGGTGTCATGAACAACGTCACCCTAATGGCAGTTCCACTTTTTGTGTTCATGGGGGTAATGCTGGAACGCTCAGGCATGGCGGAAGAGCTGTTGGACACTATGGGACTGCTTTTTGCCCGTCTAAGAGGTGGATTGGCTATATCAGTTGTCGCTGTAGGCGCTTTGCTCGGGGCCTCCACGGGCATTGTAGGAGCCACCGTTGTGACTATGGGTTTGCTTTCAGTTCCTACAATGATCAGACGTGGATATCAGAAGGAGCTGGTTTGCGGCACGGTAGCCGCTTCTGGAACTCTGGGACAAATAATACCGCCTAGTATTGTGTTGGTTCTTTTAGGAGATATAGTAGGGGTTCCGGTGGGTGACCTCTTCATGGCAGCCGTCATACCGGGCTTCATCTTGGTAGGGCTATTCATAATATACATCGCGATAGCATCCCGTCTCTTTCCCAAAATAGCGCCCCGGATTAGCGCTGAAGAACTGGTTGGATTTACCGGGTTGGCCATGTTCAAGAGAGTTGGTAAGGTCCTTTTGCCACCTTTGTTTCTTATCCTTGCAGTACTGGGCTCAATTTTCGTGGGAGTCGCTTCCCCAACGGAGGCGGCTGGCGTTGGGGCGGTAGGCGCGACTGTGTTGACCATTTTAAACCGGAAATTCAGCCTCGACATACTTAGGGGCGTGATGATCCAGACCATGAAACTGACCTGCATGGTATTTATCATACTTTGTGGCGCAGCCGCTTTTGGTCTTGTTTTCAGGGGCTTAGGCGGCGACAACCTGGTTCGGACATTTCTTGGTGGACTGGCTGCTGATTATAGTAAATGGGTAGTTCTGGCCATAGTAATGGGAGTGATCTTCCTCGCTGGTTTTTTCCTTGATTTCATCGAAATAACTTTCATTCATGTTCCTGTCCTGGCTCCGGTCATGATCGAATTCGGTGTTGATCCGTTGTGGTTATGCATCCTGATAGCTTTGAATTTGCAAACCTCGTTTCTAACTCCACCTTTCGGTTTTTCGCTTTTCTACTTAAAGGCCGTTATACCACCTGGGGTTACGACAGGAGACATATATCGCGGGGTAATTCCCTTTGTTCTACTACAGGTTATAGGACTGTTGATCATAGTGGCTTTTCCGGTATTGGCTACCTGGCTTCCGACAGTTATTTTTTAGAAACTCTAAAATCATTTTTGGATAGTAGGTGTTTGGTCCTCTTTTTCTTGTTCAGTCTTCAACTAATGGATGGGGCAATTTCAAAGGAGGTAGATAATGAAACGGCGCGATTTCATGAAAAGGGCAGGAGTAGCTGCAGGAGCAACGGCGGCGGCCACCATAGGGGCTCCTGCTGTGTGGGCGCAGGGCAAGAAATACCAGTGGAAGATGGTCACGACCTGGCCACCCAATTTCCCGGTGCTTCAAGTTGGCGCAGAAAGGTTTGCCAAAAGGGTCAATGAGGCCACGGAAGGTCGGATCACGATTCAGGTGTTTGCAGGGGGAGAGCTGGTCCCTGCGTTGGGATGTCTTGATGCGGTTTCCAACGGAACAGTAGAGCTGTTCAGCGGCGCGGCTTACTACTGGGCGGGCAAGATCCCGGCCGCACAGTGGTTTTCTTCGGTCCCATTTGGCCTGAACGCGCAAGGAATCAACACATGGTTCTACGCAGGCGGTGGTTTGAAGCTTTGGGAAGAGGTGTATGCTCCGTTCAATCTGGTTCCTCGTCCCCAAGGGAACACAGGGGTCCAGATGGGTGGCTGGTTCCGCAAGGAAATGAAAACCATGGATGATTGGAAGGGCCTTAAGATGCGCATCCCTGGTTTGGGTGGAAAAGTGGTAGCCAAAGCTGGTGGGACTGTAGTTCTTTTGCCCGGTGGAGAGATATTCACTTCTCTTGAGCGTGGAGTCATCGACGCTACAGAGTGGGTGGGTCCACTTCACGACCTTAGACTGGGACTTTACAAGGCCGCCAAATACTATTACTTCCCAGGCTGGCACGAACCTGGAACCTGTCTTGAGGTCACTTTCAACAAGAAGATTTTTGATTCCTTACCTTCTGACCTCAAACTGATACTGGACTCGGTGGCCATGGAGACGAACCTGTGGAGCCTGAGTCAGTTCGAGGCTCAAAATGGTCAAGCACTTGAAGAGTTGATTAACAAGCACCACGTCGAGCTAAGGGAATTTCCCCCTGAGATGCTTCAGCAACTGAAGAAATTGTCTGAAGAGGTTCTGGAAGAGGAGGCCGCCAAGGATCCAATGTCCAAAAAGGTGAATGAAGCTTTTAAAAAGTTCCGTGACCAAATTGGACCATGGGGCACAGTTTCGGAGAAAGCATATTACGACACTATTTTTGGAAAATACTCCCTCAAAGCCGCTAAGTGATGTTTCAGACGGGCTCCGCTTCTGCGGAGCCAACCACGTAAGTTTGTATTCGTGAAACCCTATCGGGATAATTCTGATTCAAAGCCTCGAACACTGCCTGTTTCAGCTTTTCCACATCATCACCAGTTTTTTCCAAAAAAGCCGAAGCCTTGGCTACAGCACGGTCTCCAGCGTATTCCGTCAAGAAAGTGTATATAATCACAGGAAGTTGTGGTCTCAACTGCTGAAGTTGTTCCAGGGTTTCCAACCCATTGGAGAATGGCATCTCAAGATCACATATCACCAGATCTGGAGGAGGCTCGAGGGAAATCAACTCTATCAGCTCGATGCCATCTTTGGCTAACTTTATGCGCACTCCTGGAACGGAGAACTCCCTCCTCAAAAAATCCCTGACATTCCTGTTCTTGTCAGCAATTAGAATAGTGAAGGATGAGTCCATGAGCCTCGCCTCGAAGTATATTGAAGTTCGAGAAGCAATGCTCATGCCAAACTGGAAATGACACAAAGTGCTTGATCAAAAGTACATGTTTTGATTAAGGGACGAGTTCTTTGAGTTTTCATGGTGTTTATGTGTCAAATTATCTTACACATCGTAAAATCCAACCAGCATTGACGCGGAGTCATGATAAGAATCCAGGCATACTGTAAGATTTCCAGGGGAGATTCCAGGTCAGGAGTAAGTACACCCTTTCCTCATTCATTGCAACTGAGATCGCCTGAATCTGGCAAAAAGCCCTGGATCACCGGTTTCTTCAAAAACCTCTGTGGAGGTGTATTGATCCTTGTTGTCAAAGCGCAAATACATTATCTCTTCCACAGAAGATCCATTCCTTTTGTGGCGTAGTTCGTGACCATTAAGACGCCACACTCCTTCTTCAACAGTCTGGTTGTCTCCTATCCTTGAGACACGACGAAATTTTCCATCGGTTTTGTACTCCAGGAAAAGTGTGAAGGCGTTGGGTCCCCTACTAACGAACGGTCTTCCTTTGTAGGACTGCAGGTACGGCTTGCCAGGTTCCTTGGTCTGGAATATTTCCCACGATCCAACAAGCTGGTTTGATTCCTTGTCTATAGCCACCTTGTTCTCATATGTGTTCTCCTGGGCATGAGTCGGGGGAAGAAAAAGTCCCATGACCAAACCAAGATAAATGCTGAAAACCCAATGCCGCAGTCTCAAATTACCCTCCTTCAGTAAGCGGTTCCAAAGAGTCTTACCGATTCAATTTGCTTTTCAGAAATGTTATTGCCCGTACTTTTATGATAACATTCAGAGAGCTCAGTTTACAACATCATTTAGTTGGCAACCTGAATTCGTCAGAGGTACTGTCATCTGGACGGTGTTTGGGACAATCGGCTTTACAGTTGATGTGATTAGGAATTTCCGGTTCCGTTTCTGTTAACGAACCGGGCGCCAGCGCTTCGGCCCGTTTTTAGGAATTTGACAAAAAACTGTTGTCTGAGGATATGATGACTGATACGTCTTTACAACGTGGACAGGGTCTTTTTCAAAAGTTAAGGATGGCAGGCTCCGGGGCTGTTCACAGTATGCTTTTCGTGCTCCTGGGGGCGCTGATATCAATTCTGGGAGCTCAAAACCTTTACGTTTTCTTTCAGAAAGCCCTTACACTGTTACCACTTGGATCATCGCAACAGACCATAGAGTGGATTACCTCATCATGGCCTTTGGCGTTCGTTAATTTTGTGGCTTTCGTATCTTCTGTCAGCGCCACACTTCTCGGGTCGGCCTGGTTTTTCGGAGGACTGTATCACATTTTTCGGAATTGGATTTCAACACCTTCAGCTGGAATACTGAAAGACCCGGAACTGATAGCTCAAGAACTTTCTGCAGCATTTAGGGGACAGACAAACCTTGACAAGGGGCCCAAGGGTAAATCCTCGTTTATTAATCTGAGATTCGGCTATAGTCCGGTTTCCTGGATTTTGATTAAGACAGGTCTGTTTTCTGCCCTAAAAATTGGTTTTTTGTGGGTTGCCATAATTTCTCTGGCTTTTGGAATAGAGAAGTCTCCGGCTTTTCTTTCAAAGATATTTTCAGTTCAATTTGCCATCGAAATTCCGTCTCTGGGCCCCATCCATGGTTTGTTCCTCGTGGCAATTGCTTTTAATTTATCTCTGGCGCTTGTTCTCATCAGAAAAAAGCGGGAACTGGTGATGTCCGGTTCCGAGCGGGTCGTTATTTCCGGGACTTTCGCTCCGAGCTTTTATCTGTCAATTTTCGATAACGCTTTCAGGCTGATGAGCCCCAAAGGCCAGACACCGGGGCAGAACCGCAAATTAAGGAACGTACGGTCACCCGGACTTTTGGCCTCTCTTGTGGAGAGCCATCCCAGGCCGGTCCAGTCATCAGCTGGTTCCCTTGGATTGGTATTGGCCTTGCCCGCCGTTGCAGCAACCGTCTGGGGATTCTCCTCCCTGATTGGTTTCAGCTCCGTTCCTGTTCCTTCAAACACATCGGAACTTTCATTACCCCTGGCCTTGGGACTGCTTATCGACGTTTTTTTCTTTGTTGGATTAGTGTGGCTTGGTTTGTACATCATTGATTGGGTCGGAGTTCTTGTGAACGTGAGACAATTTGAATCCGTCATCGCAATCTGCGCCGTGAATAGAACGGCCGAAGATGCAACTGACCATTCTCGTGTAAAACCAGGTAGGCGGGGCCCGAATCCCTGGGAACTGGATTCAGACTCAAATGCCGAACTGTTATCGTGGGCCAAAGCGCCTGAACAGTCCTCATCATTTCACGTAGAGATGGCCTGGTCCAATATTATAAGTGAGTCTCTTGAAGATTCATCTCCCAGGTATCTTTTCAGAGGACAGAACGACCCTGAGTATGATGGTCTGGTTAGAAAGATGTTTGAATTGACTCAGAACATCAGGATCGAGAAAGCAGAGGGGCCTATGGAGGTAACTGCTCAGGTCAAATAGAGGCTACGTCTTTTCAGCTGGAGGCTTGAGGGCAGTTTGCGTGGCTGGTTCGGGAAGCCCGGGCCGGCAAGGTTGGGGCACAAAAAAAGGGAGGCTAACATCCTCCCTTTCGTAGTCAATAACTCGACTTGACAACCATAGATCCATTAAGACTGGAAAACTACAGCTCGAGCCATGAATGTGAATAGAGCGACTGACCAAGCAGGAGCCTGGCGGTCTTCACATAATCTTTTTCCTGTTTGTTCAGACCTGAGATATCCACGTCCTCACCATCAACAACTCTTCCGACAAGGTTTTCAAGATCAAGCATCTTGTCATGGGCTATGTTGACGATGGTGTCATCAAAACCATCCAGAATAGCGGATGTAATGCCGCATTTTTTCAGGATGCAAAGATAGACCTGATTGAGAATGTCGCGTAATTCGTCTGGAGAACCGTTGGAGCAATTTGAGAGGCCACACGTAGACTGCGAACCCGGGGCCAGGTCCGGCAACCACTGCATGAAGGTTGTGCATCCCTGCAGTTCCTGTTGCTGCGAAGAAACCGGAACAACGATAGGATCAAACCAGATTTTTTCCAGGCCAATTCCCAGTTCGGCTGTCTGAGTCATCATGCTGTCGAGCAGGACGGCTCTTTCATTCTCGTCACGTGGAATACCCTGAGGACCCCACATGAGACCTACCATTTCGCAACCGTATTTGTTGACCAGAGGGAGTTGTAGCGCCATACGCTCCGGAGTGGCCATGATCGAGTTGATTACAGCCGGCCCCTTTTTGGGAACATATACCTGCAAACCTGCCTCTACGGCGTCGTTGTTGGTGGTATCCAGAAACAAGGGAAGATCAGTAGCTTCCTGAACTGTTTTAACCAGCCATTGCATCATTTCCGAGCCGCCCTTACGAGCAGGACCAAGATTCAGGTCTAAGAGATCTGCGCCTCTTTCAGTGAGCTTTGCGGCCCATTCCTGAATAGGCTTGGCGTCCTTCTCGCGCATGGCGTTGCCTGTAAATTTCGACATTATGTTGATGTTCTCAGCCACCACCTTGATCATCGAACAGATACCTCCTGTTGAGTCCCGTTCCACTTGGGAACGCTAATTTAATTATAGCTTGAATATCATACGCGACTATAAAATGGAAAGTAATTGATTTCTGGGCTCAGATTACCAGACTGAATTCGAAAAAAGCGCCGTTCGAAATGAATGGCGCTTTTAACATTATCACGCAAAATTCTGCCTTAGGAAAGCAGGAATGTGCGCACCCTCTCGTGGGCCGATAGCTATTTCCCAACC
The DNA here is from genome assembly GCA_964542775.1 of uncultured Desulfomonile sp. GTDB lineage: Bacteria > Desulfobacterota > Desulfomonilia > Desulfomonilales > Desulfomonilaceae > CAITZA01. The sequence goes on from CAZIVV010000259.1 coordinate 24,713, forward strand.
AGGAAGCTCCTCTTCAAGATCTCCACTGATAATTGCAGCCGCCCCTGGGATGACCAGCTTACGCACGTTGGTTTTTTCTTCGATTCCGCACTTTTTAACAAAAGGCCCTATAACGTCACCGACAAACTTTCCAGCCGCCCATGCCGTCAAAACTGACAGACCATCCGTGTTCAGAACCAATAGCCATGACGGAACCCGGCTTGACTCCACTTCACCCGATACTATGAAGTAAGTTAGCGAGAAGTTACTTGTTATCAGAACCGGAGAATTAATGTCTGGGTTATTGATCGGGTATATACCCTGATCCGTTGTCATTGGACGCTGAGGATCTGTAAAAATATTGAGTCTCTGAAGCAACAACGGGAAGAGAAGCTCTCCCTTGATGTCACTCAGGATCTGTATCCCGGCATATTTTGATACGAAGGTGCCGGCAACAATGGCCTCGCTGGTTATATTGTCGGCCATCTCGCATGGGAACATTATCGTCGGGAAACCTAGCGGACGATAGAGGTTCTCAAGGGCTAACCGACGTATCATGACCTGGTCTCTCAGCTGACCTGCTACTGATCTGTCGTTAGTAGCCAGGACTATATCCTTAAGCCCCTTTGCGGTAAGACTGGCGCTCATTTTGGCCAGATCGCCCACCTTGTCAGCCTTTATAGCCAACGGGCAATCAAACTCCTTGGCCAATTGTGCGAATGCATCAAGGGTAGCTTCAGTGGCCGCATAGATTAAGGGCTTGTTCTTACCGATTGTTGCAAGAGCCGCCTTGAACGAGTCTGCGCTATCACTGATCAGTACAACTGCTGCGCCCGCATCTGAAGCTTTTTTGGCTACAGCCGCAAATCTTGCGGCGTCTCCAGCGTCCTTTACAGCAATTATTTCCGATTTCAGGGTGAGTCCAACTCTCTCAAACCTTAACTCACCAAAAGCCTTGAGCTTGGCGTCTATTGATTCGTCGCTGTCGGACGCCACGATAAGGCAACCCAGCGCTGTTGGATTGTTAAAAGTTTTTTCATGCCTGTAAAGAACTGTTTCACCACCTACCTTGACTGCCGAGTCACCTGATCCAATGACCACTGTCCTTATCGGAGGCGCAGAAGCGGAGGCCAACTTCTCCTTGGCATCTTCAGATACGTAAGGACATTGGGCCAGTTCCGCCTTACCAGCGGCCAGATTCATGGCGAACGCCAGGCAGGTCGGCACCCCGCATTCCCCACAGTTCTTTTTTGGCATCATTTTGAAAATTTGAATTCCCGAAAGCGCCATCGATTAAAACCTCCTTTTCGAGGCAATTGTACCCAAATAAATTGAAAGTTAATGTATAAGCCGAAACAAGCTATTGAGGGAACGCCACTCAAGCGCTCCCTCATCGACATAATCAATATAACACGAAACGTGCCTACGTGTCACTAGCCAACTATCGAGTCCATGGAAAGAGCCGGATGCTCTTTTTCCTGGAGGAAGGCGTAGATTTCGTCTTCTGTCACGCCTACCGTCTCATCGGCTATTCTGTCCGCCAGGTTCGATACTCCAAACTTTTCGCCCTGGGCGTTAATCTTGTCTCTCAACATTTCCTTGAGTCCCTTGGGCAACCAGACAAGTCTTCTGATTCCGCCCTCAGCTCCCACGAATTTGTCTGAGATGATGTACATTTTGGAGTGTCCTACAAAACCTGGAGTAACATTACCACCGCCGGCGCTACCAGCAAGTGTGGTGAACTTCATACCGCAGGGAGTCATTCCCTTGTAGTCACGATCGACTGTCATGACACCGTTACAGACGGGCAACACGGCTGCTATACATTCAAAACAACCACACGAAGTCATGGGCGCTTCCATAATGGAATATGCGCTACACTCGGCAACCTTTCCACGTGACGCCTGGCTGACGAAGGCGTTGACGCCCTCCCACTGGCCAAGTCTCTCGTCTACTGTTTTGCCTTTATCGATGGGCTGGTTGGGACCAGTCGGGTTGATTTCGTTGGAGGCCTTGCAGTCAAGCCAGTTGTAAGCGCCACACAGACCGGTTCTTTCCGGGGTTACCACGCACACGTGAGTCGGAGCGAAACTCTGGCATAGTGTGCAGGAATAGTAAATGTTTTCGTCCTCGTCTTTCATGCCCTGTACTCGGGCGTCTCTGACCGCGTAGGACTCCCTGGCTTTTTTCAGGAGTTCTTCACACTTGGCCTGATCGGTATAGATAGTAACCTTAACCTTATCAAGGACTGATCCGAAATCCTGATGATACTTGGCATGGAGAATCGAACCGAAGTGTTTTAGGGAGAAGCCCTTTTCCACTGCGCCCTTCCCGATACGGACCCAGGCTATGTCTCTCTGTCCTATGTGCATCAGGCCCTGAGCATAGTTGATAAGGTGATGGATCTGCCTCTCCAGAATGGGTTCGAAGTCTGATTGCATCTTTCTACCGGCCACTTCGACATAGATACCGATCGGCATACGGGTTCCAGGCTGAATATCCTTCAGGTCTGGACCAACCAGATCAATCTGGCCGTCTTCGATCTCGTTCATGTCTTTCATGACAGTGAGTTCGACACCTATGGTCTTGCCACCGCCGGCTTCCATGTAGATGTCTTCACCACGAATACGCTCACCCTCGAAAGCGGGGCCGTAGGCGACAGGAACAGGAACTTCCGTAACAGTAACCTTAAGACCGCGTACTTCTATGGCTTTGGCTACGATGTCCTTGTGGGCAACGTTGGACACGACGTGCTCGTAAGTGCAGACGCCAGTCGGAAGGATCTCTGGGATAGGGGTGTCAGCTATTGTCGGGAATCCATAGTTGATAACGCCAGCTGCAGCGGCATACCATTCGTCAGACACATCGCCAAGAGCCAGGACGAACGCAAAAACCCTGTCTTTGTTGTAAATGAGAACCTTTCGGAAATCACCAGGCTGGATACCACCGAAGCTAAGAGCGGCTCTTGTGGCAAATCCAACGGCAAAAATGGCAGAAGAGATGTCCGGACCAAAAGGAACCAGACGAGTCGGCCAACCGACCTGAACACCGGCTTCTCTCAACTGCTGCGAGAAGGTTGTTCCGTTGTGCTCAGCAGCCATGAACACGTATAGATTCTTTTTCTGGAGTTCCAGCGCCATTTCGGCAGCTATTTCCTTGGTAGGAGCCGATCCTACGATAGCCGCAAAGCCGGGAGCCGTTCCGTCAACGAACTCAACACCCCTCTTGCGGAGAATAATGTCATCCGCCGCTCCGAGCCAAAGCTTTTCATCCGTTGGATCTTCAGCAGGAAGGTAGAAGTTCGGCTCTTCGAGGTAGCGCAGGGCTTCATATATTTCATAGTTGAAAAGAGATGCCATACCGGCGTCCAACACGGGGCCGAGGTATGGAAGAGGTGTTTTGTCTCTGACTAGTGGCGGAATCAGGTGTTCGGAGCGGTCAAGAACAAGACCGGCGTCTCCAAGATTCTTAACCGGAAAACCAAGTATTCCGTATATGACAGGCAGGTAGTAGCCTGTGTTGGGGAAGGATATTTCCTGTTTCTTGCCATATTTCTGGACAGCCATCTCATAACGTTTTCGGGTCTTTTCATAGACCTTGTGAGCGCCGGCTATTACGTTCGCTGATATAATTTTGGACACTTTTAATTTCCTCCTATGGAAACTTTAGAGCTTTTGATGGGGAGGTTAGTTAAAGTCACCTCCCCCGGTTTCGAGCCGAGACTCACAAATTATCCGGCTATATCGCGTCTCATGGCCATATCCATCAAAACTCGTTCCCTGGCCTTATCAATGCCTAAGGCTTTTCTCTTGGCGTCAATGTGGGCGATGCAACGTCTAGCCATTTCGTAAGGATCCTTGTCGACCATATCCCAACGTCCACCATAAACTTTCTCTATATCCTTGAAGAGATAGTTGGTGCAGACGTCTTCATTTATCGTTGGGAAGCCACCTCCTAACAACGTGTAAACACCGGAAGTCACAAAATAATGGCCAATCGAAATAGCTTTTTCACTCATCCACTCCGGAGCGATACCGACCGCCGGAAGATCAGAAATGTCATCACCCAATCCACCATCCTTGACTACTGCCGTAGCGGCTACAAGAATACGTGAATTATCGACGCAGGATCCCATGTGCAGACATGGCGGAATGCCAACAACCTCACAGACTTCAGCCAGGCCCTCGCCAGCATATTTTCTGGCTGCCTCAGGTGTGAGGAGTCCCGCTTTACCCAGAGCAATGGCTGAACAACCGGTAGTGAGGACCAATACGTCGTTCTTGATAAGTTCCTTGGCCAGTTCAACGTGCAGATAGTCCTGTTTGATTCGGGCGTTTCCACAACCAACGATACCGGCCAGACCCCGGATACGACCGTTGATGATGTTGTCGTTCAGGGGACGATAACTGGCGCGGAACATTCCACCGAGCATATAGCTGATGGTTTCGTGGCTGAAACCAACGACCATGTCCTGCTGCTCTGAGGGAATGGATATCTTGTTCTTGTCACGATTCGGGAAGTTCTCAATGGCTTCCCTTACGATCGCTCTGGCCGTTTCCAATCCATATTTTTCGTCGTATTCATAGTGCTTGTAAGCGCCCTGCATTTTGGCTATGGGGCTTGTGGTCACTATTTGAGTGTGGAAACATTTGGCCAGTTCGGCTACACCCTGCATGATGCACTGAACATCGACGACCATTGTTTCCAGGGCGCCTGTAATAATAGCCAGTTCCTGTTGCAGATAGTTTCCTGCAATCGGAATACCGTGGCGCATGAGGATTTCGTTTGAGGTACAGCAGATTCCGCCAAGACTGATTCCGCCGGTAGCGCCCTTGCTTTTGGCATAGGCTATCATTTCGGGATCCTGGACCGCCTGAACAATAATTTCCGACAATGAAGGCTCATGTCCGTGGACGATGATGTTGACGGTATCTTCTTTCATGCAGCCCAGATTGACTTTGCCAAGAATCGGGACAGGTGTTCCGTAAAGAGCGTCCGAAAGGTCGGTCGCTATCATGGATCCGCCCCAACCATCGCCGAGCGCGCATCTGGTGGCCAGTCGGATGATGTGTTCCATTTCCTGGTTCACACCCATGTGAGTCATGTGCATAACTTCAACAACACCACGGTCAATACCAATGGGAACTACGTTTTCTTTTCTCCAGATTTCCTGTCTCTTGAGAGGCGCTCTCTTGACGTTCATAATTTCGCCGTGTTGCTGACCGTACTCGGCAAGAGCTTTTTCACCTACCTCGACAGCTATTTCCTTGAATTCACGTCCCTCTGTCTCAATGCCATAGTCCATGGCGAGCGCGAGGACCTTGGCGACGTCCTTGACCTGATAGTCAGGGAGTTCACCCTTAGCGGCTTCAAGGAATGTATGGGCGACGTGGCGTCCGTGATCGGAGTGAGCTGCGGCGCCGGCGGCCACCATTCGGGCAAAGTTACGTGCGGCGATGGTTTCCGGGGTGGCTCCACACAGACCGGTTCTTTTCTTTCTTTCCTCAGGCGTCTCGTCCCTGCCCTTTGGTGGAAGAACTCGACAGGGGCCCATGTTACAAATCTTGCAACAGGTTCCGCCTTTTCCTATTGGACAGGCCGTCATGGTTCTGGCTCTGTGGAAAGCGGTGGTATAGCCCTCTTTGTCGGCATATTTCAAGCCTTCAAGGGTGACATCACATGCAGTATATTCTGACCAATCTGCCGGTGGCAGTTCTTTTTTCTTTAACGGAGCAGCCATAACAACAGGGGCTTCCGCCTTTGCGGCAGCGGCTACAGGGGCTGCTGCGGGAACAGCCTGAGCAGGCGGTTTGCCTGATAGGACTGAATCCAAGCCAGCCATCATTGAAGTAAGGCTTTTGAAGGCCTTGAATGCGCCGACCATTTCTTTCAGGCCCTGAATATCGTCCTTGGTCAACTGACCCATAATTGCTTCCTCCTCTTCTTCTGCGAGCGCTTGAGAGACGACCGCAGGCGCGGGTTTTTCAATAATTTCTATTTTTGGCGCAGGTGCCGGGGGCTCAGGCGCCTTTTCGACTTTGGGTTCGGGAGCCGGTTCCGCTTTCACTGCGGGTTTGGCAGGGGCGGCAGCTGGAGCCGGTTTTGCCGCCGCAGGCGCCGCTGCGGCCTTTGGAGCTTCCTTGGATGGCTCT
>CAZIVV010000260.1:0-2158 GCA_964542775.1 uncultured Desulfomonile sp.
CAGAACGAGGGATATCCCAAGGCTAATCATCGAAAAGAACCTTTTTGGACTCGATATCGACGACAGAGCTGCTCAGTTAGCTGGATTTGCGGTCTTAATGAAAGCAAGGAGTGATGACCCCAAAATACTCAAAGACGCTCCCAAGCTCAATATTCTGGCTTTACAGAGTTCTGAGGATATAAACGCGAGTCAGGTAGTAAATCATCTTTATCAGTTCAATGGTGACTTTGATAGGGCTGCTTTGATTGAACTTATTTCATTATTCAAACTGGGAAAAGTAGCTGGTTCCTTAATCAGAATCCCTGATAAAATGATTACAAAGTTGGCTTCGATCAAGAAAACCGTTGATGAAGGACTCAACAGCTCTGATTTATTTGTAAAGGATGCTGCTGAATCAATAGAGCCTATAATTAATCAAGCTCTGCTTCTGGCAAACAAGTATGACTGTGTTGTGGCTAATCCGCCGTATATGGGTAGAGCTGCAATGAACGGGGAGCTAAAAGATTATGTGGGTTCAAGATATCCAAGAAGTAAATCCGATTTGTTCGCAATGTTTATCGAAAGAGGCGTTGAATTAGTCGGGACTAATGATTTTTGTGCCATGGTGACAATGCAGAGCTGGATGTTCCTATCATCCTACGAGGAGATGCGAACACGCTTACTAGATAACTTTACCATAAATTGTATGGTACACATGGCAAACATGGTCATGGGCATAGCTTTTGGAACTGCGGCTACTGTCTTCAGGAATGTTCATGTGCCGTCGTATGTTGGGAGCTTCAGCTATGTAAATTATGAAGACCTTAATGATAGAGAGGTTCCGTATATTTTTCCTGTTCCAAATGAGCGACTTAAATCAATCAGCGCCGACAACTTCCACAAAATCCCCGGCTCTCCGATAGCCTACTGGGCGAGTAAGAGGTTTTTGGAGATATTTGAGGAAGCTACGCCATTAGGGGAAATTGCAGAACCTAAACATGGTCTTACCACCACTGAAAACGCTCGATTTCTCCGTAGGTGGTTTGAGGTTGACATAGATAGCATTTTTTTCCACTGCGACTCATTAGAATCAGCCTCCAAGTCAGAAATGAAATGGTTCCCTTATAACAAGGGTGGGGAATTTCGGAAGTGGTACGGTAACAACGACTTCGTCGTTAACTGGAAAGATGATGGAGAGGAAATCAAAGCTAGCATCGTGTCGCGATATCCGTATTTAAAAGGAAACTGGAGTTTCGTAGCCACAGGAACAGAATTTTATTTCAAACCAGGGATTACATGGTCATTTGTAAGCTCATCTTACTTTGGGGTCCGCTCAACGGATTCCGGTTTTATTTTTGATGTAGGCGGTTCATCGGCATTTCCACCTGAAAATCGCTTGAAATATACTGCTGGGTTTCTATGCACCAAATTAGCTTTTGAATCGATGAAGATGTTGAATCCAACCCTCAACTTTCAAGTCGGAAACGTGGCATCTCTTCCTATACTTCAAAAAGTTGAGCCGATTATAAAGCCACGAGTAGAAAAAATTGTTTTTGAAACGATTGATGTATCTCGCACTGATTGGGACTCATTTGAGACCTCATGGGACTTCAAGTCATTCCCCTGGATAATATCCCCGCTGAAAGCCCCTACAACTCAACAATCCTTCAGGCAGTGGGAATCACACCTAAACGCCCTGGTTAAGCGCATGCAGGAGCTTGAAACGGAGAATAACCGCCTCTGGATTGATGCTTACGGATTACAGGAGGAACTGACTCCGGAGGTTCCTGAGGCGCAAATAACTCTCGCAAGACCTGATGAAGAGAAGGACGTTAAAAGACTTATATCCTACGCCATAGGCTGCATGATGGGTAGATATAGCTTAGATGAGCCGGGACTAATATACGCACTCAGCGGCAATGAAGGATTTGAATCAAGCAGATACAAATCTTTTCCGGCTGATGAAGACGGGATTATTCCTGTAACGGATGTTGAATATTTCAAGGATGACGCTGCCAAAAGATTTGAAGAATTTATTAAAACCGTTTGGGGGCTGGAAACTCTTGAAGAAAACCTGAGATTCGCTGCCGAAGCTCTAACAGGAAAGAAGAATACAGATTCCCGTGAAGCCATAAGAAAATATTTGAGTAGTAATTTTTACAAGGACCATCTCCAGACC
>CAZIVV010000261.1:0-1982 GCA_964542775.1 uncultured Desulfomonile sp.
TCAGAACCTCGCAAAGGATTACTCAACGAGGCTCAAAGACGCGCTGAGCCACGGCTCCGACGTGAGGGATTCCCAAAAAAAGCAATACCAGGACGATATGCTCAACCTCCAGAAACTGTTGAGCCTCCAGAAGGGTTATCTCGCTGAAGAGGCGGACTGGAAAGAAAAGCTGGCTCTGGCTATCCGTGAGGACTGGGAAAAACAGATGGAATGGATGCGCCAGGACCAGACTGCAAAATCGCAGGCCGAAACGGAACTGGCAAAATACAGGGCGGAACAGGTAAAGGCCGACACCGAGCAAAAAAAACTCCAGCAGGAAATAGACCGTAAACTCAAAGATGAAGCTACCTGGAACAGCCTGATGAAAAAGGCCGGCTTAATCGACTCAGTCGGGAGGTTTGGCGCAGCATGGACAACCGCTGACGATTACACTCTCAAGAGACTTGGTGGCTGGTGAGCCGCGGCGCGTTTCCCGGCGCGCAGCCTGAAAAGGTAAGGAGCGCGCCTGGCCGACCTTAATCAACGCCATCAAACCCAAAAAATACGGTGAAAAGGTATATAAAATAAAAACAGATACATAAAACAATGAAGCATGTTTTGCGACCCGGTTGGGAAGAATATGTTTGCAACAAACGTCGCCATTTTATGAAAATAATAGTTGACACTCACAGTTAATGTCATAATATGCATGGAAAATAGGCCTATGTTATAAATTGGTCCTGGCAATGCTCTGGCTATATACGTAAATTAGCTGATAGCCTGAGTTATGTTAATGGTATGTGTTAATAACGATCTTCTTTTCTAAATTGAACATCAGGATTCAGGAGGGGAAAATGGATAATCCGGATGCAAATTTGCGATTGTTGTCCAAATGCATGGACAAGATGCACATTCTGGTTTCCGACATCAGGGCGCATGCCGAGAAAACGGGGAATATGGAGGCTTGTGTAGCCGCCATTGAGTTGGATGTGAATGTTTGTATCGGACTTCGCAGCATACGAAAGATTCTGTACATTCCGTACGACTGGCATGAGAGGAAACCCGACAGCGATATTCCGGATGAAAAGGCCCAGATGTAGGGCGGCCCATGGCCGCCGTAAAAACAATACCGTGTAGTTGGCCCATGGCGGCCGAAAAAATAACCCCCGGGTGTTTTCACTCATGGCTGGGATGGAAACACCCCTACGACCATACGGAGTTTAAAAAATGAGAAAAGCCGACATGAAATGTTCGAGATGTCTTAATTTTGAGGATGGTCTCTGTCACGTTGAACCGTTTGCGTTCAAGGTGGTGAGTCCTGAGAGTCACTGGTGTTCCAGGGGGATCTGGATGATGTGGTCTGAGAAGTTCCGGGATTTTGAGCAATATTACTGGGGGGAGTGGGACACGTCTGCGAGTCCTGTCCGGGCTAACCTGAACTGATTCCATGCCGCCACGCAAGGTAGCAAAGGCTGAGCTTGTCGATCTCGATCAGGCTCGCGAAAGTGAGTCCGATTCCTTTTCGGAACAGCTTGAGGCCGAATTGCGGATGCTCGGCGCCGGCGGTTTGAATCCACCGTCGGCGTTGAGGTTCCTGACACGCCTGATAGTTGAATCGGCTTCTGCGGACAAGAACAGGATCGAGAAGCTCAAAATGATGGACAAGCTGCTGAACACCGGTCGAGCTTTGATGGAAACCGGTATCAGACATGAAGAGACGGCCATGATCCTTGGCCGTCTCCAACAACTCGAGACTCGCCTCGAAAAATTGCAGAAAAAAGATCATACGCGACCTTCGGGTCAATAACTCACAAATCATGGTAGCGGGGGGCCTCCGTGCCCCCGAATCTTCCTCCATACGCAAGGAGCGCATGTTGCAAAACGGTTTGTTGATGGGGCAGTAGCCAAAACAACCTGGATCCTTTGACTGACAATCAAGGGGCCAGAGACGGCCTTGTTTAATTACATGGGGCCAGAGACGCCCCCCGCTACCAATATGGGGG
>CAZIVV010000262.1:0-2708 GCA_964542775.1 uncultured Desulfomonile sp.
CAGCAGAATAGCACTTTGTAAGACCAATGGCTAGTTCTAGATGTCTCTCCATTTCCCGAATAACCCTGTTTAGGGTTTCAGCCAATTCACAGCCGGTTCAATCGCCCCATGTATCCCCACTGCTGCGCTCATCCAAAGATATCAAGAATCTAACGAGCACTACAACCGATCACCACTTAGCCAGTCTCTTCATTTCATAATCATCGGCCACGGTCCAGCCTGCGCCGAAACGTCCGACCGTATCCAGCAGGCTGGCTTTTTTCATCAACCTGTTCCAGGCAGCTTCATCCTGTAATTGCTGATTGCGCCCCGCAATACGCGTAGCTTCCTCTGATTGAAGCTTGGCTTTTTGTTCAGCCCTTTCGTAAGCCTCTTGTTCCGCTTTCTGAGCCGCCGTAATATCACTGTCCCAATCGGATCTCTGCATTTTGTAAATCTCCGTCAGTGCTTTGGCCTGGTCTGTCTGCCAGTCGATCAGCGCCTGATTGTAAGCAGCAATCGCTTTTCGGGAATCGGTTTTAGCTTTTTCGCGGCCGCCGTATAGTTCATTCAGGTAATCCATTCCTTTGGAGACACGACTTGTGCTCTGATTCGCAAGCTCACGCAACGCTTCAAGTCTCATCGCCGATTCACTATTTGCTGAGGACGCTTTACGCACTGTTCTGGATAACCCGGCCGTCGAAATCTTGCGAAGATATTCGTCTATCAAACTTTTGGCATCGCTGGATATTGTGCCGACAACCCTGTCCAGATCGTCCCTGGTCTGCCAGTCGAGCAGATTCGCTGTTCCGTAATTCCCCGAATAACCGATCTGTGCATCGGTTGGAACTTTCGGTTCTGCAGGCTTGAGTGATTCTGCCAATGCAAGCTTAACCATTTCCTGGCCTGCCGTCGTCTTCCACCAGTCACTTGATGTCGCCATTATCTGATCTCCATTTCACCGCATTTTTCACATCGCCACAATGTTCGCCAACCGGCCTTGAACTCCTGTGAGCTTGAGCAAAACCTTTCAATGACACGCGACTTGCCTCCGCATTCATCGCAGGCCCCGTTGGTCGGCAACGCGCTATCGACAGCTATCACCGCGTCCCCAGCCCAATGAAGCCCCCGACACAACTCAAGACTTGCGGCTCTGTTAACCTCTGCCAGACTATGCAAGTAGGCGGACAATTCATTGACCCTATTTGTCATCTGTTTTCCTAGCCTCTGTTTTTATTCACTTTTACGCTGCCGTTCCATCCTTGTTGCAGCATTCGCCCCCGTCGGTTATCCATTCGCCGTAATAATTGTAGTTGCCGATCTTGCAGCATTGAGTATCCTTCACACATATTGCGGCTACTCGACGCCCGGATCCGGTAATCCCGTTTTCTGCGACATACATACATTCTTTGTCCCTGCATCCTGGGGCCGTTTCAGCGTCAATAATTGCTCCTTCCCTCAAACCTTCGTCGCAGGATTCCCAGGTAGGGTAACCCCCGCCTACTTTGGTCCATAAGGAAGTCTCTCCACCTTGACAATTCAGATCCACTCGCTGGTATACCCAGGACATATTTTCCATTCCGCACCGATAGACGTGACCAGTTACATTAGACCCATAACCCTTCCTCACAATAATGTTTCCGGATCCTGTCCTGTTGCACCCATCATTGTAATTCACAGATAGGCTTCCATTGCCGCAGCACCCGCTACAGGAATGACTCTGGGTTAAGCTGATCATGGCCGTCCACGTCACCTGTTCACCCGCTTTGGATACTGTTGCTGGCGTGTTCTCGAGACAATTGCGTGTCACCGATAAACTGTTTTTGTCCGAATCGATACAGCAGCCGTTGAGATAAATGTTCCTGTAATATCCGGGCGTCCATTCGGCCCATGACGGGGACAGAGAGGGTAGGGCAGCCTTCCTGGGAACACTACCGGTAAATACGCCTGACCATCCGCATCCATCTGAACCAGTCACCGCATAATCGAAACCGCAACACGCCGGATGGTTTCTGTCTCCGAGACTACCGGTTCTGGCAACAAAATGAGTGATTCCATCGGACACGTAACTCGTCTCGTTGATCCAGGTAAAATCCATTGATCCAAGTCCGTCACTCCATGCCCCGTATCCCGAGCTGATTTTTCCATTCTTGCAGGCTGTGCTCAAAATAGGACTGACTGACACGCCGGCGGAATAGGTATTCCCGATTGACGCATTGACCCATTGGTGTGTCGGAGCCGGAAACAGTCCATTGACGCCGCAGCAATCGCAGTAACAGCCATCGGGATCGGAAAGACTGGCCTTGATCCTGGTTTTAACGGAACCGAATTCGCAGTAAAATTCCTTATGCTCAATCTCCCCCAGACATCGGTTGTAAGCGTCTGACCGTATTTCACTCTTGACCTGGTATCTTATGACCCAATCTTCTTCAGTGTCTTTGGCTACCAGCGTGAATTTCCCATATTTTCCCGAGTAACTGGTTCCAGGCAAATCCACGAACTGGGAACAAAGCCCAGGACAGATAACGTTGAACTGGCCCTCAATTGTAGTGTCACCGCATCCCTCTAAAGTCACAGTTGGCGCTTGCAGATTTGAGCAGCCGGTAAGCGTAACAGTTCGATAACATTCTTTGGGTGTCATTGCCGACGATGTTTCTGCGTATTGAGGTTTGGATGCGAAAGGACGTATCTGATCATCACAACAGCCTGTATTTGCCGCGTCGTAATAC
>CAZIVV010000263.1:0-3060 GCA_964542775.1 uncultured Desulfomonile sp.
GATGAAGAGCACGCCGGCAAAAACGAACCTGGTCTTTTAAAATCAATTGCAAAATACAGCGCTGAAATAAAATCAGCGGGCGCCATGGGGAACCGGAGCGCAGAGGCAAGCCTACTTGTCGAAATGTCGAATACCCAGAAGCGACTCGGACAACATGACGAAGCAGTAAAGAGCCTCGAAAAAGCGGCCGGAATCTTCCGGGACATTAAGGATGACGCTTCTGAGGCCACGGTATTGAATGCGATAGCAGATATTTACGCAAATGTCGGGCCTCTGGACAGGGCCCTTGATTTTCTGGAGCAGTCCCTTCTGATTCAGGACAAAAGGGGTGAAACGTCGGGACGAATCGCCATTTTGACTCAATTGGCCCGCGTTTACGAACTTCCTGGCCAGTACCAAAGAAGCCTGGACTTTTACCAGACGGGGTATGATCTGGCCAAAAAAATGAACGACCAGAGAACTTCAGCTTCGCTGATGAACGCCATGGGGCGTTGCAGAATGGCCATGGGCGATCCGGACGAGGCTTTGAAGGTCCTTGAAAACGCTTTTAAGATCCAGGCTGATATTGACGATCGGTTGGGAAGCTCAAGGACTGTCAGGAACCTGGTCAGCGTCCGCATGAGTTGGGGCCAGTACACGTCCGCAATTGAACTATGTGAACGGGAAATTGCGAAACGAAAAACTGGCGCAGACACCGCAGGCCTTCATCACTTATTAGTGGCCAGATCACTGGTATTTAAGGAACTCGGGGATTACGACGAAGCCCTCGCTTCAGCCAACCGCGCTCTGGCGTTGTGCAACTCAGGAAAGCCATCTTTCGAATTCATTGAAATCATGTCTGTCATTGCAGAGCTGAATATGCTCCAGGGTTCGACAGACCTAGCTCTTGTTGCATGCGATTCCGGCTTGAATACTACCAGAAGGATTTACGACAGGTATGCCGAATCAAATGTTCTGATCCTGAAGGGGCGTGTTTTGTCGTCTGCCGGACTTTACTCGGAGGCTCTCAAGGTTCTTGATGACGCTGAAAAGATAAAGAAAGACATGGGCGCTCCACTATACAGTATTATCGAGGTCAGGGCCGAGATAGCGCTGGAATCCGGGCATGACCTTGAATCGGCAGAGAATGCCCTGCACACTTACCCATTGCGCTACGAATCCGGAAAAGCAGCGCTGCTCGGCAGGATTGCGTTAAAGCGTGGCAATTTCCAGAAGGCTTTCAATGAGTTTGGGACCGGATCAGGCGCCATGTCACTTCGATTTGCATGTGGAGTCGGAGCCGGTTTGAGCCTGGAGGCTCTTAAACAGCCAGAAAAAGCCCAACAGAAATTCCAGGAAGTCATCAAGGCTCAGGAACAGGTTAGAGACAGTCTTGGGCCGAACTTGAGGAAACATTTCTTCAGGGTCAGCTTGTTTGGGTTCAGCAGAACCGTCCCTTATGAGGCCCTGTGCAGGATACTGGTTAATCAGAAAAAATACGACGAAGCGTTAAAAATTGCGGAGATGAATAAGGCAAGGTCGTTTTCGGACATCATTACCACCAGTGTGAACGCTGGAGACTCAGGCCTACCTGAAAACGTCCTGGCCGATGACAGGGAGGTTAACTACAAGTTTGAGACATTGTCAGGGATCATGCTGGAAAAGCGTGGGTCGTATATCAGCAGTCCGGGACATGAAGGATCTCTGGAGCGAATGCGGGAGCATCGCTACAGGCATATCAGTAAACTCAGGAAAATATATCCCGGGTATGCGGCCTTGCGTTATCCGGAACCGATGTCTTTGAACGAACTGGCGCTCAACCCGAATGAATGGGCGCTTGAATACGAGGTTACAGACACCGGAATAGTGTCATTCCTGCTGAAGGGACGGGCAATAAAAAAGGCGTTTTTCAGCCCTATTGAGAGAAAAGAAATTGAAAAGCTGATCCTTTCATTCAGACGTCCTCTTGAAATAGATGACTCAAGTCGACTCTTTTCGCAATTGCGTTCGTTTAACCTGACCCTTGGTCGAAAACTTGCCGATTTGCTAATTGGGCCCGTTCTCTCGCATCTACCTTCCGGGGTCACTGTCATTGTCTCACCTGATGAATTCCTCGGTCTAATTCCCTTTGAAATGCTTGTGCTGAATGACTCCGGAAAAATTATCACCGATGAATCCGGTATTCCGGTGACTAAAGGCGTTCAGTTCTTCGGCGACCGAAATGCGATTGTTTATGCCCAGTCGCTGACTGCGCTGACTCTGGTGAGGCTTCAGAGTCCAAGGAAAAGCGGCGCGACACGGGTGATGGCAATGATAGACCCGGTCTTCAGCGTGGAAGACCCTCATTTTGACGAGAGCGCCATTGAAGTTTCCAACAATGCAGCAGACGGTTACTCGGCCTGGACCAGGAATTTGCTGATGTCAGCGCAGGACCGCATGACATTCCCGAGGCTTGAGCAGACCAGGAGCCTTGGTCCGTTCATCCGGGAACTACACCCCGGGCAATCAGACATTTATGAAGGAATGCAAGCCAGTAAGAGACGGCTTTTTGAGTCGGACCTCACAAAATACAAGACGGTAGCATTCGCTACCCATGGTTACGCAGGATGCGATCTTCCCGGCATCAGGGAGCCTGTCCTTGCATTGACACTGGTGAACCAGCCCGAAGGCCAGGATGGTTTTTTGAGGATGAGCGAGGTAGCTCATCTGAAAATGAACGCTGAAATCGTCACTCTGACGGGGTGTAAAACCGGTATTGGCAGGTATGTCGCCGGAGAAGGCTCCATGTACATGGGACGGGCTTTTCAGGTAGCCGGAGCGTCCAATGCGCTGATCAGCCTGTGGAATGTGGCTGAAGACCCGTCGGTGGAGCTTACCCGGAGCTTTTTCGCGCATATCAGGGATGGCAAGACAAAACTGCAGGCGCTGCAGGCCGCACGTAGGGATGTGCGGGTAAAATTTGACCATCCTTTCTTCTGGGCGGCGTTCATCCTGGTGGGTGATGGTGATTAAACGGCAAAAAAACAGTTTAAACAAGCGCTATTCGGCAATGTCGCCGGATCTCTCTCCTGGAGGAGACAC
>CAZIVV010000264.1:0-2624 GCA_964542775.1 uncultured Desulfomonile sp.
GAGTTCGACATTCCTGTGTGACATTCCGTGGGCGATACCGTAAAACCAACCTCCGAGGGAGAAAAAAGAAAGAGGGATGTCATTAAAAATAATTTCCCTCAATGCCTGTGTAGTAACCTGAACATTTCCAAAAACGCTGACCTGAGACGTTTCAAAAATTTTTGCCTGAGCGAGTTTTGTTTTGTTAGTCGATATTTCGAGGAGCTCTCCTTTTTTAGAAATTAGTGCGCCCTGCTCCTGAACATATAGTGGGACTGATTCATCCCTGGCGGGCAGGATACGGCGGATTTCCGCGCCTTTGATGGTATCATGGCAGGACTGTGAGATGAGATTGATCTCATCGGGCAAACAAATTCCAGCTATCGAGCAACCCACACATTTTGCGTTGTTTTCTACCGGGTCAGGGATTTTTCCCGAACTGGCAAGAAGTATTAAATCATTTACAGCCTTTCTGGTGTAGTCTACGAGCTCATCATCAAAAGGTATTTCAACTTTTGTCCGGGAATCGATGTAAAAGAGGAAACCTTTATCGCATTGATATCCGTTTTCCCGGAGAACGAGACCTTGAGCGCAAAGCTGGACCCGGTCCGAATCCCACGAGCGTAAAGGATTGTCAGGAACTTTCCCTCTCTTGTAATCCACGACAGTCGTGACACCGCCTTGTGTAGTCACGATATCCATTCTGGATGTCAGTCGTTCAAGCGGGGCGGACATCCATACTGACCTAGCTTCAAAGTCGTCTGAATCATTTTCGGAAGGTATTGCCCCTGCCTGTCTGTCTACGACCCTGTGTTTGTTTCTTCCGTCCACAGTGTGAAAATTGTCGGAGAAATCTGATTCAACCCATTCTATGTATGCGAGTCTGGGACAGTAGATGAACTCATTCAGTATCCTGCACGGCACACATTCGGGTATTCCGGTATTTTCATTAGTCATGAGAAGCGCCTCTTCAGGCCGGAGCGAATAACCCAAGCCCGTAATGACAACCGTAGCCCATGGCGACAGGTCCTTGAACCGGTTCGTCGAACTCTATTTCGAAGCCACACCCCGGGTGTTGCCCCTTTCTACCCTTTCCCAAAACTCTTTCCCGCCGGAACTGGAGCCAGGACAGGTTTTTTGAACTGTCTGAGATTCCTTTTTTTGAGTGGTCCCATAGATCGCATCTCGGGAGAGTCGACAAGCTGGTTGGCTGCGGAAAACCACGGTTCCTGAGTTCTTCGCGCAGAACGGTTTCTGGAAAATCCGCATATGCGCAGGTATCTCTTTTTTGTCCACGGGTTTTGTAATGTCGCACGGGGATGTAGGGTGTAACAGTCCGCCATTTATTAGAGCGAGAGATAATCGGGATATGGCGACCTAAGTCAGCATCCCCTGCCCCGACCAGTAACAGACTCAATTCAAGACCCGTTTTGGGTGAATGCATCTTTCGGAAAGAGTCCAGGGCCTGAAGCTCTCTGGCAGGATCAAAACCTCGGGATGAAAAAACCGTCAGGTGATCCAATTGCATGTCACCATCTTCATCGGTCGGAAGAAAAAAAGCGTGTGAATGTCCGGAGAGCGGCTGTCCGTCTGAGGTCTTGCCACTCAGTACTGGAGAGAAGGCTCCACCGAATTTTTTTCCGAAGATTCCCTGAACATAACGTCGAGCAATTTCTGCGACATGGACCGTCTCTGTAATCAGAGGGAGCGCCTTGGCATCGATAGCATATCTGACGACCTGAACTGTTCCGCCGGGTCGATATCGTCGGGAGAATGACTGTTTGCGTTGGGGGAGGTTCAGAATGTAAGTGATTTCTCGTGAACCTGGTGGCCGACTCCATCGTTCGGCATGCATGTCCTTCGTTTCTGCCAGGATATTCCAGCATGGATCAGGTTTGAATGCGTCTTGCTGATAACTCCAATTATTCCATGTCTCGCAATCAGGCGCCATAACAGTTACAGTTTCAGCGTCTGATCCAATTTGTTGAATGTCCTGCATCGACGATTCAGGGAAGCAATTTAGGCGCTCCGTATCGGGAAATCCACAGATGCAAACTGTCACCAGCGATTCTGCTCTCCCGAGATAAGTCATCAGGCAGACCACCGATTCAAGAGCTCTGGTTTCTGCCTCAGTCAGGGTAACATGGGGCCATACCACAATGATCTCGGCATTCCTGTCCATAGCGACAAACGAGTCAAATATCTGATCTTTGGATTTGTGAGGTTCTTCCGCCTTCCACTTCCTGTGGCTTGGCATGAAATGGACAGTATGTCCTATGGACGAAGGCGGGAGTTTGTAAGTTGGAGCGGAAACCAGTTTCGAGATGGCCTGAGAAATGAGTTTATCAAGCTCTGGGTCACGATTGAGTTTTCTTTTCCAGACCGCCACAATGCCTCTGAAGATTCTCCATGGAGAAGGCGGCCATTCGGGGATACCTTCATTAACGTGGGCCCCCCATGGAGTGGCGTGAAAACGTCCAGCCGGAAATGATATGGATAGCGCAAACGGCATAATCGGTTGTCCTCCTTAACCTTAATCGTCTGAGAGCCCTGAGTCTTCCGTTTGAGCTTGCCCATGATTGGCCGGCAACCATGACATTCTGGTAACAGGGGGTTGCGCAAACAGGCCCTGTTGTTTGCACGCC
>CAZIVV010000265.1:0-1869 GCA_964542775.1 uncultured Desulfomonile sp.
GTGGTAGTTCGTCCCGTCCTCCGGGGAGCTTGCATGGACTTTTTCTCGGTTTGATATCGCTCAAGTTAGACATTAATCAAAAGCTGATATTGAGCGGCGGCGTAAAATTTCGCTTGTAACCGGAGTTCCTTGGAGGAGACAGAGATGAATGGACGAACATCGGGGTGGCGCCATTGGCTGGGCGCCACCATCATCATGGTAGCCAGCACCATGGCAATCGGGGCGCCCGCGGCGGGCGACATACCGGTGGCCGCTTCAGGTGGCAAGCCGCAGAGTACGGCGGACCACAGCAAGTTCAAGGAGCTTCAGGGTCCATTCAACAGTGGACCGGAGGTGACGAAGGCCTGTCTGGCCTGTCACAACGAGGCCAGTCACCAGGTCATGAAGAGCGTGCACTGGACCTGGGAAACCATTAGCCCCACCACCGGGAAGAAGCTTGGCAAGCAGCATGCCGCCAACAACTTCTGCGGCTCCATCCTTTCCAACGAGCCGCGTTGCACGAGTTGCCACGCCGGCTATGACTGGAAGGACAAGAACTACGACTTCTCCAACGAAGAGAACGTCGACTGCCTCGCCTGTCACGACACCACGGCCACCTACAAGAAAGTGCCGACGGATGCAGGCCACCCCCTCTACGAGCCGCGAGAGATGCCCAAGGGCAGCGGCAAGATCGTTCAGCCGCCCGATCTGACCAAGGTCGCGCAGAACGTGGGCAAGCCCGGGCGCGAGAACTGTGGCGCGTGCCACTTCAACGGCGGCGGCGGCGACGCGGTCAAGCATGGCGACCTCGATACTTCGCTGATCGATCCGCATCGCGATGTGGATGTGCACATGGCCAAGGATGGTGCCAACCTCGACTGTGCCGACTGCCACACCTTCAACGCGCACCAGCCTTCCGGCAGCCGCTACGCTGCGACTGCGAAGGACGTGAAGGGCCTGGACATGAAGCATGAGGACCACAATCGCGCCACCTGTGAGTCGTGCCACGACCTCACCCCGCATGAGGATCAGCGTCTTAACCATCACGCCAACCGCGTGGCTTGCCAGACATGTCACATCCCCGAGTTCGCCCGCGGCGGCATCCCCACCAAGACCTTGTGGGACTGGTCGACGGCCGGTAAACGTGACGAGAACGGCAAGGGGCTGTTCATCAAGGACGATCATGGCCACCTGAGCTACTCGGCTGACAAGGGCGACTTCGAGTATGGCGAGAACGTGCGGCCTACCTACAAGTGGTACAACGGCGTCGTGCATCAGGTCGCGATCACCGACAAGATCGATGACTCCAAGATCCTTGAACTGAATCGCGTCGAGGGCTCCGCAAGCGACCCGAGTGCACGCATCTGGCCGTTCAAGGTCATGGTCGGCAAGCAACCGTACGACCCGGTGAACAAGACGCTGGTGGTCAACCACGTCTATGGCAAGGACGACACGGCGTTCTGGGGCAACTGGGACTACGAGAAGTCGATCAAGTTTGGCATGGAGTACGCTGGCCTGCCCTACAGCGGTCAGTTCGATTTCATCGAGACGCGGATGAACTGGTTCATCACGCACATGGTGGCGCCAAAGGAGAAGGCTGTGCAGTGCCAGGAGTGCCATACCCGCTCCGAAGAAGGCCGCCTGAACGAGATCACCGACATCTATCTGCCGGGCCGCGACCGTAACGGCTGGGTGGATCTGCTCGGCGGTCTGGCCATTATTGGCGCGATTGGCGCCGGCTCCATCGACGGCATTGCCCGTATCCTCACACGTCGCAAGAGGCACTGAAAATGAGTGAGAACCGAATCTACATCTACAAGCGTTATGAGCGTTTCTGGCACTGGTCGCAGGCGCTGCTGATCATCGTGATGATGATCACCGGCTTCGAGA
>CAZIVV010000266.1:0-1917 GCA_964542775.1 uncultured Desulfomonile sp.
CATTTCCAGTGAGCAATCCTCATTCTTATCATCATCCGTTAAATTCAGTCCGAATGCTTCGTTAAAAAACTTGCGGACCACTTTATTAGGAACGTAGCACAACGGATGACCTGCCTCATGGCTGAGTACACCATTTCGGTAAAGCTCTCTTAGTATGAAGTGTGCTCCGATACCCAGGACATTATGGATTGGTGGAACGTCCGGACCTCCTCCCTGAAACTCACTGCTACTACGAGGAGCGAAAACATTCCTCATTGACAGTTTAGCTTCGGGAGGCCTCTGGTCTATACTTATTAAACAATGAATGTAGTCCCTCAATCTGCGGGCTATAATATATAGGCCACCATGGAATCTAAGGCTCCACTGATAGTAGTCAATATTGCTAGTGTGTTTTTCCACATAATCATCCCAGGCTTTAAGCCATTCGGTGGGCACTCCTTGTTTTTTGGCCAGCTCATATATTGTGGCTTGATTTTGTTTTAGATACTTCCTGTTCTGATCCGGAGTGATTCGTCCCATGGTTTGGAACATACTCAACAAGAACATCTTTAGCCACTCTGATTCCTTAAAAGAGTCACTCTCATCATCCTGTTTGAGTTGAGGAAACTTGCCATCAGGGTACAGATCTTTCTCGAAAATTTCAAGTTCATAGGATTCACTCGCAGCCCACCACTCGAAGATGTCAGTGATAACCTTTTTAGGGGTCCCACTGGAAAGAGGTTTGATTGATGTGGTTTCGGGTTCATGAGATGTTTTTGTTGGAAATGTTTCAGCATTCTCTTTTTGAAAACCCACTATGTACTTCTTATCTTTCTCATCGAGTGCCTTATATGGACCAGATTCATAAACATTTTCAAGCCAAGTATTTTCTCTTCTCTCTCTCACATAATCTTGTAGCTCAGAATTGGCAGTCAGGTATTTCAAGAAAGCCGTTTTTTCTCTATCATCGATGGCATGGATTCCCCAAGACGCCTTTTCTTCTGGTAGAAAGCTGCTCCTTTCCTGCTGGCAAATCCTGAAGAAGTCAATAGACTTATCAGAATGGCCAGGATGAAGCAGGTTTGAAGAATTAGCAAATGCAGCCAGCATTGTTTTTGTGTCCTGCTCGCTCTGTTTTTGTACTAACAGGCAATCTGTATTTTCGTATGATTGATCTTTTGAGAGAAATTTCAATTCCTTCAGATATTTCAATAAATTTTGGCACTCGTCAGGATGTTTGTCATGAAGTTGATCCATGAGTTCCATGGTTATTGCTTCGCTTATGACATGAGCCTTCTTTATATTAACCTCGTGACTTTCTCCAACGACCATTCGTAATACTTCTGTCAAATCTATCCGGGTCCAATTAAATTCTTTGCCTGTTAGAACGCTGAGAGGGTCCATCAGACGTGCTTTGGAAACCAACGATCGAGCAGATGGTGCCTTGTATTCCTGGAAGTATGGCCATTTTGAGACAGTGTTAAACAATTTCTCATCTTGATCTAAAATGCCGTCTGCACAGAACTGAATTTTGTCAATACTCGTCAAGTATGCATATGCGTCACCTAAACAAGAAGGTATTGTGTTGAAGTGTTCGTAGAGGTCAAACATGCCTCTCTTGGGGCTCCAAAAAATCTCTTTGCACAACCTTCCTTCAAGACTTTGATCAAAAGATTCCATTGCCATAGGCTTACCGAGCAAGTCCCAAAAGGATTTCCAGAATTCATACGGTTCTGTCCCTTCAGCCAGTTGAAGAGTTTGCCGCAAATTGGACCACTGTGACCTGGCGAGTTCTGACAACTCCTTGATCTTAACTTTAAATAATGCCCCCATATCCTGCGTGACTTTCTTGTGTCGTTCCGGCGAATGTGCAAGCTGTGCCCTACCAACATCCAATGCAAAGTCAGCATTTATTGCGACCCCGGACCTAAGTTGGCC
>CAZIVV010000267.1:0-1501 GCA_964542775.1 uncultured Desulfomonile sp.
GGTGGCGGCGCGGATCGCTTCCAGCGCTCTGGGCGATGGGCCGTAGGGATGCTCGTTGGTGTTGAGCTTGACCAGGTTGTCGAGCTTGGGCTGCTCGCCCGGAACGTAGGGGGTCAGGCCGTGGACGACGGCGCTCCAGAAGCGGCTCATGCGGATGTCTGCGGTTCGAGGTGGAACGGGATCGGCGCGCAAGCACTTAGATGCCCGCGGGGCATCGCGATAGCCGGCGCCATTGTGGACAATAGCCCGCACTTTGCTGCGGGTTTGCCGCGCGATGGTATCATGGCCCCGACCTTAACCCTTTGGCCAGAAGCCCCCATGCGGCAAGCAGAAGTCACACGTAACACCCTCGAAACGAAGATCACCGTGCGCATCGACCTGGACGGCTGCGGCCAGGGCAAGCTGGATACCGGCGTGCCGTTCTTCGATCACATGCTCGATCAGATCGTGCGCCACGGCCTGATCGACCTGGACATCCATTGCGAGGGCGACACGCACATCGACGATCATCACACCGTCGAGGACGTGGGAATCACGCTCGGCCAGGCATTCGCCAAGGCGCTTGGCGACAAGAAGGGCCTGCGCCGCTACGGTCACGCCTATGTGCCGCTCGACGAGGCCTTGTCGCGCGTGGTGGTCGATTTCTCCGGCCGCCCTGGGCTGCACTACTTCGTGAACTACACCCGCGCACGCATCGGCAATTTCGACGTGGATCTGGCGCGCGAGTTTTTCCAGGGCTTCGTCAATCACGCGGGCGTCACGCTGCATATCGACAACCTGCGCGGCGAGAACGCTCACCATCAGTGCGAAACCGTGTTCAAGGCCTTTGCCCGTGCGCTACGCATGGCGGCTGAGCACGACGAGCGGGCCGCGGGCACCATTCCCTCGACCAAGGGCGCGCTCTGATTCTTCCCATCCCGCGGCGGCCGGGTGCCGCCGCCGTTTCGTCCAATAGCGAGTCAAGCCGATGACCACCGTGGCCATCATCGATTACGGCATGGGCAACCTGCGCTCGGTCGCCAAGGCGATCGAGCACGTCGCGCCCGGGCACGATGTCTTCATCACCTCGGATCCGGCCCGCGTCACCGCGGCCGAGCGCGTCGTATTCCCCGGTCAGGGCGCCATGCCCGACTGCATGCGCGAACTGGATGCGCGCGGTCTGCGCCCGGCTGTACTCGCCGCGGCGGCCGAGAAGCCCTTTCTCGGTATTTGCATCGGCCAGCAGATGCTGTTCGAGCATAGCGCCGAGGGTGATGTGCCGGGGCTGGGCGTACTGCCGGGTGAGGTGGTGCGCTTTCCTGATGCGAAGATGCTCGCGGCGGACGGTAGCCGGCTTAAGGTGCCGCACATGGGCTGGAACGAGGTCCGGCAGTGCGGCCCGCATCCGCTGTGGGAAGGCATTCCCGACGGCGAGCGCTTCTACTTCGTGCATAGCTACTACGTGGTGCCCGCCGCGCCCGGCCTGGCCGCGGCGGAGACCGACTATGGTGTTCGCTTTACC
>CAZIVV010000268.1:0-6793 GCA_964542775.1 uncultured Desulfomonile sp.
CTTCGAAGCCAGGCTCTCACCATGGCCCAAAAAGATAATGCCAAGTGGGCGTCTTATTCGGATTTGCTGCCGCAGTTGAACATCACTTATGATTCCGAGATAAACCGGTATCGTCAGATGTCAAATACGGCGATACTATCCGGAGTTCATCCCAGTCGATGGTCTTACAGGGGCGAGACCAACAACCCTACTCTCCAGCCTCTTTATCCCTACAGGATAGATCCGTACAAGAACATGACGCTCACGGCTACCCTGACCCAGCCAATATTTGACGCAGGTCGACTTGGCAATACCTACAAGTACGCCGTGATGGACGCCATCGCTTCAGGTGTAGACATGGAAACCATGCGAAGGGATCTGACAAAATCTGTCATACAGTCTTTTTATCAGATTCTTCTTGGCAGGAAGTTGGCCCAGGTGACAGACGAATCGATAAGGGAGTTGACAGCGTTCAAGGCCAGGGCCAAGGCGCTGCTGAAGCATGGAGAGGCGCTAAGGGTGGATGTGGCGGCAGCCGAGGCGGATCTCGCAAAAGCCAGAACCAGAAAGAGCAAGGTGCTTACCGATCTGGAGACAGCTCAGGCTCAACTCAACTTCCTGTTGGCGTATCCCCAGAATACATGCCTCAAACTTGATGAAAAAATCCATTTCGAACCTTCGCCTTACAAATGCCCCGATATCTACATGATCGCAGTCTCAAACCGCTCGGAGATAAAGAAAGCTAACATCTCGATTGACCAGGCTAAGGCTCAGGTCAGGATAGCACAGGCCTCATTGGCGCCCTCAATCAATTTACAATTACAGGGTCAAAGGTTTAACGATGACTGGAATGTCTTCGATCCGGAAGGCACCAACGAATGGACCATTCAGGGAACCCTCATGTGGGCGTTTGACCTCTTCAGAAGCCGCGAAACTATCCGTCAACAGAGAAATCTCCACGCGCAATCTTTTGTAAACCGGGAATACCTCATCCAACAGATAATGAATCAGGTCCAGAATGCTTACCTGCAAGTCAAGCAGTCCGAGAAGGATGTGCAGGAATTCCGCACTGAAATAAAATGGCGTCAGGAACAATACCACCGCACCCGTGAGATGTACAACCAGCAGTTGACATCCTATTTGCACGTCATGGACGCCATTTACAATTTTGACATGTCAAAATCAAACTACTACACGGCGCTGGCAAACCATACCATCAGCGTAGCTGAACTCGAACGACAGATGGGAATTCTCAGATAAACACCCTACTATATAAAATCACTTTGCAAGTTTGGGTGAGTCAAACCAAAGTCCCACAACCCGCTGCTTCGGACTGTTGAGGTCAAGTACGAGCCGAACCAGGACATCATCCTCGGTTTTGGAGTATTTTGCCTTGAACAGGGTTATGGTGTCTGTTCCGTGGACATAAAAACCGATGAAATTGACCGAATCGAGTTTTCCCAACGATGAGTTGATTTTCTTGCACAGCGTCAGAAAGTCTTCGGGCTTTTGGGCAACTTTCATCTTTTCAGAGAAATCCTTTGAATACTGGTCGTAGTTCTGGGATTCGATGGATTTCATGATAGATGTGATTTCATCTGTAGCAATCTGCTTTATCTGGTCGTCGCTGATTTTGGTCTGAGCCTGACCAAGCTCGATCATGAATGGCATGAACGCAAGGATTCCGAGACACAACAGAGCCAGAAACTTTCTCATTCTCCAACCTCCTGAAACCTCATTATGCGGCTAAAGCTCAGCACGCTAACATATATTGTTCCCTTGTGAGGTCAGGTCAACAAAAAAGTGTTCATTGAGCAAAAGATTGGGGCGTACCGAAGAGTCAGTTCTCGGCGTGAGTTCAAATGAAGTTTTGTATGTCGATGAGAGTAAAGCCTCTGCGTTCCTGGAGCCTGAAGTTGGTTTAGGGGCCTGAGGATCTTCTATTAGTGTAATTTACCAAAAAAATGGCAATCAGTGTGGCTACCCCAGCAAAATCGCCTGTCACTGGTAGACAATCGTAAGGGAATTCGGAGCATATTGCAGAGTGGGATAAGGACTTGCATATAGAACAATGTCATCACTCTTACTTCCTGCTGTTTGAGACCACCAGCCCAGCTGAGGTTCAAGACTCGCTACGCTAAAAATTGTCGATGGATTGACATTCGTGCCATGCTGGAACCAGGTGGGATTAGTTGCGCTTGTAATTACTGTAACCTGAGAGTCAACCCAAACTTGATTAGACGTAGCCGAGCCGTTAAGATATATCGTACAAGGGCCAGGTGGGACACTGGAAAGTGTGATGGTGCATGTGGTAAAACCGCTAGCTCCGGAAGGAAATATTCCACCCCAATTCAAAGATGAACTACAGACATAGGTGTTCCCGACCCATGCTGGAGGATTCACTGCGACGTCAACCCAGACTGCGTTGAAGGCGACTGCTGTTCCAATTATCGAAGCCGGTGGGCCAGTGGGGGGTGTTATGGCTGATGAGAGTTCTTCTGCGACATTCCCAGATTTGGACTCCCCGTCCATGGTGGCTAACGTTACGGGTGGGCTCCCATTGATGGTGGTTTGAGCTTCCAGATGGCTCGAAACAAAGGGGAACAGCAGCGTTACAGTCAGACATAAGAATAAATACAATATTTTAAACATGATGGATATTCCTCGCATTTGTTGCAGGACTGAATCTCAGGATACAGAAATCTTTGCCGAAAAAGGTTGTTGTGATCCAAGGGTACATACGGGTGATGAGCCATAAACTTGATGACCTGTAGATTCTCTTGCGATTGAGTCCGGGTTATGAACCATCATTGGTAAACTATCATGCATGACATAGGATAATAAAGCGTGCTGGGCGGCGGATCCGAGTAAATTGCCTGGACGCACAAATTAGTCCATGTAGTGCTATCAAACCAACTTAACATGGAAGAAGTGGTCTTTGAGATTGTTGTGGATGCAGTGTTCATATAAATGGGAGGCGTGCTTGTGGTCGCGTTTGAGAGCCAAACAAAGATCGGGACAGTTGGAGCCGCTTCAAAAGTTAGCATCATGGAATTTAGTGTGGAGCAGTTTGTGAGGTTTATACTGGTCGTAAAGTTTACATAATCGTTTGGTGGTATTATGTAGTTGCATGGAACGTATGTTATCACGTTGCACATTGAAGTTGGGGCGGTTACCGATCCCAACAATTGAACGGGTATAGACCGGTTGACGGGTACGCGCACTTCGTCCGTCAACACTTTGTCGAGGTTTTGGGGGCTCAGTGTGAGCATGATTCCAACATCCGCAAAACAGTGAACGTTTGAAAAAAGCATGATGAAAGTGAACATCACAAGTTTTCTCGACATCTCGTCCTCCAACACAAATAGTTTTGAACGTGAAAACGGTTTCAGTTATCGGCAAATTGTTCCATGTGAACGGTCCTGATTACAGTGATTCTGGTATCCGTTTATTGCGTTACTGATAAACAATGGTACAGGAAATAGGATAAAAATAAGTCGTTGGTGGAGGCGATGGGTATATCGCCTGCACGTTAAGCGTAGTCCACGGACCCCCACCGAACCAGCTTGTTCCTCCTGAGTCAAACCATGCCTTGGTTATTGTCTGGGTCCCTCCGGTCATATAAATCTTGGGCGTGGTTGTAGTTGCGTTGGATAACCAAACGAACAACGGTACACTCGGAGTTGCCTGAAAAGTGATTGTTGCGGTGCTGACCTGTTCAGCCGGGCAGTTCGTGAACGATATCTGGTTAGCCAGGCTATAGGCCACAGAGTCGTTTGGCAGTAGAGGGTAGTTACAGACAGCGTAGGACACTACCGTGCATGGGGAGGCCGGCGGTTCATTATATTGTGCAAAAACCAGTGATCTTTGATGTTCAAGAAATGATCGCGCCGTCTCACTATTTGGCATCACGAAAGTTCCCAGGGTGTGAATAAAGCCTTGTAGCGCAAAGTCGCTTACCGCCGTCAAAATCACTGATATCGCAAGACAAAGCGGTAAAGCTGACACTGTGAACACTGCGAGCAGTGAGCGCCGGCTATTTTGTAATTCGTCATTTTTTCTACTGTGCTTCATCGCAGCCTGCCAAAATTATTGAGGTGGCTCAGTGCCGTAAGTCAATGTGAAAGAAACCGGAACCCAGTTCGTGTTTGTGTTGTTGAGTATGTATATTCCCTTCCATGCGCTACCACCGGAAAACCAGTCGGGGAAATCCGTCCTGGAGATGGTCTGGGTACCCATGACGATCCACAAGTTTCGTGGTGAATTGGCTCCCTGTGTGTTGTAGAGAGTTATCAGCACCGGGTTAGGAGGTGGGTTGGCCACCGTAATGGTCGCATAAAGAGATGAGATACACCTGTTGAATTCCAGAGGACTGTCGAAAGGAAAGCTGTTGAAGCCCTCGGTTCCTGGCGTCCAAACAACCGAGTTGGCGAGCGCAAAGGGGTTGCAGGCGGGCACAACCGGAGGCGTAGGCGTGGGAATAGGCGGTGGGACTAAAGATGAAGCAGTCCGGTTAACCCCACTGGACATCATTCGGCTCAGATTGCGTTGACCGTTTGAGGTGATGGGCTCCGGAAGCGTGAAGGGATTGTCGCCGAGTACGTAGTTGCTCAATAGAAATCCCACATTCAGGAAAACTCCAAAATTGTTCCAGGCCCCGTTAATTCTGTTATCACCGTACTCATAAGTAAAGGTGAACAGGCCGTTTCTCGTAGTAAGATCCGCTCCAGTCATGTAACCATAAACGTTGTTGCCCACATCAAAGTTATATAGCGCGGCTTTCAGGCGAAGATCCACGGCTGATGCGAACAGAGGCATCGAATAACCGGCTACTATGTCGTAGTTATTGCCGTTCTCTCTGAAAAGATCTGCGATGGCGTTTGAGGAAAACAGGTTCCCATAGTACCAGTTGGCGCTAAAATCGATCGCGCTGGAATTCGCCAGATTTGCAGCCATTTCCAATCCCACAGACCCGGATTGATACCATTTGTTGTATCCCATCACTGTGTCATAAAATCCGTTTACCCCAGCTAACACCGAATTTGATACTATCCTCCTGTAGCCACCACCCAGAGACACATCTGCTCCATAGTCAGGGCGTCCAGACGGAGTTCTCGAGTAGTCCCAGTAATTGCCATGAAACTCTCCAAAGATAACCTCATCCGGAGCAAGGTTCACAGGGTGCAGGTAGTCCAGATTATAGTTACCTATCTGGGATCCGCCTCCAAAAAAATACTGAAATCCAAACTTGAGGTTGGGAATAGTCGGCAATAAATTGCCCAACATCGCGCTATTAAGCGGGACCGTGTTGGATTCCCTCATTATTTCGCCGGATATCGGTGGAGCAATTCCCGTTAACGGACCTGGAAACTGGCCGTGAGCCACAAAACCAGGCAAAAAAATGCACATCAGGATCATGTATGACATGAAAACGAACTTGAGGGTTACAGAGCTTGAAGTTATATTTTCAGTGTCTGGCAAAAAGCTTACCCTATCGGATACACTCATGATCAGAAAGTGAAGCGCAGAACGCACACCTGCCCCGAGTCCATTGATGAAACGCTTTATATGTTAATATATCTATAAAAGTCAACATGTTATTTGAAATATATAATGTCAAATATATAGTGCATAATTCACAAAATATAGTCATTATAGGTAATTGACAATACTAATTTATTCATGGTGTTATATTTTTGTAATTAGCGGATTGCGGGTTCATATTTTCAGTGTTACAACGCGTATATGACAAGAGGACTTTCTGTTCCCGCAACAATGTCAGACCATGTTCTGATCTGGTGGGCACGTCTTGCAAAGTTTTGTAACGTAAATCATAAATATCTGGAGTTACAACAGTTAGAGTTATCCCCGATCACAAAGGGAGCATCGGGGAACTTCCTGAGAACAAAAGACCAATTCATAAGCGAAACAGGACAAAATTAATATTCTGAAGGTCCGGGAACATTACAGTTTTTGGTTGACACCTGCCATCAAACTTGTTGTATTCTCAAAAGCTAAAGTGTTTTTTGAGATGTTTACATTTTTGTCATATGTTCTGTGCTCCGTCATGCCTGTTCAAAATTCTCATGTCTCTGGAGAAAACAATTAGGGCCAGATACTTCATCAGATTCAGAATCGACTTGCAGTCAGTAGCCTATTGGGGCTGTGTGGTCGGCTTATCGTCCAAAACAGGGCCTTGATGGCCGATAACCGCTTTTCCACACAGACTCCTGGAGCTATCAGCGCTTAGAAAAAGAATAGTTTAAAACACGTGAATCGTGTTGAATCTCACTTCTACAACAGTGAAAGGAAAGAGTAATGAGCCAATCTGAAGTCGAACGTTTTGCGGCGGCAGTGCGCACAGACAAGTCATTGCAGGACGAACTCAAGAAGGCGGCTGTTAGCAATGAGGCAATCGTAGATTTTGCCAAGAGCAAAGGTTACGACATAAACCTGCAGGAAGTGGTTGCCTTTGTTGAGGCCAGGAAGGCCACGCTGAGCCAGGAGGATCTGGACAAGGTGGCCGGCGGTAAAGGTCATGCTGCTCACACAACCAACGTTGTTGGTGTGGTCGAGGCTGTTGCGCTGGCCGTGACTGTCACTGTGGCTGCAGAGGCGCAAGACGTGGCTACGTCTTCTACTGTAGCTGCAGAAGCGGAATGTGTCATCATAGCGACCTGACAAAGTGTTTTGACGAACTGGGGACTCTTTTTTCAAGTTGAGTCTGAGTCAACACGCGATCTCCAGGCCGGACCTGGTTTGGAGATCCTAATCAAACAAAGGGCTGCAATACAAGGAGCCATCAACTGGCACT
>CAZIVV010000269.1:0-12818 GCA_964542775.1 uncultured Desulfomonile sp.
GATCCAGGGCTGCCACCGGAATCATTTTTTGGGTTGACGGTCCTGTTTTTCTGCTAATTCTCTCTGGTATGCTTTCCATCCGGGACACCAGCCGGTGTGCCACCTCCATATGCCCGCCAGTAATGAATCCGGGTTCTTTTCCGCATAACTTTTAAACCGGCACGTTGCGCATCCTGATTTCATGAGGGGCTCCTTACCTGTAAGTCGAGCTGACTACTAAATGCTCGTTAATCAATTGATTTCCGGAGTAAGTTTACCTGTAACACCAGATGAAGTCAAAAGCCTGCGATTGCTGCACGTGTTTCCTGCTCTGCTAATCCTGACTTACGGCGCTGTCTGAAATGTTCATAACAGGTGGACATTAGCCACATAAGCCATTATTGTCAGAATTATCCCCAAGCAAGGCCAGGCGCCGGTTAGAAATCAATGCATCCTGCAAACAATCCCAAATCAGGTTTTCACTGGCAAACGAGTCGCTCATTGGTTGGGCTTCCTTTGGTGTGTGTGTCCTTTGGGAGGGACGAGCTGGGTAATTTAAGGGTTGCAAGGGGCATCATCGCAATAGGGCAGTTTGCTGTCGGGATATTGGCATTCGGGCAGGTAAGTTCGGGTCTTGTAGCTCTTGGACAGATCAGCGTGGGAATTTTCTCTTTAGGACAGTTGTCGTTGGGACTTCTTGCTGCATTGGGCCAATTTTCGTTAGGTTATGTTGCGGTGGGTCAATTCGTGGCCGGTGTATGGGGATTGTGTCAGGCCGGCTGGGCCACTCACGTCTGGTCTCAGAGCCAGGTGGACATGGAGGCCGTGGCTTTTTTCAACACCCTGAAAATGGTGTTATTGAACGATCCGGGCTTTTCGCTTAAGGAACACCTTGAGATGGGAGTAGATGGCTTCTGGATCTTTGTTTACAAACTTTTTGGATGATTCGGGCTGCTTCTGTCGGATGATTTCAAAACACAGACGTCAGACGGTAGCGACTTTATCGATCTCAAGGTAGGGGGCAATCCTGACTACAGGGATCTCACTTGAAAACGCAGGCCCCACGTGACGAATTTCTTCTGGAATTCAATAAGGAAAACTGTGAGTGGCAAAAGTGGCGGCTCCTGCGATTAACTAAGGACAATCAACATCATCCGGTGATACGTAATATGTGTTGGAACCGACCTTGATCACTACAGCGTCTCCCTGCCGTTCGACCACATCAACCGAAGTCCCTGAAGGTATCAGTTTAGCTCTCCATTCAAGCACGTCTCGAGCTTTTCTGGAGCTCCACGCGCTCAGGGACGAATTCCTGAGATAGTAGGTGTTGTGGTAGTTTCCGGAATCGTAATAGGCTGTGGCGTCCTGCATGAGCGTGCAGTTGCGCTCAACAGCGTAAGCCAGACCTAAAAGCAATATCGTGAAAAGTAGAGCCAGTATCGTTTTCATGATCAACCCCCATTACAGCTTCACAACGCCCCGATCATCAATATGCTATGTTTAGATAACAAATCAAAATAGAAATTATAATGTCATGAAATATAGAAAGCCCCATGCGTTGTGCTGCGCATAGGGCTCCAGATTTTTTGCCTGCTCATGGGCAGGACTTTCAATGATTTCTATCATATAGATCATGGCCAAAAAAAGCAAGCTAAAAGTGTTTCGGACCAAAGAAATATACTTCCCCTGAAACTTCGGCTACTTGTCAGAAGCGAGCTGAAATGCCGCTTATTTCGTTCAACACTCTAGCGCCTGCGGCTTATAGCATTCCGGAATAAAGGATTTTACGCCTTCAATCGCTGTAAGGCGGCGTCCTTCAACGGGATTCATGGCGTCAGTGACTCGTCGGCATGAATTGGCTTCAGTCTCAATGACAGAAGAGCCCCAAGAAGGGAGACTCCACATGCCAGAAGAAATGGACCGGAAAAAGAATGGGTCACATCTGCGAGATATCCAGCGAGCCAGGGACCGAACGCCTGTCCGATTCCGAAGAACAAGGTTATGAAGCCCAATCCCGCGGGCGCCAACCTTGTTCCTACGTAATCCCCGGCTGTAGCCGCCATTATTGTGGGAATGCTCCACGCTGTCAGGCCAAATAGTATGGCTGACAGGTAAAGCCCTGTGGAGGAAGTGGAAACGGCAAAAATGCCATAGGACAGCGCAAGCGCAAAATAAGCGATTGCTGCGCCACGCGCGCGACCCAGCCGATCCGACAACCCACCCCATATCATGCCACAAAATATACTGAGGCAGCCGACTAGAGCCCATAGCTGACCAGCCTCAGCTGCGCTCACACCCCTTTCACGACAAAGGTAAGCTGCGAAAAATGTCATGTAAATTATGTAGGAAAATCCGTAAAGCATATAAACCGTGCCGAGATACCAGACCGGTTTCATCCTGTATATGCTGCTCCAGCTACTGAAACCGACCGGTTTCCTGTTTACAGCGCCGGCTTCCCCAGACTGAGCCCCTATCTGGCGCAGGCCCATGTTCTCCGGGTGATTCCTGATTACCAATGCGGCGATGACTGCTATCACAAGAACTGCTGCCCCAAGGTAGAACCAGGCATAACGCCATCCCTGAGTCCCGTACGCGCCCAAAATGACCGGCACAAGAAGCCCGGCTATCATGGTTCCGCCGCCTATGCCTCCCGATACTATTCCGGTTGCAAATCCGCGGCGCTGAACGGCAAACCACGCTGATCCAAGAGCCATTGCAGGGACGAATGCGGCGCCATTTCCCAGGCCTGTCAGCAGTCTCGTGGCAAAAGCGAACGAAAACGTCTCTGCCAGGCCGGTCAATATCATGGTCACGCCCATCAGGGCCAATGCCAGCGCTATTACGACCCTTGAGCCAAAACGCGCAGCTAGCAATCCGCCAACAAGGGCCATGACCAGATATCCGATAAAATTACCAGTCCCCAGAAGCCCAAGCTCGCTGTAACTGAAATTCAGTCCATCCTTCATTGCAGGTAAAATCAGGGTGTACGACATCCTGCCAAATCCGTGGGCGCCAATCGTAACAAGTAGACCTGCCAAAATAACGATCCAGCCGTAATGAAATTTCTCCTTTGCCATTTTACCGATATAGCCCCTTTCGCCTGAATGCGTCTTGATCCATGCTCTTGATAGCTAAATGATTAACGCCGAAAGCCCGTTACCGATCAGGTCGGCCAAATCAGACTGCTTCATCAGTAAGGCCGTCCAGCCTCCGATAAGACCAGAAAAACTCAGACCTGGATTCTTTGAGACAATACGTTTATTACCGGCTAAATCCTGCCGCCGTCACTATTCGTTCATTGTGGTTGATCAGATTCAAGATAGCGCTATTGCAATATATTCCGGACAAAAAACTGAAGTTCGAGGGGTTTTAAGGTTGAATCAGAGAATCCTTGAAGCCCGGGCGCATCACTTTGACCCTCTATCTGTTTTTACAGGTCGCTATGGCCTGATGCAAGTAAAAGAATCCTGAACGACGCTAAAACAGGAAACACCTTTTGAAAACATGTAGTCAACTCAGGGGCATCGGGTGGAAAATCTGGACATCAATTGACAAAAAACAGGGAGTCAGGGTCTGCTATTAAAGTTGCCAGGAAGGGTCATGTACAGCGCAATATCCGGCGTATCCACTTCCAGGTTACCACAAACAAGACTAACAGCAGTCAATGATGAACCCAGGGTTTTCAAAAGCAGCGGATAGCGCTTTGATAATCACTGCAGGTGGGGGTCTCCGTCCAGGACCTTGCGGATTTCCCTCACAAGGTTCTTTCTGGGTAGCGGCTTGTTAATGATGGATGTGATACCGGACGAGGTCGCCTCGTATCCGGATACTGTATCAGCATATCCGGTGCAGAGGATGACTGGTATGTCGTGGCGGATCGAGCTTATTTCCTTTGCGAATTCAAGACCGGTCATCTTTGGCATGCTGAGATCCGTAATCACCAGGTCAAACGATTCAGGGGCATTCCTGAAAATAGCCAGAGCATCCAGTGGGAACTGAACCGTCGTGACCGTGAAGCCCATTTGTTCAAGGGTCTGTTGAGCCATGTCAATTATTATCGACTCATCATCAACCCAGAGGATCCTTTCGTTGCCACCCAGTTCTTCGTCCAGCTCTGTTTCGCTCTGCCCAGGATCATCTTGAGCAACCGGGAACAATACCTCAAAGGTGGTTCCTTCTCCGGGCTCACTGTGGACAGCTATGGCGCCACCGTGGTTCTGGACTATCCCATGCAACACAGATAGACCCAAACCTGTTCCCTCACCCGATTTTTTTGTGGTGAAGTAAGGCTCGAAAATTCTGTTGATGATCTCAGGCGGTATGCCTTCACCCGTGTCACTTACCATCAACCTGACATAAGACCCCGGACCAAGAGGGGGATATGATGCGGCAGAGACTTTATCAAGTTCAATTGGCCCCAAAGATACGGACAAACTCCCATGTCTGTCTTTCATGGCGTGAGCCGCGTTTGTGCAGAGATTCATCAGCACCTGGTATACCTGCGTCGGGTCACCGCATATCTTTGGAGTGTCGGGATCTATGCTGCGGATAATTTCAATAGAGGCCTGTGTGGCGCCCCGAATAAATTTCAGACCGTCTTTTACGATAGGAATGATATTTAGTGGTATTTTCTCGGCCTTGTCACGGCGGCTAAACATTAGTATCTGCCTGACCATGTCAGATGCCCTGTCAGCAGATCTCAGAATATTTTGCAGGAAGCGCCTGATAGGACTACCCTCTGCTACATTGTCCAGCGCCAGTTCAGCCGAGGCGTTTATCGCAAAAATTATGTTATTGAAATCATGGGCTATTCCACCGGCAAGCGTGCCCATGGCCTCCATTTTCTGTGATTGGACCAGTTGCTCCTTGAGCCTCAACTCGCCGGTAACATCCCGGACAAGCGCGACGGCGTTGCTTAGCGCTCCGGTATCATTGAAGACCGGTATGACGGAACAGTCACAGTAGTATGTTTCTCCGGTTTTGCGTCTGGCCTGAACGACACCATGCCAGGTTGATCCGACATTCAGTGCCTTGCTTACATCCTTTAAAAAGTTCTGGTTTTCGTCTTCAGAGACTCCAAGGAAAGTGCCCGTTCGACCAATGGCCTCCTTGACCTTAAAGCCGGTGATCTGCTCGAAAGCGGTATTCGCATGCCTGATTCTGCCCGTGGAATCTGCTATGATTACGGCCTCTGAAGCGTTCAATATCGCTGAATTGAGTATGTTTTGTGTCTGCTGAACCCGCTTCTCATGGATTGCCAGGGCATAATAGGAAGCTATTTTCTCTATGATTTTGAGGTCAGCGTCGTTGTAATCCCTTAAAGGATTGGACAAAGCGATCTGTCCCACCAGATCATTTCCGTAAATCACCGGCACGGACAGAAATCTCTCTAATGGAACATGTCCGGATGGAATACCCTTTGACGCAGCGTGAGAGGAGGGGTCATTGGTGTAAAAGGCAAGCCGGTTGTTAAGTGAATACCCCCAGAGGCCCGGATAAATACCATCCGGACCCTTTGGAAATCTTATCTGGCCCGGATCCTTTATCTCACAGTCTTTTCCGAACATCCGGGTCAGAGTAAGCGAAATCTGGTCTCCGGTAATCGGATCAGTCTCATTGACATAACCATGCTTGCTCTGAGTAAGATT
The DNA here is from genome assembly GCA_964542775.1 of uncultured Desulfomonile sp. Classification (GTDB taxonomy): domain Bacteria; phylum Desulfobacterota; class Desulfomonilia; order Desulfomonilales; family Desulfomonilaceae; genus CAITZA01. The sequence goes on from CAZIVV010000269.1 coordinate 5,628, forward strand.
CCTGGACTTCTCAAGCACAGTCATGGCTATATCGGTCAAAGAGCAGGTCGGCGACAAAAGCCGCTCGAATATGCTGTTTATTGCATCCTTGAATTCGACTTCGCGCAGAAGTTCAACCTCTCCCGCTTTGAGTTCCTCCTGAACCTTTTTGAGCCGGGTGATATCAGTAATAGTGCCGAGCCATTCGATAACATTATCCTCATGATCCTTTATGGATGACGACTGGCACAGCACCCAGACTGTCTCTCCGTCGGGTCTGACAAACCTGAAATGTGACTGGTATGGCTCGTTATTTGTGGTGGCCTGTTTCCATCCCCTGTAAACTTCATCCCGGTCGTCTGGATGCACGCCGTCTGCCCAGCCAGCGCCTGAGGCGTCCTCAGCAGATATCCCCGTAATAGCGCTCCAGTTGGGGCTTACATAGGTGTTGGATCCTGTCTCGTCAGTGGCCCACAACCCTACAGGAGCCAGTTCTACAAAACTCTGAAATCTGATCTCACTCGTTTTCAGGCGCGTCACATCCTGATGCGCTATTGCTATCCGTAAACCTTGCCTGAACATGAACCGCGTCCCACGGACCTCGAACCACCTTTTCTCGGAAGGGCTATGACATGGGTATTCCAGAACAAAGTCTGATCTCGCTCCATTAATCAGCTCCTTGATTAGAGCCGCAACCTCTCCGGCTTCTTCAGAACATGCCCCTTGGGCCTTTTCGCATACCTCCAGATAGTTCAGTCCTAACCCATACGTTTCGCGGTCACCATCATTATCATTGGCGAAGCGTCGCCACCCCTCATTCACGTAAAGTATCTTTCCATTCTCATCCAGTATGGATATGTGAGCGTTCAGGGAATCCAGAGCCGAATTTATGAATTCGTTCAATTCCAGTGAAGACTTCTCCGCTGCGTGGACAGCCTCGATTTCTGCTTCCCAGCTTCTGGCAAGCCTGCTCTTTCCTACGAACAGGAAGACCAATCCCAATGCCCAGACGCCGAAATGCCCCAGAAATAAACCGACAATTGTGGATCTATAGCCCTCCAGGGATTTGTCCGGATCTATGGTCGCACTGATGCCACCCCTGACTTCACCGATTTTGTAACCCTGTTCCCTGTGGCATTTCAGACAAGGCTCCTCAACCACAAAAGGAACCATGGATCTAAAAACAGGCCTGCCGTTAATGTTTGAATAAGAGGAGATTTCAGTCTCGCCCTTACTGAACCTGTGAAGAGCTTCTCTCTCCCATTCATCAGGAAGGTTTTCGGGACGCTTTGGATTGAGACTTGCCAGGTGCGTCTGGACGCCGCGACTTTCTTTTTGCAGCTCTTGTATCAATCTCGTCATATATAAAGGATTGACGAGCGTTAATAGTTTTCCATCAGTGGTGGTCACATCCCTGTCGGCGATGTCCAGGAGGGTATTTGGTTTTATTTCGGATGTCACCGGAACATAGACTCCGCCATGCATGGAATTCCACTTGCGGTACGTCATGTCCTTCTCGATGGCTACCCCGGCTCTATCCTTTAACTGGTTTGTCAAGGCCCTATTTACGGCGTAATAGTCCAGCCCGAGAGATGCGCCCAAAACTGTAGTCCAGAAAACAGCAGCCAATAACAGGTACACATTAAGACGGTAAAATTTTCTCTGATCAAGGGTCTCGTTCATCCAGGAATCCTGATTTCTGACCAAGGGCTAATAATAGACGGCGTGGCCTGCGCTGAGGCGCCAAAAAACAGCGCTACAGTCGGATTCTACTCCAGGGGATTCACATCGGCGTTATCCTGAAAGGATGCTAACCTGATGTGAGAAATTTTGCAATTGAACTCCGTCAGCCTGAGCTTTTCTCAGACTGAACGCTGTTCACGTATGGATGCGTAACTTATTGATAGAACGCTGTCATTCATTAACCAGTTACCCTGAGTGTCGATTGACAGCACTCTTCCCTTAAGATTATCGGGGATCGGCTCACTGGGCAAAAGTTCCAGTTCAAAAACGGATGCGCAATCCAGGCCCGACTGCCTGGCATAAGTTGTCAGTTTCTTTGCAAGTAGCCAGACTGACCGGAGCTGATGAACGTCATTGCGGCCGAAATTGTTTATCAGACTGTCTATTCGGGATATCTGATCCTTTACCGACGACTCCCATTCCCTTAATGATAAATCGTCCTTACCGCTGTCTATGTATTGCCGATGAGCTTTGTGAATTTCATCCCAGTTTATCATTACCGGCGTCTCCTTTGATAGTGGCGCCATGTTGGTCAGTAATGCGCCCAGTCAATTTTTGTGCGATGCATCTTGAAACGAAGTATCTTATATGACTGCCAATTTAATGTCGAGAGATTTTTTGTGGCTTGTTCCAGATGCAGACACAAGCGGATAAGTTACTTGTCTGTGCTCCGCCGGCCACGCTTTCAGGCTCAGGGTAAAAATCCGGGCTTAAGGACATCGATTCAATTTGAGGGTATCAGTAAAGATCGAAAGTTTGATATGATACCACTCGAGGCCTTTTAGTCAGCCGCTTTTCCTGGACAACAGATCCAGGCAAAAAAACGCCAGGGGTCAGGCCGCATCGAGGATTAAGACACGGACGCATAAAAGGACTTTTTACCTTTTATTGAAGGTAGGTATTTGGAGTTTTTAGCTGTTTGTCTGCCAATATTATTTTTCCAGACAAACTCTTGATCGACTGAAAAATGCTGAGCCAACACTCTGGGGACAAACTTGGATGATGAATAATTCTTACAGGATTGAAATTCCAGTCAGGTTTCGTGACCTGGATGCCATGGGACACGTTAACAACGCGGTCTTCTTCACCTACTTCGAAATCGGCAGGGAATCATTTCACAGCGACCACATCGAACAACATGTAGACAAGTCGTTATCGTCGTTCATCCTGGCTCACATCAGTTGCGACTTCATCCGACCCATTACTTCAGGAACGCTGCTGACTTTGACGTTGTCCATCAATGGGATTGGAAGGAAAAGTTTCAAATACTTATACCTACTGACTGATTCGCAAGATGACTCTGTAGAATACGCCCGAGGAGAATCAGTTCAGGTCTGTTATGATTATGCGCTCAACAAATCCATCGATCTGGCGCCGGAATTCAAACAGATACTGCTAAAATTTCAGACGGCGCCTGATTGACGTAGCTCCCAAAATTGCCGCCACTGCCTGACCATTCACTTCTACGATTACTTTATCTATAATAAAATGTGAGAACTGTTTTAATTAGTGGAGGTTTCCAATTACCTGTAGATTCTTTTTTTTCCGGATAGTATTCTTCTCATCCGTGAGGTTTTCAGTCTGCTTTTTGCCGGGGATTCGCGGCAAACACTCGGAACACCCTCCATTCTATTACCTGGAGCCACTCCGGAGAAACGAATCTGATTTGCGGTCAGAATTGCGGCTAGAGAGAAAATTCGATGTCCGGGCCGGCAAATGGATGGCCATTTGTGTTCCGGAAGCTGGGTCTTCACGATGGGACCCGAAATACAGAAGACCAGCGGCCATTCTGTCTACCATAGTGGTCCACACCGGTCTGGTTTTAGGCTATGTTTTATTCCCTCAGAGGGACAGATCCAAATTGCTGAGATACGCCTGAAAGGTCAGCGTGATATGGAAACCCAGATCAAGGCCCGGGAAGCAGCCCTGGATGCTCTAAATAACACTCTGGAAATGCTTGAAACTGTTATGAGCGCTACTCCAGTTGGAATAGCTTTTGTCAAAGACCAGGTCATACTCTGGAGCAATGAGGCTTTTAAAGAAGTTAGTGGTTATCCGAGGGAGGATGTCCATGGCCTGAACATGAAAGCCCTGTATGCGACTGAGAACGATTTTCAAAGAGTTTGCGATGTGGCTTATCCGCAAATTTGCGCTGAGGGGCGCACACAGATAGACACCAGATTCCTGAGACGAGACGGCTCATTGATCGATGTATCGTTGAGCCTGGCCGCTGTTGACCGGTGTAATCTGTCAGCAGGCCTTGTTATTGCCGCCACTGACATCACCAGCCGTAAGATGGCTGATGAAGCCCTTCAACAGAGTGAGAAAAGGTTTAGGGCCTTCACCGAGACCATTGATGATGTTTTCTGGATGAGTGACCCGCGAGCTCAAAAAATGTTGTATGTCAGCCCGGCCTTCCAGAAGGTGTGGGGAAAACCTCTGAAGGATTTGTGTGATTACCCGAAAGCTTTTCTTGATTTAGTACACCCTGATGACATTGACCGAGTGATGGAATGCTCCCACAATTTCCAGAGACAGGGAAAAGGCTATTCATCAGAATATCGCATTATAAGACCGGATGGCCTTATCAAGTGGATTTTTGAACGCGCCTATCCCATACATGATGAAAAAGGAAATCCGGAATTCATGTGCGGGGTCTGCACGGACATTACGGAAAGAAAGAATGCTGAGGATGAATACAAAAAGTTTAAAACTATTTCTGACAAGTCAAACTCAGGCAACGCCATTTCTGATCTCAACGGAAAAATTCTGTATCTGAACGATTCTTTTGCAAAAATGCATGGATACTCAGTATCTGATTGCCTCGGAGAGCATCTGTCCATGTTTCACACGGAACAACAGATGCCGTCGATAAAAGAGTCGATGTTAACACTTATGAATCGCGGAAGCTTTGAGACTCTGGAGCTCTGGCATAAACGCAAAGATGGAACTGTTTTCCCTACATTGATGAATGGAGCTTTGATCTCGGATCACAAAGGCGCCCCAATCTTGCTGTCCACTACAGTAATCGACATCACTGAACAAAAAAAAGTAGAGCAGGATTTGCATGATAGTGAAGAACTTTTCAGAAAGATCTTTTATATCGCCCCTGACTCAATGGCCATAAGCAGGCTGGATGATGGAAAATACGTAGATATCAACCAGAAGTTCACCGAACTGACAGGGTTCACGAGAGACGACGTTTTGGGGCGTACTTCCCTGGACATTGGCCTGTGGGTCAATCCTGGCGATTTCAAATTCTTGTACTCCCAGATCAGGGAGACTGGAAGCCTGAACAATTTTGAAACACTATTCAGGCTTAAAGACGGTCGTGTCAAAATCGGACAACTGTCCGCCACAGTTCTGGAGTTTAACAAGGCGCCTCATCTGCTCGGTGTCGTCAGAGATGTAGACGACATCAGAAAAACACAGGTCGAACACGCCAGATTAGCTACAGCGGTCGACCAGGCCGCGGAGAGAGTAGTCATCACAAATCCTGATGGAAAAATAGTGTATGTAAATCCGGCGTTTGAAAAGTCAACGGGCTACAAACGGGAAGAAGTAATTGGTCATTACCCCTCCATAATAAGTAGCGATCTCCATGAGAACTCTTTCTTCAAGGAACTGTGGACTACTATTTCCAGCGGAAATGTCTGGAGGAATCGCATTATCAACAGACACAAGGATGGTCATCTACTGCATGAGCAGGCGACCATAACTCCGGTCAAAAACCCAAACGGGGAAATAGTGAATTATGTTCAAATAGCAACAAACATCACCGCAGAAGAGAACCTCAGGAATCAGCTTTCTCAATCCCAGAAGATGGAGGCCATAGGAACGCTGGCCAGTGGGATAGCTCACGACTTCAACAATATAATTCAGGCCATTATGGGTTATACCGAACTGGCTATGGATGATCTGCCACAGGAAAGCCGCGCACACGCTAATCTCGAAAAAGTCATTGGCGCCGCCCAACGTTCAGGCGAGATGGTCAAGCAATTATTGACCTTCAGCCGCCGTTCAAAATCCGAATTGACAAAAATAGATGTTGGGCCCCTAGTCAAAGAAGGACTCAAATTTTTGAGAGCCGCAATACCGGCTACCATCCGGATTGAAGAGAATATACAGCCAAATGCCGGTAAAATCATTGCTGACCCAACCCAGATTCACCAGGTGCTCATGAATCTGTGCATCAACGCCGCTCAGGCCATGAAGGGTGACAAGGGAACCCTTTTCATACAACTGGATCAAGTGAACCTCAAAGATGATTTTACCTCCTACAATCCTCCCTTGTTGCCTGGAAAACATTTGAGGCTAAGAGTTTCCGACACAGGCAGCGGAATTCGTCAGAATATTCTCGACAAAATTTTCGATCCTTATTTCACAACCAAGGAACAGGGAGAAGGCACGGGTCTGGGACTGTCCGTAGTTCATGGAATAGTCAGTAGTTGTAGCGGAGCCATTACAGTTAACAGTGAAGCAGGACAAGGAACTACTTTTTCTGTTTATTTCCCAATCGTTGAGGATCATTCCAAACATCAGGACCGAAGTCAGGATTCAGCTCAAAGACCCATTGGATCAGAGCATATTCTGGTCGTGGACGACGAACCACTGCTGGTGGATCTTGTTGAATCCAAGCTCAAACGTTTGGGATACAAGGTCACGACAACCACCGATCCTCATGAAGCCTTGAGACTGGTAGTTGAGAACATTCATGATTTCGATGTGGTGGTCACTGATATGATCATGCCCGGAATCTCAGGTATCGAACTGGCCCAAAAAATAGCTCCGGTCCGGCCTAATCTGCCAGTCATTCTATGCACCGGATGGCATCAGACAGCTTCAGATGAACAAATAAAAAAGGCCGGCATCAGAACGGTTGTCGCCAAACCGGTGAAAGGCGATGACATAGCCGGCGCTATCAGGAAAGCAATGGACAGGGAATGACCTGTAACAGTTCGGATAGGGCTAGACAGGTCATTTGGACAAAATTGCTCATGGGAGCGTCTCAATAGTTCAGGCCAACAGCAAGTCAGGTTTGGACTGAAACTCATTTATGAACTCATTACACGAATCCCGGCTAGCAATTTTCTCCTGCTATTTTCCGTTCAAGTCATAGATGTTCATTGATGGCCGGTTGCGCCGGTCGAACATTGTGTTGGTGTCCTTGTCATACCATCCCGCCGGTCTGTTATTACGATCATAAAAGTCTATTGAACGGTCTGATTCACGGGAGAAGCCCATGTAGTTGTTGTTTCTGTCAAGGTATATGCTGTCGCCGGAAACCAGAAAAAAAGTAATTATCATGTAAAATATGGTTCGTTTCATCTGTCATCTCCTTTTAGCCGGACAGGACGGATCACCTCAACCTTGATTTTTACAATGACTCCAATCCTGTCCCTTGCCAGCGCTTGAGTTCAGTTGCATCGTTTCTTTTCAGTCGTCGTCATCATCATCATCGTAGCCTGC
>CAZIVV010000270.1:0-2228 GCA_964542775.1 uncultured Desulfomonile sp.
GACAAGATCGCAGACGCCGTATTGATCGAGTTTCTTGTCATCGACAAGATCAGAGTAGCCGGTGATAAGGATTATCGGCACATCTTTCCTGATGGCGGAAATTGTTTTTGCGAGTTCCAGTCCGTTCATTTTAGGCATGCTTACGTCTGTTATGACAAGATCGAAGGCTTGTGGTGAAGATTCAAATATGGCCAGCGCTCTCAGTGGATTATTTTCGGCGACTACATCATAACCGAGCGCTTCGAGTAGCTGTTTGTTGGTTTGCGTGATCATTCTCTCATCGTCCACGAAAAGAATTGTACCTTTACCTGACACCTCCGCGTCCCAGGACTCTTCCGCCGGGGCTTCCGGCTCTATAATTACCGGTAAATAAACCTCAAAAGTAGTTCCTTTACCGACGATGCTCCTGACTGTGATGGTTCCGCCATACCCCCTGATAATGGAATCAATGACGCTTAGCCCAAGCCCGGTTCCTTCACCATGTTCTTTGGTTGTAAAATAAGGGTCAAAAACGCGCCCGATAATGCTCTCATCTATCCCGTGGCCGGTATCGGAAACAGTCAGGCGCTGGTATATCCCGGGCGTGAGGCCGGTTCCCGGACCAAGTCCATCTTTGGGCAGAGTTACCTCATCTAATCCCACTGTCAGCGTTCCACCGTTGGTTCTCATGGCATGAGCGGCGTTAGTGCACAGATTCATGATTATTTGATGGAGCTGGGTTGGATCAGCGTTCACTGTATGCAGACCCGATCTGACGCTCTTGCGTATCTCTATGCCGGTCGTCACCGACGCCCTCACAAATTCCAGGGCTTCCTTCAATATTGGACTCATCAGGACTGGTTTTCTTTCCTGTTCGGATTCCCTGCTGAAGGCCAGAATGTGCTGAACGAGTTTCGCTGCGCGATCCACTGCAGCCAGCGCCTTGTCAAGTCTGTCTCTGACATCGGAGTCTTCAGGCAGACGGTTCATCGCCATTTCAGTAAATCCAAGGATACCATGTAGGATGTTGTTGAAGTCATGCGCTATGCCTCCGGCCAGTGATCCGAGCGCCTCCATTTTCTGGGCGCGGTTCAGGCGAGTCCTCAGTTCAACCTCTTTGGTTTCATCGGACACAAAACCAACTGTAGCCTGCCTGTTCCGCCATGTGGTCATCTTTATTGCCACATTCAGGTAAGCCCTGATAGTATCAATATTAACCTCCCTGGAGCCTGATAGACTGCAGTTAGCCTGATCCAGTGAACATTCCGTCATGAGTTCCTGAATCAAATTCGCCCAGTCATCCCCAAAGGAGGAACTCGCAGGCTTACCAACAACCTCCAAATCATCCGGTAACCCTAATATTCTGCGGAACGGCTCATTAACGAAAGCGTAATTATCTTCATGAATTACAAAAACACCCATCGGGGCCGAATCGATGATCAGGTTCATCATCGACTCTGATTCCTTCAGGTCCGAAGCGGTCTTCAAATGTTCGAGGACTTCCCGGACAAGCCTCTGATTGGCAGCGGCCAGTTCCACGGAACGATCGACCACATTTTTCTCCAGATTTTCATTCAAATCCAGAAGTCTCTTCTCAGTCTCCTTCAGACGTGTAATGTCCAGGCAGAAAATCACGACAAACTGGCCGTCGGATACAACACCCCACTGGACGAATTTGACAGAGCCATCGGCGCATGTCACAAAGCTTTCAGAGAACTGAGGCGACTTGGTCGCCACCGCCGTTGCTACCTTTTTCCTCCACTCTTCCGACACTGAAGCGCGATAATCCGAATCCGGATACGCATACACAGACCACTCATCAAAACTTTGAAATCTGGAGTGGTCATAGCCGAATAAATCCTGCCATTTTGGATTCTTGTAAATATCCCTGTTGATCTGATGATCTATAACAGCTACCGGAGCAGGAAGAATCTGGAGGGTCAGTTCCATGAGCTTGTCCATTTTTTCAAGCTCAAGCTGGAAATGCTTTTTTTCAGTAATATCCCTATCCACACCTGAAAATCCGACTACATTGCCCAAAGCGTCCAGTATCGGCGATCCTGAGGACTCTGTCATATGAATGGAACCGTCGCTGTTTAACCATCGCAACTCCAGTTTATCCCAGCCCCTGCAATCATCTACGCAACTCCTGAGGGTGTCCTCACATTTTGCTCTATCTTCAAGAACCATGAAATCGAATATATTTGAAGAATGAATATCTGAGGCCTGAATCCCCAGGAGTCTGCTAA
>CAZIVV010000271.1:0-2045 GCA_964542775.1 uncultured Desulfomonile sp.
CTCACGTCTTGCCCAGCGCCCCCAACCTGTCTATAATAAAAGAACAAACGTTCGATTTGTTTCAATTTATTTTATTTGGGAAGTAGGGATGTTGATGGCACGTCGTGTAACGGTCAAGGTCGTGGTGGAAATCGATGAGGAGGGGCAGAGCCGACCGCAGTCGTTGACCTGGGAGGATGGCCGGCGTTTCATGATCGACCGGGTGCTCGATGTGCGGCCTGCCGTCGCGCTCAAGGCAGGCGGGTCCGGCCTGCGCTATACCTGCCGGATCCTCGGCCGCGAGGTCTATCTGTTCAACGACCGCGGCCACTGGTTTATGGAAGGGCGGGACACTTGAACATTTGTTCCTTTCATGATAAAATCAACTTGCTGGTCCAGACTATTCATCTCAGTCTGGTGCCGACCCGGTAACACGGGGGCGTACTGGTTTCGACGGGGTCGTTGAGACTGGGGAAGCGGGTAGAGGATCCTCGTCGGCCTCTTAAAAAACGAGGAAAAGCATAATTGCTAACAAACCACAACTCGTAGCAGCCTAATCGCTCTACCGTCAGGCCATCCGATCTGCTGGATGGGTCCCTGGCGTCAGATAGCAGACCTTACTCGTCGGCAGGTTAAATGAGACAACGGATTCGCCTAAGCTTTGCAGCGGATACGTAGCTATGAAGCTACCGGACGATTGAGCCTGTCAATGGGCGATACCAGAGGGGAATACTCCAATCATTGACTGCACCCGGAGATGCTCCAGAGGATAGGGTTTCGGACAGGGGTTCGACTCAGAAGAATCGCCTTGCGTGGCGACACACAAGTGAAAATCCGGCTTGATCGGTGAAACCGCACCAGCGCACAGACCTATTGGTTCGAAAGCTGACGGCAACGCCGAGCGGTATGTGGGGAAACCCAACAGCTGCGTATCGACTCAGCTCCAGCCTGTAGCCCGCAAGGGTATGGCATTAGCGGATGGCAGACCAGAAACAAAAATGCGGCTGCCATAAGACGCCGGAGGGCTCTCAATAGAGAGTTCAAGACATAGTCAGCACCATTGGTAACAATGGATCAAAGCGTCCCCTCGCCTCCACCAAAAGAAGTACCACCTTTTGATAGAATCGCTTCTGTCAAAGGTGGTTTCTTTTTGCCCGAAACTGCTGGTATCCGTTATTTGTAGAATTTGTCGATTCCTCCATACCCAATCAGCTTGTTTTCCCTTGTTTTGCTGATAAAGTTATCCAGACGTTTTTTGAACTCCAAGGGGCGCTTCCTCGCTGCATGGATATAGGCAAGCCGAATCCGTTTGTAGGCTTCCGGAAATTCTACATAGTTCTGCCAAACCACTGGATCACGCTTGATTGCTTCCACAAGATCCTCAGGGAATACGAATGGTTCTTTGATGACATCAAGAATGGCTTCCCTAACCTTCGGGTGAATCATCCCCTGGCTTTCAAGCCAGATCAGCCTTTCAATATTGGCTCTGGAGTATCCGCTGCCCGCTCTTCTCGGCGAAAACCGCTGAATACGATGCAATGAATCCAGTTGCTTGATGGTACTGTCAATCCAGCCAAAACAGAGTGCTTCCTCCACCGCGTCGTTATAGGAAAGCCCTTTCTCTCCGGACTCTTTCAGCGGAAAAACAAACCAAATTTCTTTTTCCTTTTCAAAGTGCACAGCAAGCCATTCCCGCCACTGTCTCCTGTCGCTTGTATAAAAAGTCTTAGAATGCTCCATTTTTTCTCCAAAAAATAATGATTTCTAGTTTCCAAGCAGACTGATGTTAGAACTCACTCACTCCAATTCCATGGTCTGCTTTTGCCCCAGTGGCAGATCGAGCAGCCACATCTGATGGGCCGTTTCACGCAGCGCGGAAAATTCCTCCCCGTCACCAAAACAGCACCTCTATCCGTGTTTTATCCGTTCTGCTGGTTGAGCTGCGAAATAATTTTCTGTTGCATCACGAAAACAGTCCATCAGAAAATCCATGGCAGCCATCGCGACTTTTGATTGAGGCGAGACGATGTCAAATCCATGAAAACATCCATCGAACACTTTGTAAT
>CAZIVV010000272.1:0-1874 GCA_964542775.1 uncultured Desulfomonile sp.
ACTCCTTTCGAGGTTTGTGTCGGCGCCATACTTACCCAGAACACCTCATGGAAGAATGTGGTCAAGGCAATCGATAACCTCAAGTCCTGTAACGCCTTGGATTGCTCAACCATATACTACATGCCACACGATGAACTCGCGGACATCATCAGGCCGGCCGGCTATTACAACATCAAGGCAAAAAGACTCAAGAACTTCGTCAGCCTGATACAGGAAAATTACGACGGCAACCTGGACAGGCTTTTTAAAAACGCTATCTCTGAGACATCCATGAGAGCGGTTTCCAGCGAAAGAACGCCCGACGATAGCGCTCAGCCTAGTCTCCGATGTAATTCCACGAATGCCGGAATGTACGAATTGAGGAAGAAATTGCTCACTGTGAACGGCGTCGGCAGGGAGACTGCGGACAGCATGATACTCTACGCCGCAGAGTTGCCCATATTTGTAATAGACCTCTACACCATGCGGTTATTGAGCCGTCACGGAATCATCGCCGAGAATACCCATTATGATGATGTCCAGGCGCTGTTCCACAACAACCTGCTTCACGAAACGGAGCTGTTCAAGGACTATCACGCCCAAATCGTGGCGGTGGGTAACAGGTTCTGCAGTAAGAAGCCCAAATGCGAGGAATGCCCGTTAAAGAGAGATTTGGCCGGATGATGTGAAAATGAAACGTGAGTAATGTCGAGGTTAGTAATAAAGACTCATCTGAATGAAAGGGCCGGAGAATTTGGCTTTGACGTTGAAGGAACTATAATTAGTGTCATAAATCTTGCTGTTGTCAGCCAAGCTCGCATCAACATAAGTGCTTCTAAAGCCCAGTTCAGCAGCCAGCGAAAAAGTAGCAAACTTATATGGGCTCGTGTCCCAAATGGATGATCGCAAACCCGCAGTGACCTCCCAGTCTGTTATGTTGGCAGGACTTTGAAGGCCAAAAGCCTGTTGTTGAAAAGGCATGGGGAATCTTGCGCGGGCGGTCAGGATGATTGGGACTTCCTTTATGCGTCCCGGAATAGCCAAAGCCTGAAAACCCAAAGTTAAGGGCTCGGAAGAAGATAGATCACCATAATTCGTAAGACCGTATGCGTAAGCCTGAGGATTGGTATTTGGTACTGGGTAAGGCACTAGATACGACAATTTTGCGTCATTGAACTGTATGCCGTTTAAATGAAAGTCGAAGTTGAACCCAAATCTGAATTGTGGGTAACGAAGAACATCCAGATCCAATCCTAATCGACTGGCGCTGAAATCTAATTCGGAAACCCTAAAATGGCCACTAAAATTACGGCTATTTGCCGTTGGTGTACCGGGGTTGGCATAGCCCAACACACCTCTAAATATTCTATCCTCCTCAACCACCAGTCGCAAAGCTAGTCTGTCAACCTGAAGCTGAAACCAGCCTTCGCTAAAGTAGTTGGGGTGTTTCTGAAAATTATATCCCTTACCAGGAATGTTGCCGAGTCCAGGATCATCGGCTAACAGGTCATGTTCGATGTTGCCCCTTGTGAACGTCCCACTATTAAGAGTCGGAAACATGAACCGGTATTTTACGATGAACCTGTAGTCCGACCAATCCCACCATGAGGATGGCCCGAGCCAACGGTCAAGGCCCTGGGCATGAGCGACTTGAGGGGTAGTAAATGATGACAGGCACAATAGCGCGAGCAGAAAAAATGGAAGCAGTGCCGTTGGTTTGTAATTTTTCGGCTTCAACCCATACCTCGAATCACCGCCATTGAGATCATTAAAAATGAATTAATTAGCGCTGAATATAACTTATAAGAGAGGGCGGTGTCAAGGAATTACTCAGGATGCTCATTTATGGCTCTGTATGGATTATAGCCTTTATAATAGAGCCGGAGGGAACGTGG
>CAZIVV010000273.1:0-2317 GCA_964542775.1 uncultured Desulfomonile sp.
CGCTATCAGATATTCATGTTCAAGTGAGTCCAGGCAAAGTATTGGAACAAAGGGGTTATCCACACGGCTGCGAATCTTTTCAAACAGCCTCTGAAAATATTTGTTCGAAGCCCTCATACTGGTAATTACGATGTAATGAGGTCGCTCCGAGGCTTCGCCAGCTGAACACATTTCAAGCGCCATGGCAGCGCTTCTTGCGTACGAGTCCACTACATGGATCAAGGAATCAGCCAATTTTGGCGATATCTTTCCAGACTCAATAATCATGAGAAGCTCGCAAATCTCTGAAACTCCTGTGCCAGCCTCCCTTGACGCCAGACGGAAGTTGGACGGTATAGCGAAACCTTCTTCCTTGAGTTTCTCAACTATCTTGTCGAAGTCAAAATTGAGCAGGATACGGTTTGCGTCCTGAGCCACTATCTCGCGCACTATTTTGTGGCCGCTCTTGCGTGTAACCGAGGCAAACAGCTCGTCCAGGGTTAGAACCAACAGGTTCAGGTCCTGCTGTTTGATTCGTCTTATCTGTGAGATCAAAGCCGCAATCGATTTTAATGGTGTGACCTTTACATGTCCCTTCAAGCTCTGTTGGAGTTGATAAGATTCCGGCCTGAATGAAATGTTGGTGTCATGAGCCTGGAGAGTTGAAAATGACAGAGGACTGCAAAGTGAAACGTTTATCACTCCCCTGGCTTTCTGTCTCCTGAGTATTTCAGCCAACTCCCATGCTATTAATGCGCCACGATTCAGGGAACTGTTGTGCAGCCTTTTCCAGGATTCATCGCGCACTTTCTCCGTGAGCACGTAAATGCCATCGGGTAAAGTTCCCAGGTCGCCTCCGCCACACACCACGTCGGTGACCTCCGTAAGTTTGATGCCGTTCTTCAGCATAATGTTGACGATCTGGAGCGCCAGGGCCTCTGGCGAAGATCCGAGAGCGGCAAAATCGATCTCGGCCCTGAATAATGCCTCCAGGCCCCTGACCGCAAGCACATAAGCGGCGTAACGCTTGGAGATTATGGCCACGGTTATCGTGTTTTTAAGTTTTTTTATGATCTTGAGAACATCTCTCTCATCAAGCTCGACAACTTTTCTGGCGGCTATGTTGAGCAATATCTTCTTTACAATCATATTTTCACGTCCCGGGGCGGCGGAACGGTAAAGCGACAGAATGTAAAGCGAGAGCACATCCCCAAAGACCTGGGCCATCTCCTTGAAACTTCGCAGTCTTTCCAATCCATCCAGGATGCGGGAAGTAAACTCTGAAATTTGAAAATAGCTGTCAGGATCCTGAAGCGAGTGTTGGGCGCTTTGAAGTTCGAATATTACCTGTGATTCGATAAGCTCGGCCAGGGACGTCAGTCTAGCGCTTATTAAAAGCGAGGAGTCGGCGAGTTCTCCTATCAGCTTCCCAGGTATTCCATTAGACGCGGAAAGTGACCTGGAGCTGAAAAACGTGGCATCAAAATATCCGGAATCTACCAACAGGGTTTCACACCTATTGATCAAACTGGAAAGGTCTTTTTCCTCAGATGACATTTAGTTGCTTGCTCCGAACAGAAAAATTATCTGTAATAAATTTACTAGAACATGTAATCTATCAAGAGAGCAGGTTTCTTGCAAACTCGAATCCGACTCCTCATGTCGGTTTGAAGTTTGCGCATGTTTGTAAATCACGATATCACATAAATCGTGCGTGGACGATCCACTCAAATGATCTGAATTCTTGACAAGCGTGTTTAATTTGATGACGGAATAAAGCTTACCGGAAGCCATATACAAACGCACTGTCCGGACGGAGGTTTTTCATGAGAAGAAGTTTGTTGCTTGTAGTCGTCTGTTTCCTATCCGTAATCCTGTCATCGCCTGTCCTTTCACTGGCCGCCGGTGAAATCAAGGTGGGTATAGTCGATACCTACAGTGGACCGGCTAGTTCCTATTGCAATGATGTTCTTGATGGATTCAAGTTGGCCGCTGACAAGATCAATGCAGGAGGAGGAGTTCTAAAAAATAAGCTGACATTCGTCACCCGCGATGACAAATTCAAGGTAGATCTTGGACTGACCAGCGCGAAAGAACTCATCATGAGGGAAAACGTCAACGTCTTGATGGGTACAATCAACAGCGCTGTCTCACTGGCAGTGTCGGATTTGGCCAAGAAAGAGAAAATCCCGTTCATAGTGACTTACGGCAAGAGTTCTGCGATAACCGGGGCCAAGGGACACAAGTTTGTCTTCAACATGAACGAAAACACCGAGATGGTTGGAAAAGCAGCCGCTGTAGGCTTGGCGAAACGTCCTTTCGTGAAATACTGGATTGC
>CAZIVV010000274.1:0-40945 GCA_964542775.1 uncultured Desulfomonile sp.
TAAATTCGGAATACGGCATTCATCATGACGGTGAAGCGCATCAACATAGACAGGACCTGAGTTAGGTCCGGGAGTGTATTTATGTCCACAGATTCAAAAATGAAGAAAATAACTCTCGAAAAACTTGATGATTCATCATCCAGGGTGACTTCATCCTGGTTGAAGAAGATTGGAATGTTAGGGACTCTGACAATTGTAGCGGGTGTGGGAGGTTATTTCATCCATACGATGGTTTCAGGTCCCACTCTATCCTCAAGATTTACAGTAAACAACATGAACTGTCCTGCATGCGTGATAACGGTTAAGGAAGTCACGTCAAAAATGCCAGGGGTCATGGAAACAGACGTCAGCTTAGCCTCACAGAGTGTCACGGTAAAATTCCATGAAAAGAAACAGTCTGCGGAAAATATAGTGAGCGCTATCGCCCGAGTGGGCTACCAGGTGGATCTGGACGGCACGTACAATAACAATCCTGAAGAGAACAAATCCCAAGTAGTGGCGGCAATTAACGGATCCCCTCTTTTCAGATCTGACATAGCCATCCCCTTATCGGTAGACCCATCTGAGACGCGCAGGAAAGACTCTGTAGAATCGTTTTTCACTGCAGTTGGCAAGCAACTGATTCTGCAGGCTTCTGACAAGGCGGTCATAGTTGCCCAGCCTTCCGAGATCGACGACGAGATCAGGAACATATTTGAAACGCAGACCTTGAAGGAAGACGAACTGAATCAGTGGATCAAGGAAACTTACGGATCTGTAGCAAAATTCCGGCAAGTGATAGCCCAGCGCCTGGCCATAGAGAAGTATCTCGAAGAGTCCACCGAATCTGAGATTGAAGACATTGAGCAGAAAAAGATCATGGTATCGACATTACTCGGCAGCATCTTCAAGGACGCCAACGTAAGGATTTACGATGACAAGATCCGAGAACAGATTCACGCCAGGGTCGGACGCGATGACTGGAACACCTTTTGGCCACGGATGCTCTCTGCCGACAGCGAACTTAAAACGCTGCTGATCGGCAAGAGACCCGTAATCGGTACGCAGACCGCTACGGACAATCTTCCAGATACTCAATCAAATTAGGTTAAGCCACTGAAAGGAATTCAATGATGAACATTATCATACTCAAAAACAGCGCTTTCAAGTTTACAAAATACACAATACTCGGCCTGATGATTATGGGAATTGCCATATCCACGGCGCATGCCTGGAATTTCACCGTCCAAGCCACCGATGTTCAACCGGTAAACGGCGTTTTTACCTTCCCTGAGACACTTTTTCAGGACGGCAAGGCGAAGCATTTTCAATACAAGGCTGCGCCTAACCTGTGGATACGTTTCTTCCTGGTCAAGAGCCTGGATGGCAACATCAGGGCCGCTTTTGACGCCTGCGATGTCTGTTTCAGCGCCAAGAAGGGCTATGTTCAGCAGGGTTCCAACATGATTTGTATCAACTGTGGCCTGAAATTCAGGACAGACAGGATCAATGAAGTTAAGGGCGGATGCAATCCATCACCGCTGGGACGCAGAATCCAGAATGGTCAGATCATGATTTCCCAGCAGGACGTAATGTCTGGCGCAAGATTCTTTCAGTAAAAGGAAACTCCTATGAAACTTAGAACAATAGCAGTCAATAATCTACGCCGTCGAAAGGCCAAGGTGTTCTTTCTTGTCATGGGACTGATGATTGGAGTAAGCGCGGTCGTAGCCTTGATGACAACAACAAGAATCCTTGCGGAAGATATCGCCCACAAGATGGATGAATTTGGAGCAAACATAATCGTAACGCCGAAATCTGAGGGGTTATCACTCAACTACGGTGGATTAAACCTGGGTGGCTTCTCTTTCGACGTGAAGGAAATCCATCAGGAGGAGCTTTCCAAAATCAGGACGATCCAGAACGCGGAAAATATCCGAATCGTTAGCCCCAAGGTTTTTGGTGTAATTGAGAGCCTGGATTCCAGGGCTCTTGCGGTCGGTGTCGATTTCAACCAGGAGCTTTCTCTCAAGAAGTGGTGGAAGATCAACGGTAAAACCCCTGAAACTGAATCATCGGTTCTGTTAGGTCACGACGTAGCCACGAAGCTCAATTTGACCACAGACTCAAACCTCCAGATTAAGGATCAATCCTTCAAGGTATCTGGAGTTCTTGAGCCGACAGGTTCGCAGGATGACAGTCTTGTGTTCATGAATCTGACCGTAGCCCAGAAGCTCTTCAGTAAGGAGGGTCAGGTTTCAATGGTCGAGATAGCCGCTTTGTGCAAGAACTGCCCGATCACGGAACTGGTGGCGCAGTTATCCGGAGTAATGCCTAACGCAAAGGTTACAGCGGTTCAGCAGGTAGTTGAAGGGCGAATGGACACGCTGCATAATTTCCAGAATCTGTCTCTTGGGGTGTCCGGACTCATCCTGTTCGTCGGAGGCATGGTCGTATTCGTAACAATGATGGGCAGTGTAACGGAGCGGACGAGAGAAATAGGCATATTCAGCGCCATAGGTTTCAGAAGCTCCCACATAATGAAGATAATTCTCCTGGAGGCGACTATAGTGTCACTTTGCGCGGGTTTATTCGGTTATCTGACGGGAATAGGCGTCACATGGGGAGTTCTCTCCGTGCTGTCAGAACATCGTCCTCACATGAGTTTTGATCCTTATGTCGCCGTCGGATCAGTGTTCCTTGCAATACTGCTCGGACTTTTGGCTTCTTTCTACCCGGCCAGGGCCGCTGCAGCCATGGATCCAAACGAAGCGCTTCGAACATTATAGGAGTCTGTCATGAGTTACATAAAAGTCGTTCAGGTTGGCAAGGATTTTGGTGATGGCGACGCCATGGTCACGGCGGTTAGAAACATTGATCTAACCCTGGATCAGGGATCGTTCGTCTCGATCATGGGCGAATCAGGATCTGGCAAGAGCACATTGTTAGCCATGCTCGGTGGACTACTGAGCCCATCACGTGGCCAGGTCATCATCGAGAATATCGATCTGTATTCCTTGAATCGCACTAAACTGGCTGACTTCCGGAGAGAATTCATGGGATTCATCTTCCAGTCATTCCAGCTCGTTCCGTATCTGAACGTCCTGGAGAACGTGCAGTTGCCATTAGCGGTCACACATCATGATGAAGAAGAGCAGAAGAGGCTTGCCCTTTTAGCGTTGGAGAAGGTTGGTCTGAAAGAAAAAGCGTACAGGCTGCCCAACCAGATATCTGGAGGTGAGCAGGAAAGAGTCGCTATAGCCCGCGCCGTTGTGAACGAGCCTCCAATCCTGTTCGCTGATGAACCGACAGGTAACCTTGATTCAAGGAACTCGTCGGAGGTGATGAAGCTGTTGACGCGACTTAATTCCGAGGGTCAGACGATCGTGATGGTCACACATAGCAGGAAGAATGCTGAATACGGACAGAGAATCATTGAGGTAGCCGATGGGCGGCTGGTTGAGGCGCCGGCCATGAGGGCTGCGTGTTAGGAAGAGTGCGAGGCCTTTAACCGAGGGACTGCATCGAGGTAATTGCCATGGAATCGATCAAGCATATGACAAGAAGCGTTTTGAGTAGATACGGGTGGTTAGTGGCTGTCATGGCATTGGCTTTTGTTGCGGGGTACATGATTAGCCCCGGCAAAAAGGAACCGTCAGACATGGCTGCGATCAGACAGACAACATCCGGGCCTGATCATGACCATGGCGCTGATGACCAGAGTTCTCCGACCATCTGGACATGTTCGATGCATCCCCAGATAAGGCTTCCCAACAAGGGAAAATGCCCGATTTGTTTTATGGATCTGATTCCTGCGCTATCTGGGTTGACATCGCCCTCAGAAAAGGGCCTGGATCGGGTTTCGATAACCGAGACGGCCCGAAAACTGGCACAGGTTGAAACAGAGCCCGTCATCCGGGCTTTTGCCAGAAAGCATGTCTCCATGGTGGGGATGGTATTCGAGGATGAAACAAGAGTGGCCGCTCTGACATCCCGGGTCGAGGGAAGACTTGACGCTGTTTACGTCAACTTCACAGGAGTCCAGGTGAATAAGGACGACCCTATGGTCAAGATCTGGAGTCCTACCCTTATCCGTGGCCAGGTAGAGCTGTTCGAAACACTCAAAGGCGCTTCTGCGGATGATGAAGTTGTGCGTGGGGCGGAAGAAAAGCTCATCCAGTATGGGCTGACACGCTCGCAGATAGAAGAAATTAAGAACCACAAGAAGCCAATGCTCAACATAACATTACGTGCGCCCATAAATGGAATTGTCACACGCAAGAACGCCGTTCTGGGACAGTTTGTAAAGGAAGGCGCCGAGATGTTCATCATCAATGATCTGTCTCGAGTCTGGGTAAAGCTTGACGCTTATGAAACTGACATTCCGTGGATCAGATACGGCCAGGAGGTCAAATTCAAGGCCTCCGCCATCCCTGGGAAGATTTTCAGGGGCAAGGTTCTGTTTATTGATCCGGTGCTTGATACCAAGACAAGATCTGTAAAAGTGAGGGTTGAGGCCGATAATCATGAGCTTCTCTTAAAACCCGGCATGTTCGTCAGCGCTGAGGTCGATGTGGAGCTGGACAGCGAAGTCCGGGTCATAAAACCTGAATGGGCGGGAAAATACATTTGTCCCATACACCCCAGAGATGTGGCAAGCGATGTTCCGGGAAACTGTCCCGAGAGTAACATGCCGATGAGACTTGCCGCCTCTTTCGGCTACGCTGATGATCCCAATCCAAGGCCACCTCTGCTTATTCCGGTCACGGCCCCGTTGATCACCGGCAAAAGGGCTCTGGTCTTTGTGGAGGTTTCAGGGTCCGCCAAACCGACCTACGAACAACGTGAAGTCTCGCTTGGGCCGAAGGCTGGATCACATTTCATTGTCCAGTCAGGATTGAACGAAGGAGAAAGGATTGTCACCAAAGGAGCTTTCAAGCTTGACAGCACCATGCAGATAAGCGCTCGTCCGAGCATGATGAGTCCTTCAGATCCTGAAGTTCATCCTCCGACCAACACCACAGAAACTCCAGAGGAAGAACTGATCGAACGCATACCGACAGGAACCGCTTTTAGGCGCCAGATCACTGAAGTCACAAAGCGCTACCTATCGCTGAAAGACGCTCTTGTTGAAGAAAACACCGATCACGCGGCTCAAATGGCGTTGGAGCTTGCAGATTCGATTAAAGAGGTGTCAACGACGGACGAATCCTCTAAAGCCCAGGAATACTGGCAACTTCACTCACACGCTCTTCTTGAGGCGCTGAGCCCTATTCAATCCTCGCTACCGGTTGACCAGATTCGTAAGCGCTTTGAGACTGTCTCCGAATCGTTATCCCGGATCGTGATGGCTTTGGGGCATGATATCCAACCGCACATCAAGCTTTATTACTGCTCCATGGCTTTTGATGGTTCAGGGGCGTACTGGCTTGAATCAGGAGACGCCAAGACAAACCCCTATTTTGGGAGGAAACCATACAAGGGTCAGGATATGCTGAGATGTGGCGAGCTTCAGGAGACCATAGCTCCGACGGTTGATGCGGTTAATTCTGCGGAAACAGAGGGGTAAAAAATGAAATCACCCATTGCCCCTGAGTTAAAAAAGTCGCCTGATGGGCAATCACTGTTATCTCGATTGGCGGGGTTCTGGATTCAGAACAAACTGCCGGCTTTCATGCTTCTTGTAGCAATCATTCTTGGAGGTCTGGTGGTGGCGCCTTTTGACTGGGAAACCGGATGGCTTCCAAGAAATCCGGCGCCGGTGGACGCTATCCCGGACATAGGCGAGAACCAGCAGATAGTTTTTACCACATGGGAAGGCCGTTCACCGAAGGATGTAGAGAATCAGATCACCTACCCTCTCACCGTGGCGCTGCTGGGCATTCCCGGGGTCAAAGTCATCAGAAGTAATTCTTTTTTCGGATTCTCGACTATTTATATAATATTCAATGAGAATATAGAATTTTACTGGTCACGTTCACGAATACTCGAGAAGCTGAATTCACTTCCGGCTGGACTACTGCCTGCCGAGGTCCGCCCAACACTGGGTCCGGACGCGACAGCTCTCGGACAGGTTTATCTCTACACGGTTGAAGGAGAAGGTTTCGGGCTAGATGAGCTTAGAACCATACAGGATTATTATATAAGGTATTCGCTGCAATCGGCCTCGGGGGTTAGCGAGGTCGCTTCGATTGGAGGCTACGTCCGGGAATATCAGGTCGATGTAAATCCGGACGCCATGAGGGCCCATAACATCACGCTGCCTGAAGTCTTCAACGCGGTGAGAATGTCGAATATAGATGTCGGCGCCGGTGTGATTGAACTGAACAGAGTTGAATACACTATTCGAGGACTAGGTTTTCTGAAGTCGGTTGAAGACCTCGAAAACAGCGTTGTGAAGGTCAACAACAGCGTCCCGTTATTTGTTAAGGATATCGGAACAGTAACACTCGGCCCGGCCACTCGTCGCGGAGCTTTGGACAAGGAAGGCGCTGAAGTTGTCGGTGGCGTGGTGGTCGTCAGATATGGTGAGAACCCACTACAGGTAATAAAGAATGTAAAAAGCAAAATTGCGGAGATAACGCCAGGTCTGCCTTCCAAAACAATGTCGGATGGCTCTACGTCCCAAGTCAGGATAGTTCCATTCTACGACCGCACGGAACTTATTCACGAAACCCTTGAAACACTTAACCAGTCGCTGATTGAGGAAATGTTCGTTACGATTATCGTGGTAATCGTTATGATGAACCATCTCATAGGGTCTCTTCTGATCTCCTCAATCCTGCCGCTGGCCGTGCTACTAACGTTCATCATCATGAAGGTGTTTGGAGTCGACGCTAACATCATGGCTCTTTCCGGCATTGCCATCGCCATTGGTGTAATGGTCGATATGGGGATCATCCTGTGTGAGAACATATTACGACGCATCGAAGAGGAAAAAGGATCAAAAGGCATCTTTGAGATCATTCACCAGTCGACCATGGAGGTCGGTGGAGCTGTAATCACGTCGTCTCTCACTACGATAATTTCATTTCTGCCAGTGTTCACATTGACTGGTCCTGAAGGCAAACTGTTCAAACCGGTAGCGTTCACGAAAACATTCGCTGTGGCTGGGTCACTGTTTCTGGCGCTTACACTGATCCCACCGCTGGCCCACGTAGTTTTCAGGCAAAGAAATCTCCGTTTCCAGACCACCATAATCATCAACATACTTATGATCGTGGTTGGACTGTGGCTGAAATTCCATTTGACATACTGGGTTGGCGTCCTGCTGGTCCTGGCAGGCGCTTTGCGCATCGCAGGCAACTGGATGCCGTCGTCAATGCGGGATCGGGTTCCAACGATGCTGAATCTGTTAACGCTGGCTTTTGTGGTTGCGCTTTTGACTGATCACTGGCTACCATTGGGCCCGGATCTGGGGTTCTTCAGGAACCTCGTGTTTGCTTCGGGTATAATTTTTGGTCTGATTCTGGTGCGTAGGGTTTTCACTGAATTTTACGCCCCAATACTATCCTGGAGCCTGGACCACAAGATCGTCTTCATGAGCGTTCCTGTTTCGATAGTGGTTTTTGGGGCTGTGATATGGCTTGGGTTTGACAGGATCTTCGGTTTCATCCCCAATGCCTGGGACAGGTTAGTATTGCCACGCGCGGTGTTGAGTTCCGACATGTCCGGCGGTGGGACGCAGCCAATGAGTCCCATAAGGCAGTCTGCTGTGTGGTCATATCTTTCACATGCCTTTCCAGGCCTGGGGAGGGAGTTCATGCCCGACCTGGATGAAGGTTCTTTTCTATACATGCCGACCCTGATGCCACACGCTTCCATAGCTGAAGCGCTGGATGTCATCCAGAAACAGGACATTGCAATCAGGTCCATTCCCGAGGTCACGTCGGTAGTTGGCAAGATAGGTCGCGTGGACAGCGCATTGGACCCCGCGCCGATTTCGATGATTGAAACCATCATCAACTATGCGCCCGAATACAGGATGGATCCTGCGACGGGAAAGCGTTTCATCGATCCGAAGACAGGCCGTCCAGTGCGTAACTGGCGTCCTCACATCAAGTCATCGTCCGACATCTGGCGTGAGATTCTGGATGCGGCCCAACTCCCCGGAGTAACATCAGCGCCGAAACTTCAGCCTATAGCAGCCCGCATCGTTATGCTTCAGAGTGGCATGCGCGCCGCAATGGGTGTCAAGATCAAAGGGAAGAGCATTGAGGATGTGGAGCAGGTCGGGTTTGAAATAGAGAAGCTTCTGAAAGAAGTGCCTTCAATAGATCCATCGACAGTGATAGCCGATCGTCTGGTGGGTAACCCTTACCTGGAATTTGAAATTGATCGCAAGGCCATAGCGCGGTACGGACTCCCCATTCAGGATGTTCAGAACCTGATAGAGATAGCGATTGGTGGAAAAACGATAACCACGACGGTAGAAGGGCGCGAAAGGTATCCGGTGAGAGTGCGTTATCAGAGAGAACTGCGCGATTCTATGGAGTCCCTGGAAAAAATCCTGATAACTACGCCCGATGGGACGCAGGTTCCCATTCGAGCCGTCGCTGAACTTAAATATTCCCGTGGACCAATGAGTATCAAGTCTGAAGATACTTTCCTGGTAGGCTATGTCCTCTTCGACAAGAAACCCGGTTACTCTGAAGTCGATGTGGTGACTTCAGCCCAGAATTATCTTCAGAACGGCGTAGAATCCGGCGCCTTGAAACTTATGGCGGGCTCCTCGTTTACTTTCGCAGGATCCTACGAGAATCAGGTTCGGTCCGAAAAAACGCTGGCAATAGTTATTCCGGCTGCTTTGATGATCATTTTCCTCATCCTGTATTTCCAGTTCCATTCCATACCTACCAGCCTGAACGTTTTCTCAGGAATTTTTGTGGCCTGGTCCGGTGGCTTCATAATGCTCTGGCTTTACGCTCAACCATGGTTCCTGGATTTTAACGTTTTTGGTGTAAACATGAGGGATGTTTTTCAGGTCCGTCCGTACAACCTCAGCGTTGCAGTGTGGGTAGGCTTCCTGGCGTTATTCGGGGTCTCGACCAACGATGGCGTGATTTTCTCAACATATCTTGATCAGATTTTCAGACACAATTCTTTTGTTTCAGTGCCACAGATACGAGCTGCGGTGGTTGAGGCCGGTTCACGGCGTGTGCGACCCGCATTGATGACCACCGCCACGACAATTCTCGCTTTAATCCCCGTTTTGACCTCACAAGGCAAGGGTTCGGATGTTATGGCGCCTATGGCGATACCGTGCTTCGGTGGCATGGCTATCGACATGATAACTATCTTTGTGGTTCCAAACATTTACTGCTGGGGACAGGAGTTCAAATTTAAACGGAGTCTTTCCATCTAGTTACTAAACAACTAATCGAGAGGAGAAATATCATGAACAAACTATTTTCGCCATCGACGCTCGCCGCATGCCTGATTCTTCTATCGGGATTCATTTCGGTCGGTTTTGCCTCAGCGTCTGAAACCATAGATTTGCCCGACGGCTCAAAGCTTGATCTTTCAAAACCATGCCCTGTGTGCGAGATGAAGATCGTTCCTGGACCTAACAGTCCGTCGGCGATTATTTTCAGTGATGGCTCAGTCGTCGGGTTCGACGCAAATTCTGACTATTTCAAATATCTCCTGAAGCCTGATCAATACGGGTATTCGAGGTCATCCATCAAGTCGCAGTTTGTGAAGGGCCATGACACCGGGGCCTTTGTTGATGCGACGAAGGCTTTTTTCGTGGTCGTTCCCGGATCGACCGACGTCATGGGTATTGAAATTACGGCCTTCATTGAAAAAACTCAGGCAGAGAAGTTCGCTCACGGTAAGACGGCAGCGAAAGTACTCACTCATAGTCAGATTTCTCTTAACGATCTGCAGCCCAAGAAGAAGATGCTCAAAATGAAAGATACGCCGGAGAAGGCCTCACACAAAAATTCACATGGAGGCCACTAGAGGGTTAGCCATCGAGAAAGGCTGTTTCAGTATTTAAGGGTTTTCTAAACTCTTGCGCCTTGGCTGTTATTGCGCTAAATACACTACAGCGGGTTTGCTTTATGACAACATGTACAATTATTATGCCTTTCTCGCAGTGTAACGGAATATGATATTTTCTCTACAAAGACGGTTTCTTGTTTTCCTTCTCCTTCCAGTCGCCTTGGTAGTCGCGGCGTTTGGTTTCGCAGGGTTCATGTATTCTAAAGGCTATCTTGTGGATCAGTGGCTTATTTCGGTGCAATTGCAGCTCGAACAGGCTGCTCATGAAATCAATCTGAGCCTGGAGCAAAAGCTGGACCTGATCAGTTTGATATCGAAAGCCAATGATTCTCCGAACAGTGATGTAACTCAGGCTTTCCTCATTCAGCAGCTGCTTGAAAAGCCTGGAGTTCGTTTTGTTGACATTATCAATGTGGAAAAGAAGGATACATCTGAGACCACGGCAAACAATGCAGCCGACGATTTCGGAATAGTCGCTTCCGATGGGCTCTATACCATGGAAGTATGCGGCGACTTTGGTGTATGCGCTCCGACGCTTGACCCAAAAGCCACTGACCGCGCTTTGAAAGTCATGCGGGCGCTTGGCTCGGATTCTGACAGACTGTCCAAGCGTCTTATAGTGCGGATCAGTTTTGATTCTTTCCTGGAACCGATCAAGCAAATGGGGTTCATAGGTAACGGAACGGCCTGGCTGGTGACGAGCACGGGACAATTTCTGGCATCTACGGACAAGGACGATGCGCATCGAAATAAACTTGGAGAAACTGGCAAGACCCTTGAGAAAAACTTACAGCAGGAAATACGAAAAAAACCTTTCGGGAACGTATTTGGAGAGAGATCATTCCTGAATCCCCCCGAGGTCGTGGCCGGTTTCTACAAGGTCCCCTCCATCAATTGGTACATTGTGTTCCTGTCCAAGGGCAATGTCATTCTTGAACCGATCCTGAGGTTTCGACGATATTATGCCCTCGCAGGCCTGCTTGCCCTTGGTCTGATACTTTTCCTCATCCGCCTGACAACCAGGTCCGTCGCCGAATCTGTCAGTGAGATATCGACTGCCGCTGTCCGGGTCCAGAACGGCGATTATTCGAAAAAGCTTCCGGAAACACGATCAGATGAGATCGGTCAACTGACCAGAAGCTTTAACGGCATGATCGACAGTCTCAGGGAGAGAGAAATCATTGAACAGACTTTTGGCAGGTATGTGGACAAGAAGATAGCCCAGGAACTGATGCGACGTCCAGAGGCTCTCAGACTTGGTGGTGAAAAGGGTGTTGTCACCATAATGATGTCCGACCTGCGGGATTTCACGGTTATGAGTGAAAAGCTCGAACCGGATGTCGTCATAAATATGCTGAACCGATATTTCTCCCTCATGATAGCAGTGATCGAGACATATCGGGGCATAATCGTAGATTTCTATGGCGATTCGATCCTGGTATTTTTCAACGGAGTTGATTCAGATATATCCAGCCGCGCCAGGGATGCCGTGAACTGCGCTCTGGACATGCAGTCAAAAATGCGTGAATTTCAAAGCGAAAACATCAAACAGGGCCTTCCGAATGTGTCCATGGGAATAGGCGTGAACACTGGTGAAGTGGTTATCGGCAACATAGGAACAGAAAGTCGCGCAAAATATGGAATAGTGGGATCCGATGTGAATTTAACCGATCGCATTCAGTCCACCGCAAATGCTGGAATGGTTGTCATATCTGAGACAACCTACAACTTGGTAAAGAGTGACTTTGATGTAGTTCGTGATTTTGAGGTGTGTCTGAAGGGAGTGGAAGACTCCAAGAGACTATTTGAGGTGCAGAGGGCCAGCGCCCCTGATCCCGCCTCAGAAAGTGTCTGATTACCCGTAAAAAGGCGCCAGCCAATAAATAATCAATGATCCCTGATAGAATCTCTCAGTAAACTATCGCTGCATATCCCACAAAACTCGCATCGGGCATCACATCATAGCTGGTGAAGTAGTCAATCAGATGTCCGGCGTTCGCCCCGTGAATGGAGGCGCATGTGATCGCTGAAATTATTGACCCTGGAGAACAGGTGTTCTGAAGTCTTTGAGCATCGTCAACCACTGCCTTGCAATCCATTGCCAGAGCCTTTTCCACCACAGACCTGTCATTAACCTTTTTTACCCACTCAACCGCCCTCTCGCCAGAGCCCTGAGGTGTAAATCCGTAGTTCGGACCATAATGGGTAAGATCGGCCGATCCTAGAAATACCGCTGTCAACCCCCTTTGTTTGAGCAACTCACACAATGATGCCGCGAAAGACGCCGCCTGCATCGACGCTGGCGAATGAGCGGCCAACAGTATTGATTTTGGAAAAAACCATTTCACAAATGGAAGCTGAATTTCAACTGTGTTGTCCGAAAAGGTCGATGGGGCTTTGATGGCGTTCGTGCCTGATACAAGCTCTTCAGAGAGCCTCGAGTCCATTGTGAGGTTTCCAAATGGAGTTTCCCAAGCATCCTCCATGTATACCACCGGCTGATGTCCAGCAGAAAGGTGCCCACCAAAAACTACCGTGACATCAGGAGCCTTCCCTGAAGCAAGGCACTTCATGACACGCGCTGAAGGCTTGCCGGAGAAGTACCATCCTGCATGAGGGGCCACTCCAGCTACCCAGTTTCCTGGTGGAGGATTAAAACCATTTACAAAATTTCGTATGTCAAATTCGCATTCACGGGCGCTGGCAGGATACCAGCCCGAAGGCAATACTCGTTTTCTTGTTTTCATGACTGCGCCCTCAACTGACTAAATATCAACATGGCCTCTAGCGCTCAGTCGTCCCGCTCGGAAGCAGGACTGGTATGACCTCATTATGTTTCAATTTTGTTACAAAATACAAGGATGTGTAATAGGTTTTAAAAAACTGCTCCATACCACTTCCGAGGGAAGCCTCTGATACATTACACTCATCGTATTAATCCCTCATTGCACATGGTTGAGAAGGATCACCATCCAGGCGTGGCCAATCTTCAGCTAACAAACATTCATACTTGTAAACATAATGTCCTGCGCCAGGAATTGAGAAAAATAATGGTGTCGCAACAGCTTTACCTGAGAAACCTGATCGCATGACTATTTTTTATCATAGCTCATCAGCAACCTTCAATTAATTAGAGAAATGATATTCCTGAAGTGACATGGCCTTGAAGCGCTCCCCCCTGCACAAAGACCTGAGGCCCAGCGAAAAAGCGTTAGCGCCTGCCAGAGTGGTGAAATAAGCCACATTCTGGTTGAGAGCGGCCTGCCTTATGGCGAAAGAATCCTGCATGGACTTTTTGTCTGACGATGTATTTACAACAATGGATATCTGATTCTTTTTTATCAGATCTATGATATCACCCTCACCCTCTTCGTGAACCTTTGGAACCACGAGGCTGGGAATTCCGGCTTCCTGAAGAGCTGCTGCTGTTCCACGGGTAGCCACAAAGGTGTATCCGCAGCCCTGTATTCGCTTGGCAAAAATGACAGCCGCCTTTTTGTCCCTACCGGCTACACTGAGAAAGACCTTTCCACCCTTTGGAAGCGGAAAGTCAGTGCCATATTGAGCTTTCAGATATGCGATACCAAATTCCCTGTCCACTCCCATGACTTCACCTGTGGATTTCATTTCAGGTCCCAAGACTACGTCGACGCCCTGGAATTTGATAAAAGGAAAAACAGCCTCCTTCACGCTAACATGGTCAGGAATAATCTCCTTCGTGAATCCCAGTTCCTTGAGAGTCTTACCCGCCATGACCCTGGCGCCTATTTTGGCTAACGGTTTGCCTATAGCCTTTGAGACAAAAGGAATGGTCCTGGAGGCCCTGGGATTGACCTCGAGAACATAGATTTCACCGTCCTTCAATGCCAGTTGCAGGTTCATCAGGCCCTTGACCTTGAGTTCGAGAGCTAGCATCTTTGTAATTCGCCGTATTTCATCCAGGTATGAACGACCAAGGCTATATGGCGGTAGTGAACAGGCTGAATCACCTGAATGAACTCCTGCCTCCTCGATATGTTCCATGATACCGCCTATGACAACATCTTCTCCGTCGGATATCGCATCCACGTCAATCTCTACAGCTCCCGTCAGGTAACCGTCCACAAGGATAGGCTGATCCGGGGACGCCTGAATAACGGAATTGAGGTAGTGTTTCAGATCATCCTCGCCATGAACTATCTCCATGGCTCGACCACCAAGCACATACGATGGCCTTACCACTAGCGGGTATCCTATACGACCGGCGACCTCCATGACTTCAGCGTAAGAATGCGCTATGTCGTTGGATGGCTGGTTAAGGCCGAGATTCAGAAGCATCTCCTTGAATCTCTTCCTGTCTTCAGCCCTGTCAATTGAATCCGGGGATGTCCCGATTATCGGAACCCCAGCCTTCCATAACGGTAACGCCAGTTTCAACGGTGTCTGTCCCCCAAACTGCACTATGACTCCGTCCGGCTTCTCCTTTTCTACAATGGCCAGCACATCCTCAAGCGTAAGAGGTTCGAAATAAAGTCTGTCAGATGTGTCGTAATCGGTGCTGACCGTCTCAGGGTTACAATTGACCATTATTGTCTCAAAACCATCTTCCTTTAGAGCGAAAGCTCCGTGTACACAGCAGTAGTCAAATTCTATTCCCTGGCCTATCCTGTTGGGACCACCGCCCAGGATCATGATCTTCTTCCGGGTTGTAACGTTAGACTCGTCCTCTTCCTCGTATGATGAATAAAGGTACGGAGTATGAGCCTCAAATTCAGCCGCGCAGGTATCCACTCGTTTGAATACCGGCTTGACCCCCTGAGTCATACGGAGCTGCCTGATTTGCGTTTGGCTGGATCCGGTTAATGCCGCTAATCGTCTGTCAGAGAACCCCATAGATTTGACTTTCTTCAGAAATGGCTTTACATCAGGACCATTTATCCACCCGGATTCGGAAATCTCTGTTTCTTTTTCTATTATTTGCCTTATCTGATCCAAAAACCATGGGTCTATGGCGCAGGCGTTGTGAATTTCCTCTATTGTGGCGCCACGCCTGAATGCATCACCAATCTGCCAAAGCCTGACAGGCGTCGGTCTGGATATTCCGGATAAAAGTTCGGACTTGCCCGTATTTGGCGACACTAGTGGCTCAAATCCATACGTATCTGTTTCAAGCGATCGCATGGCTTTCTGCAGGGATTCCTTGAAGGTTCTTCCGATTGCCATAACCTCACCAACCGATTTCATCTGAGTGCCCAGGGTATCGTCCGCTCCGGCGAACTTCTCAAAAGTAAATCGCGGTATCTTGGTGACGACATAGTCAATAGTGGGTTCAAAAGAAGCAGGAGTCTTTAAAGTTATGTCGTTGGGAATCTCGTCAAGGGTGTACCCGACGGCAAGTTTGGCGGCAATCTTGGCGATTGGGAAACCTGTGGCTTTTGATGCCAGAGCGCTTGATCGGCTCACCCTGGGGTTCATCTCAATGACAATCACTCGACCGGTCTCGGGGTGAACAGCGAACTGTATGTTGGATCCACCTGTATCAACGCCTATTTCACGGATTATTGCAACGGACTGATCCCTTAGTATCTGGTATTCCTTGTCAGTTAATGTCTGGGCCGGCGCCACTGTTATAGAATCCCCAGTATGAACTCCCATCGGGTCGAAATTCTCTATCGAACAGATTATGACCACATTATCGGCAGTATCCCTCATGACCTCCAGCTCAAATTCCTTCCAGCCGAGCGCCGATTCTTCGATCAA
This sequence comes from uncultured Desulfomonile sp., assembly GCA_964542775.1. Classification (GTDB taxonomy): domain Bacteria; phylum Desulfobacterota; class Desulfomonilia; order Desulfomonilales; family Desulfomonilaceae; genus CAITZA01. Next base: position 15,724 of record CAZIVV010000274.1, read on the forward strand.
GACTCTCGTAACCGGTGAGAGCTCCAGTCCCCATCTGGCCAGTCTCTCAAACTGGTCCTCAGTATACGCGACACTTCCGCCCGTTCCACCCAGAGTGAACGAAGGCCTTATTACATTTGGGAATCCCAGCTCTCTGGCTATCTTCCAGCATTCCTCCACCGTGCTGGCGTAACCGCTGCGCGGAAGGTCCAAGCCTATATTCTGCATGGCTATCTTGAAGAGGTCACGATCCTCAGCCTTGTTTATCGCATCAATTCCAGCGCCTATAAGCTCCACTCCGTATTTCTGCAAAACACCAGCGTGGTGGAGTTCAACAGCGCGGTTAAGGGCGGTCTGTCCCCCTATTGTCGGCAGCAGAGCATCCGGTCGCTCTTTTGCGATAATATCAGTCAGTAAATCGATTTTCAGTGGCTCGATATATGTCGCGTCCGCGAATTCGGGGTCCGTCATGATTGTGGCGGGGTTCGAATTTACAAGGACCACTCGATAACCCTCTTCCTTCAGGGCTTTGAGGGCCTGGGTCCCCGAATAATCGAATTCACAGGCCTGACCTATTATTATTGGGCCCGACCCTATGAGCATGATGGTTCTGATATCGGTTCTTTTTGGCATGAGGCTTATCTCTTTTTATTGTGGATCATCTGGATTATAGTCTAGTAAACGAACCAAGGGTAAATCTGAATGAATATATGGATGTCGTATGAAAAATTCAAGAGAAACCGTTTTGTTACAAAATTGTAACATGCCTTGTATTCCTTTTCCATGCGCTGTTGATCCTGGCCATTAATTGCGACACTTGTAGGAATTATTAATAGGAATTGGCCGGGAGTCACACAGGCAATGGCAAAAATCAGACAATTTGTTGAGGAAATAGCTCCGTTCATTAAGGATTCGTGGTCCATGGGCTGGCCCATGATCCTGATAATGTTCTTTCATTTTACCATAGGAATATCGGATGTCTATGTAGCTGGATTCATGGGCAAAGAAGTTCTGGCGGCAGTCGGTTATGTCGGTCAGCTTTACTGGACGCTCATGATACTTGCCACTGCAATATCGGTCGGGACCGTATCGATGGTGTCACAGGCTTATGGAGCGGAATCAGCTGAGGGAATCAGCAATATATCGGCCAACTCGATGATGATTGGCTGTGTGATTTCGGTAGCGCTCACGATTGGGGCCCAGATCCACGCTAACGGCATTATAGCCCTGGCCGGCATGCCAGAGGGTATCAGGGAAATAGCCGAGGCCTTTATCCGCGTTTTCTCGCTGGTTCTTTTACCTACTTATATGATGATCATAACCGGTGGAATTCTGAGATCTTCGGGTCGCATCAAAGTTGCCATGATAAATAGTTGCATAGCCTCGACAGCGAATGTGATTGGCAATTTCGTTCTTGGTTTTGGATGGGGCCCGATTCCAGCCATGGGATATGTTGGAATAGCGTGGGCGACCGCGCTCGGGACATCACTCGGCATGCTACTGAACATGCTACACATTTTTAGCGGACCATACAGGATAAGATTCTCAGGTCTGCGTAAGCCAATGCTCAGCTGCATCAGAAACCTGGTGAAGCTTGGAGTGCCTAGCGCGCTTCAGCAGACTGCCTGGAATGCGGGAACTCTAGTGGTTTATTTCCTGGTGACCAAACTCCATGAGGGTGAGGTCACAGCCCTGGCGGCCATGACCGCCGGAGTAAGAATTGAAGCAATTATTTTCCTTCCTGTTTTTGCCCTGAACATGGCAGCAGCCGTCATAACCGGAAACAGGCTTGGGGCCGGCGATTTGTCAGGAGCCAGGAAAGGCGCCCGCGCAACAGCAGCCTTATGCTTTGCCATTATTATTGTTCCCGCTACACTCATGTTCATTTTTGCTCCTGTGATTTCGCAGTGGATCACAACAGACTCTTCCGTATACGATGAAATGACGCGTTACCTTCGGATCAACATGCTTGGAATGCCATTCATGGCCATAGGAATTTCGCTGTCAGGGGCTTTACAGGGAGCGGGGGACACCTTCGGAACCATGAGGATCATTTTCACAGGGATGTGGCTGGTAAGAATACCTCTCATGCTCTCAATGATTTACCTGTTCAACTCGAGCGCCAGTGGAATCTGGTGGTCCATGACAGCGTCCATGATCCTGATGTGCGCGTTGCTGGTTTTACGATTCAGAAGTGACAAATGGATCAAGGCGTCGTTTGACAAGAAAACAAATGCGTTGCTGTGGCAGGGATGCCTCCAATCCCAGAAGGCCACCCATCGTTCCTGATCCTTATCCTACTGGCTGCGACTCAACACTGTGCGGCCAGTGCGAGCTATGATCAGCCCATCCTGTATACGAAAACGTATTCAAGATCATTTACGTCCACCGACAAATCGCCCCCGCGGCTCTCAGCGTAAACAAGCCAGGACGGTTTATGTTCCTGACAACAGACTATGTTGGGGCTAAATCTCTGACGTTTGGAATCAAACCACGCCAGCAGCATCGGCGTATCATAGTTTTCCCGAGCCTTTTCATCCGCCAGCGCCCTCGCCTGATCAAATGTCAGGTCAGACGCCGAAGAATGTATGCTGGTCCGATTGGCTAACATCTCAGCTGTAAGCGGCATACACAAAACCATGCCAACCTCCTGAAAAATTTTGGTTGTCGATCTTCTCTCCTGAATTAATCATCCCCGCGTCTTTTGACAATGTTTTCATTTTTGTAAGAGACATCTTTTCTTTTCTTGACACTGGAGGTCATTTGGTTTTTAAAGGAGCTTACGCAAATATTTTCAGCATAATGGAAGGGTGGGCTCATGAATTCTGCTGTAATAGCCAGCAAGAATTATAGTGGATTACTTTGCTTAAAAATAGCCTTGATCCTATTGACAATAACTCTACTTAATCAATTTCATCTATCAACTGGAAACGCTAACGACCTCATCAAACCAATCCTGTCCTCAGCAAGGCCACAAGCGCTGGATCTGGCTCCATCAAGGCCCCTGGCTTTGCCTGGCGCCTCTGGACCACAGTTTGGCGGTGGATCGGAATCGATTCCTTTCTCCAGTGAAATGGTAAAAAACCTATTGCCGGTTATTCCAAACCTGCAGTTCGGGTTCAACTACCTCTTCGGTAGAAATCTGAGCCAGTCATGGTGGTCAGCTGATTATCTGCTGCCTTTGACATTGTCAACCAGCGACATAGTTTTTGCTGAAGCTCATCTGGATTCATCAAACTCCGCTTCGACAGGCGGATTTCCTTTTCTCAACAATTTCTGGAAACAAGGCCCAGCGGGACTCCAGAACAGGATCGATCTGTCAGTCGGGCTTGGTTTCCGGAAATTCATCAGTGAAAATGTGCTTGTGGGTGTTTACGGATTTTATGATTCCACCAGGCTAACAGGTAACTGGAGGTCAGCCGGTAGCCTTGGCTTCCAGGCAGCAGTAAATGGTCCGGGAGATTCAGCCGTAGATCTTAACTTCAACTACTATTCGGACTCTTACGTTGGCTATGATTCTCGTGGCAGTGTGCTTCCCACTTTTAACATGTTTGGCGCCATAGCTGAAGGTAGAGGGAATTATGACTTTGAGGCCGGCGCCTCCCAACCTCTCTTCGACAGGGCCTATGATCTTCGAGTGAAGTTGGCCGGCTATCAGTACGACATGGGAAATTCAAAGGTTTATGGGCTACGTTCCGGGGCTGATGTCACTACGGCCGACGGTGTTTTCAGGGTTTCCGCCGAATACGGAAATGACAGGCTCACTGGCCAGTATGGTCAAATTGGAGCATACATAAACATTGGATTCCAGGCTGAGAACATTATCAAGGGCAAAAACCCGTTTTCAAAGCCTGAGCCCATATTCAGGAGCCCTCGCAACCTCAGGCAGTTTGCCTCGCAACCCACCAGGAGAAACTGGAGAAAACCGTCTGCTGTTATAGCCAACGCAAAATGCGAAGGATTACCTGACGATTCGCAGTTTGTCACCCCTGAGAACATGGCCTGTTTTTACAGTGGAGATGGGGCATGGACCAAATGCCGAGCAGAGTCATTGACGACTATTGATCAAACACCCGGCGGAAAATGGACTGAAACATACGCTGACCAGTACCCACATCCATATGTCGGAAGCATTTATGACTACAAGAGAGACATAGAGCCAATGTTTGAATGTAGTTCGGCAGCATTCGCGAGAATGACTACGGGAAAGGTCACAGCGTACATCGGAGCCAATCAGTGGTATTGCACGGACACCGTTTTCTGGAAAGTTGAATTACCGACCTTGCTGAGCCGTGGAGTTGAAATTGACCTCTACACTTTCGAAGGAGGAGCCTGGGTCAAGAAAGACATTCCTAATTGCGGTTACTAGAGTCATTCTTGTCGGGTGATATCTTGATAGTTAAGAGTTCCACGTCCATGGTTTCAGTCTGGAGCAGATTATTCAATAAATCATGTTGAAGCAATGACTGGAAATAGTTAACTCCTTGTGGCTCAACATGGTCTGGCGCTCAAATGGACGTGATCACCCTAGCTGATCTGGAACATTAGATGAACTAATCGTGAAAGTTTGAACGGTTTACAGATTAAGTACGCTTAGGGGGTACTTCCGTTTAAAGCGAATAGTATAGCGGGGTATTGGTCAACCACGCAGCGTGAATATTTGCTCGCCTGAAACGGCTCTATGGCCGGGACAATTTTTTTTTGTTTGAATCGTCACCGCCCCACTTGATAAAATATCCAATTGGTATTCATAATTGCCACGAGCTGACCGGGGCCTCATCCCGTCACGGTCAGCTTGTTAAAAGTTCTCCCTACAGGACGTTTTTATGAAAGATATTTATATCGCCAATATTTCTGAGTCAGTTGATAGGATGATAACCCTCAGTGGCTGGATATCCAACCGCCGGTCATCCGGAAAGATAAGGTTTCTTCAGCTAAGAGACGGCTCCGGGACCATACAGTGCGTTGTTCTGAAAAATGAGACGTCTCCTGAAGCCTTCGACCTGGCGGACAGGATCGCCTATGAATCGTCAGTAAAGATTACCGGATTGGTGAAACAGGAGCCTCGTTCACCTGTTGGCTTTGAAATACTGGTCAAGGACATGGAGCTTGTTTCCGAGGCGATGCCCTACCCTATAAGCAACAAAGAGCATGGCGTTGGTTTCCTGATGGATCACAGGCATTTATGGCTAAGGTCATCACGTCAGACGGCCATACTCAGGATCAGGCATGAATTAGTCAGATCTGCCAGGTCATATTTCGATGAACAGGGTTTTACCTCCATAGAAGCGCCTGTGCTTACGCCAACGTCATGTGAAGGCGCCACGACTCTTTTTCAGGTTGGTTACTTTGACCGTTGGGCTTATCTAACCCAATCAGGACAGTTATACGGAGAGGCCGCGGCGATGGCCCTCGGAAAGATATACGTACACGGGCCGACGTTCAGGGCCGAGAAATCCAAAACAAGGCGCCACCTCACGGAATTCTGGATGATAGAGCCTGAAGTTGCCTTCTGTGAACTCAATGGGGCCATTGAGCTGGCTGAAGGATTGACATGCAGAATAGTCGGCGATGTTATCAGTAATTGCCAGGACCAACTGAAAATTATCGAACGTGACGTTGCCACACTTGAAAAAATAACTCCTCCATTCCCGAGGATCACCTATTCCGAAGCAGTGGAAATACTCAAAGGCAAGGGCATGGAAATCAAGTGGGGCGATGATCTTGGGGCTGACGAGGAAACTGCCGTATCGAATGAATTTGAAAAGCCGGTGTTTGTGACCCATTATCCTTCCGAAATAAAGGCCTTTTACATGAAGCGTGACCCAGATGACGACAAACTGGCTCTGGCGGCTGATCTGCTGGCGCCCGAGGGTTACGGTGAGATAATTGGAGGCGGTCAGCGTGAAGATTCACTGACTGAACTTGAGAAACGCATAGACGAACACGGGCTTGATCGTGAGCCATTGGAGTGGTATCTGGATCTGAGGCGATACGGTTCGGTCCCTCACTCGGGCTTTGGCATGGGAATAGAGAGGGCGCTGACCTGGATTTGCGGAATCCACCACGTTCGAGAAACAATTCCATTTCCCAGACTCATGGACAGAATCCATCCCTGACGATCATGTCGCCATGGAGCCCTTACGGCGATCTTGCGCACCTCGTCAGAAAATGAAAAAGCCTGCAGCGATCATCCGTAGCAGGCTTGCAACCTTCTTCACTGAAAGGCGGATTATTTCATTTAGCGACTCCGTCAATGGAGACGCTTCAGATACACCACCGTAAGTTAGTTGTGTTGGAACGGGATTCAGGATTATTTAGGCCCCAGAATCATGTTCATGGATCGACCCTCAAATTTGGGCGGCTGTTCCACCATGGCCTCATCGCCAACCAGTTCCAGCATCTTGTCAAACAAAGCTTTAGCAAGGTCCGGGTGAGTAATTTCACGGCCACGGAAAACTATGGATACCTTGACCTTGCAATCATCAGCTATAAATCGCTTTACCTGTTTGACCTTATGAATCATGTCGTGCTCTTCAGTCTTCGGGCGAAGTTTCACTTCCTTCAGCACAACAACAGCCTGTTTCTTTTTGCGTTCATGTTCTTTTTTGCTTTCTTCGAACCTGAACTTTCCATAATCCATGATTTTGCAGACAGGTGGGTCACCATTTGGCGCTACTTCAACCAGATCTAACCCAAACTCCTCAGCCTTCCTCAGAGCCGTGGCCACATCTATTATTCCAAGTTGTTCGCCTTCTGGCGCTATGACACGAACCTGTGGCGCGCGTATTTTCTGGTTAACCCTGACCTTGGGTTCCGAAACTGCGGAGCTCCTTGGCCTACCTTTCATGAAACAAGCCCCCTTAGGAAATGTTTGATGGATTTTCGCATATAAATAACTCTAAGACCTCGACTTGACTTCGCTATTAAATTGATCGAGGAACTCTTCCAGTGTCATGGATACAGTAGCGTCCTGGCCACGTTTCCTTACACCAACCCTGTTCTCCTCAATCTCTTTGTCACCTACTATCAACATGTACGGAACTTTCTGGTTTCGGGCTTCACGGATCTTGAAACCGATCTTTTCATTACGGTCATCGAATTCTACACGAACCCCATTCTCAGCGAGCTTCCGCTTCAACTCAAGAGCATAGTCGTGATGCCTGTCAGTTATGGTCATCACAATCGCCTGCACCGGGGAAAGCCACAAAGGAAAAGCCCCTGCATAATGTTCAATGAGCACGCCCAGGAACCTCTCAATGGCCCCTAAAACAACCCTGTGTATCATCACGGGTCTCTTGCGCTCGCCGTCCTTGTCAACATATGTAAGACCGAATCTCTCCGGCAGAGTGAAATCACACTGTATGGTGGCGCACTGCCACGACCTCGATAGGGCGTCCTTGAGCTTTATGTCAATCTTGGGACCATAAAAAGCTCCGTCACCCTCATTGATCTCATGGTCCACTTTCAGGTCTTCCAGCGCTTTCTTCAAGGCGTTGGTAGCTCGATCCCAGTCCTCATCTGTTCCTATCGACTTCTCGGGACGCGTGGAAAGCTCCATCGTGTACTCAAAACCGAATATGCCCATGACATCCCGCACAAAGTTGATAATGTTCAGTATTTCGTCGTTGAGCTGTTCCGGTGTGCATAAAATGTGTGCGTCGTCCTGAGTAAACTGGCGAACTCTCAGTAAACCGTGCAATACCCCGCTCTTCTCGTGCCTGTGAACCACACCCAGCTCGAAATAGCGGATTGGAAGGTCACGATACGAGTGGATCCTTGATTTGTATATGAGCATGTGGGCCAGACAGTTCATCGGCTTTATGCCATAATCAATGTCATCCACCCGGGTAAAATACATATTTTCACGGTAATTGTCGAAATGACCGGACCTCTCCCATAACTCGCGCTTGAGTATCTGTGGCCCTACCACCAGTTGATATCCGCGCTTGAGGTGCTCTTTTCGCTCAAAATCCTCAACCAGGTACCGAAGGAGAGCGCCTTTAGGGTGCCAGATCACCATTCCGGGACCGGCCTCATCCAAAATGGAAAAAAGATCCAGCTCCTTGCCCAGCTTGCGGTGATCGCGCTTCTTGGCCTCTTCAATAATCTCAAGGTGTCGCTTCAGCCTGTCCTTCGATGGAAATGACGTCCCATATATCCGCTGGAGCATCCTGTTATGTTCGTCTCCACGCCAATACGCCCCTGCCACTTTCATTAGCTTGAACGCCTTGACAAACCCGGAATGAGGGATGTGCGGACCACGGCAAAGGTCCGTGAACTCACCCTGAGAATACAGACTCACTTCATCAGCGTCTAAAGCCTCTATCAATTCAACCTTGTAGGTTTCCCCAACCTCTTCAAAATAGCGAATAGCATCGTCCCGTGACATGACTTTGCGCCTGAACGGAAGCCGACTCTTCACGATCTCCTTCATCCTGGTCTCGATTTTCTCGAGGTCTTCAGGCGTAAAAGGACGCGATGTATCAAAATCGTAATAGAAGCCATCCTCGATGGAAGGACCTATGGTGACCTTGACATCAGAAAACAGCTCCTTGACCGCTTGAGCCATTACATGCGCTGACGAATGCCTAAGTATATCGAGCCCCTTGGCTGACTCAACCGTGATGAGTCCCAGATCGCCCGATTCTGTTAATGGGGTGGATAGATCAACCGCTTTTCCGTTGATCTCGGCTGCGACTATTTCTGACCTGTTGCCCACTGGCAGAGCATTCAGTATATCGTTGGGTGTCGAGCCTGCTGCATACGTATTGATTTGATCCTGAAATCGGATCTCTATGGAAGGTTTCATGCTTGGGTATTCTTGCAAATCAGGAAGGCAACGGAGCATATCCGGCTATTGATCATAGAGTGCGTCTTCTTCCTCCTACTGGAGTATCTCGGAATCATTAAGAACTCGAAAAATGGTAGGCGCGTGGGGATTTGAACCCCAGACCCTCACCGCGTCAAGGTGATGCTCTCCCCCTGAGCTACGCGCCTATATTTAATCCCTACGATTAACCGCGAACGTATAAGTTGTCAAGCAAAAAGGAATGCCCCGGATTAACGCATCGAAACACGTTGAGAATTGCCTTGTGCATTCGAGGCCATACAGGTTTTCTGATCAACGAGCAGTTTTTGTATCATCGCCTGGGCTGAAGAAGCGTTCCACCTGGCGGCGCCCACGGTGTAGCCTATGGCGCTCCCCCTGCAATCCAGGATGTAGGTTGTTGGAAAACCGGGAACTTCCAGCAAGGCTTCCTGTGATGAATTGATCAGAAAGGCAGTCCTTTTCCCGGACATGTTCACGCCTTTTAATGAATAACCCCGCCCTCCGTCAAATACGACAGGAAAAGGAATGTGGTTGGACGCGGCGTAGCGTGCTATCGCCTCGGGAGGATCCACAAGGTTCACGCCGAGTATTTCGAGTCCGGATCCGCCGTAAGTTTTCTTGAGCTGCTCAAGCAACGGCTCTTCCATGCGACAAGCCGGGCACTGAATCGACCAGAAATGCAGAAGCACTACCTTACCTTTAAGTCCACTGGTGGAAAAAACCTGACCATTAGGACCTGCAAACACCATATCTGAAACCGGATGAGGCTTGGGAAACATGAATATGTTTGCATTGGAGAGGTTGTCAGAACCGTAAGATGGGTTAATAGGCATAATGGCAAAAATGCATGCAACAATGAGGAGAAACTTTACAACTGAGAACTTCATTGAACCTCCGAGCCGCGTGGCAAAATATTTAGATATTGCTATTATAATATATTATCTCTCTTGTCAATGTTTTCAAGACCATCTTGACCAAGGAAAAGTTCCATCAGACGCTTTTACGTGTTATCATCAGTTCATGTCTGACCATAGTGTAATCTCCGGAACGCTGGTTATTGTTGAAGACACAGGGGTTCTGATAACCGGAGAACCCGGAGTCGGTAAATCCATGGCCGCCATAAGTCTGACCTTACGTGGGGCCCTCATTGTGTGTGATGAGGCGGTCAGGATACACAGAACCCGGCAAGATACCGTGGTGGGAGAACCAGTAAAGACTCCGGCTCCGATAGAAGTTCGAGGTATTGGAATTTTTAGCGTCATCGAACTGTTTGAGGCTGCTGTAAGGCCGTGCGGTGTGATAGACTTGATAGTGCGGCTTGAGAGATTTGACGCCGGCAGAGACACAGGTAGAATTGAGCCCGAGGTTGACAGCGTAGATCTCCTGGGATTAGAGGTTTTGCGAGTCAAAGCTCCTGTAGCGACAGGGGTTTGCGCAGGCTCACTGATCGAGCTTCTGGTCAGGTTATATAAAAACGGTGGGTTGAGGCGGTTTTGAGTTCCAGAAATATAGTTGTAATAACGGGTCTGTCGGGCTCTGGTAAGTCCACTGCGGCCAAGACCTTTGAAGACATTGGTTTTTTCTGCATAGACAATTTACCGGTTGACCTGGTTCCCAAGTTGATAGAGCTAGTTGAGTCGGGTGGTTCCGAGCTTAACAGGCTGGCTCTAGTTATCGATCTGAGGCAGAGAAAATTCTTTCCCAGGTATGCGGCAATACTGAATTCATTGGAGCTTCATGACACCTCTTTCGAGATTCTCTTCCTGGAAGCTCGCGATGAGGTTCTGATACGACGTTACAGCGAGACGAGAAGGCAGCATCCGCTTGCTCCGACCGGCAGCCTGATAGACGGCATAACCCGTGAACGCGAAGAGCTTGAGCAGATCAAGCGTATAGCGGACAGAGTCATCAACACATCAGACATAACGGTGCATCAACTACGCGATGAGATAAGGAAAATATATTCCCAGCCAAAGACAGACAGCCTCAAGATAGTCATAAACTCTTTTGGATTCGGCAAGGGTCTTCCACTGGAATCAGATATGGTGCTTGACGTCAGGTTTCTTCCGAACCCACATTTTGTGGATTCCCTGAGGCCTCAGACCGGTATGGGAGAGGATGTGAGGAAGTGGGTTTTGTCCAAGGAGACTACGAAAAAATTCCTGACGAGACTTCAGGACCTCCTCGAATTTCTGTTACCGCTTTACATTAGCGAGGGTAAGCAATATTTTACTTTATCGATTGGTTGCACAGGTGGCAGGCACCGGTCGGTAGTTATAGCGGAATACATATCAAAGCGCCTGTGGTCGCGGGGATATCGTGGTGTGCAGGTGAGGCATCGCGAGATCGGAATTCGTAGTAGCCCTGAACCTCGGCAGGATACGTGAAAACCAACTGTTAACTTTCGCAACGGGCGCCGGAAGCAGTTTGTCAGATATACCGGTGTCATGGAAATCCTAAAATGGTCGGCATCCTCATATTGACTCATGGTGAATTGGGAGTTCAGTTCCTTGAAACAGCCAGGCTGATAGGCCTAACCTCGGAAGAGCAGACCATGGCATTAGCGGTGGACCCGAAAGCCGCGCCTGAATCGGTCCGAGATCAGCTAGCAAAGACTATAACCAAACTAAACAGGGGTAGTGGTGTCCTTATACTTACGGACCTGTTCGGAGGAACACCTACGAACCTGTCGCTGTCATTTCTGAACGAGGGGAAAGTTGAGGTTGTTACGGGCTTGAATCTTCCCATGCTCATTAAATCCATTAATTCACGCGGTGACCACGATTTGACATCTCTGGCCAGACTTGCATGTGATGCTGGAAAGGAGAACATATTCAGGGCTGGTGAAATCCTCAGGCAGAGGCGTCCAAAAAGCGGTTCTTCCGAAAAAAAATGAACCAGGTCAACGTGGTAATGTAAGTAGTAACTATGCCAATTGTACTAATAAGAGTTGATGACAGGCTGGTACACGGTCAAATTATTGAAGCCTGGATTCCTTCGACGCGCGCTGAAGTATTGTTGATAGCTAACGACGCGTTGGCGCAGGACGAACTCCAGAAGATGATACTGGAGGCGGCCATTCCTTATTCCATAACCCTGGTCATCGATTCGGTCGACAACATTGCTTCCGTGCTTCTTCGGGAAAGCTCTTCGAGCGCCAGACAGATGGTGATCGTTGATAATCCAAAAGATGCCCTGAGACTCAAGAAAGCCGGAGTTAACTTCGACAGACTGAACTTGGGAAACCTCGCCGAAACCGAATACAAAACTTGTCTGAGCAGATCAATAGCGGTGGGTGAGGAATGCCTGAACTCACTAAGGGATATTCTGGAAGAAGGGATCGTAATTGATATTCAGAGTGTGCCTTTTGAAAAGGCCGTCGAATTGAATCTGACGCCATGGATGTCATAATGTTTTAAAATGGTGAAATACAGAGCTGTTGGGGAGTCAGACACGCATAGGCGTATCTGATGCTTCCGGGCGCTGTTGAACATGAATTCACACTGAAAATACGGCGCTGTTCTTTGCCGGATAGAGGCTGCCAGGTTGTTTGAGACTTTACTCGCAGGTCTGATTGCCGGTTTGCTGTGGCTGGACCGCTATCAGTTCTTACAGTTGCTGGTTTCCCGCCCGATAATATGCGCGACGATTACTGGATTTGCGCTTGGAAATACCTTTGCCGGCTGTTACATAGGAGTCGCCTACGAACTACTCTGGCTCAGACGACCACCAGTAGGTGGCTACATTGCGCCTGATTCTACGCTCGCGTCTGTCTGCGCCACCGCAATACTCATCCTGGTAATGGACAGATTCCCCATTGATATGGCTTCAGCTGCCTGCCTGTCGTTCTTCATAACCTTTCCGCTGACTGTGTTTGCCTCGAAATTTGACGGCGTTTTCAGGGTCGCTCTGGGCAAACTGGCCTTACTTGCGGAAACGGCGCTACTGAAAAGCAGCGACAAATCAGTCATCTCCTACATGCTCTCCGGTTTCATACTGAGCTTCGTCAGCGCATTCCTGATTGCCACGAGCTACACAAGCTTAGGCCTCATGGCCCTGGAAAAGGCCCTGGGTCACATTCCACCGTCTTACTACAATATCTTTGGCGTCGGGTTCTACTCTGTAATAATGATTGGAATAGCTGACCTGGCGGGCATCCTTTCCAAAACTTCCCACAAAAGCGTATTTGTCCTCGGCCTTATTCTGGCGCTGTCACTGTGTTGTGTATTCAAACAGCTATAATCGGCAATTCTCAAGACATTTCTCCCTGGCCACAGATGGAATTCCATCCATTCAAAACCTATCAGAAGTCACCCAAACGGGATATCAACATGAACAAGAATGACCTTCCCCACTCTTTCGGCGTGGACTCCGTGATCGAAGCTCCAATGGCTGCGGATGACCTCGATGAAGTTACGAATATAGAAAGCTATTCATTCAACCCACCATGGACACGTGGAATGTTCGCAGACGAAATCGCCAACCCCAGATCTGTATGTCTTGTGTTTAAATACAGTCACCGGGTTGTGGGGTTTGAATGCTTCTGGATAATTCTCGACGAGGCCCACCTCCTGAATATAGCCGTTAGCCCGGAATTCAGGAGGCGGTCGGTAGGCACGCGCATGATGAACAGACTCGAAGAGATATGCGCCGAAAGAGGAGTAGGCCGAATCATTCTTGACGTGGCCACCCGCAACACGCCAGCCAGGTCTCTCTACCGAAAATCAGGTTTCAGCTCGATCGGTTTCAGGAAACGCTACTATCCTGATATAAAGGATGACGCCATAGTAATGGAGAAATGGGTAAAGAAGAATGTATAACTGTTTAAAGGTGTTGTATCCAATCACGGTAATAAATGACCTATGATATTGGTTTATCTTTATCAATAAAGAGCTTTATATTTAAAACTTATCCTTTTTATAGCTTTGAAAATAAACTCATTCATCTAAAATATAAGTCATTATTAAGGCATAACCTCATATCTTTTATAAAATATTTGTTTTGTAAAAAATAACTGTTGAATTAACGGGAAATAATAAATATAAGCTCACCCATGGATGGATGTATTCCATCAACCTCATGAAATGTAGGTTGTTAATATGAAATTGTTTGTCGCTAGGTTTGCTGTTCTGGTTGTGGTGACCGTCTTCGGTGCTTCCTGTTCAACTCTATCGACTTCCAACGCTGTCAAGGCGAGTTTTGACACTGAGGAGGAGAGTTGGCTTTCGAGGAAGATACCGGGGGTGAAAGCCCTTTCCAACATGATTCCCCCGCCGACGGACGCCCGTTTGAAATGGGATCAGTACAATAAGAACAAACAGAAAGACACTACAAAGATTGATGAATTCTAGTCCGGCGCATATACATCATCGCCCGCCAGACCTGAATGATCTGTTCGACAGGTCAGCCTCAGGAAGGAAAGCGGGTGATGGTTTCCTAGCCCTTCAGGATCACAGATAAAATAAGTATCACGCCATTGATAAGATAAAATTTTCTGACAACACCCCCTTTGTCGTGCAATTCTCGCCAGTCTTTGGTTGAACTCACCATCCTGTCAATTTTCCATGCCAGTCCGGATGTCAGAACAGAAAGGTAAGCCAGGACGGATGTCAATTCCGCATAGGCCAGAACACACATAGAAAGGATAGCGCCCGTGTAGAACATCCGGATGCCCCATATCGCCCCGGGGTAACCAAGCCTCGATGCGATTGTGCGTTTACCTATGGCCACATCATCGTCAATATCGGACAAAGACTGGTAAAAGAGAATGAATGCGACCATGACCGCAATCGGCGCTGACATACAAACATCGTTGAAGCTGAAAGAACCTGCTAGCGCAGCTGAGGTTCCAGCTACCATTATGGGTCCCATGTTGACGCCAACGAACAGTTCACCGAGTCCGTGGTAGCCATACCTGACAGGAGGAGCCGTGTAGAAGAGGCTGGAGAAAAAAGAAAAAAGCATCACAGGGATGAGGGCCTTCACGCCTGATACCGACACTATCCAGACACCACACATGAACGCCATGGAGTAAAATATGATCATAGCGTTGCGTAACTGAGTCGGCGTTATTTTGCCCTGCTGGATAACCCTGCTTCCGCCAATAGATTTTCCAGAATCTGCCCCTGCGTAATGGTCGAAATAATCGTTGGCCAGATTAGTACACAAATGGACCAGAAATGACGCCAGGACCACGACCATCCACCTGAACGGTCTCCACCCGTTTCTGAAGCCCGCCAGGATTAGGCCCAATGTCATCGGAATCATCGTAGCGACGAAAAACGGCGCTCTGCTGGCCTGTATCCAGGCTTTAAACCGACCGTCCTTCATCGAACAACACCCTCATGAACGTAGGTCAGACCAAATGTAAGCGGAAAGGTCTTTACCGAATGAAGCCCGGCCTGCTCAAAAAGCCCGGTCAGTTCGTCCGGACTAAGAAAATCCTGTATTGAATCAGGTAGATACCTGTAAGCCTTGCGGTTGCCTGATATTAATCCACCAAGGAGCGGAATCATCCTGTTTAGGTACCATGTAAAAAAGCTGCGTAGTTTCAGGTTTGCCGGAAAGGTCATTTCCAGGACTATGATCTTGCCCGATGGCTTAACCACACGACTGATCTCCTTAATGGCGGACAGACGGTCCGGAATGTTTCTGAGCCCAAAGGCTATGGTAGCGCTATCAAATTCGTTGTCGGCAAACGGAAGCCTTGTAGCGTCTCCGGCCACATACTGGATCTGTGAACCAAGATTTTTTTCCGAGGTTTTTACACGCGCCAGTCTCATCATTTTCTCGACGAAATCGGCCCCTGTCACTTCGACCTGAGACCTCTGTGTGGCAATTTCTATGGCCAGGTCGCCGGTTCCGGTAGCAACGTCAAGGACTCTTTTTACGTCCGGAGGCAGCCTCTTTACGGCAAACCTGCGCCATGAAACATCCCTACGGCCAGACATTATCCTGTTAAGCAGATCGTAATGAGGCGTTATGGTGTTGAATATGGTCTTGACAGCGGATATTCGCTCGTCGGGACTCCATGATTTCAGTGGTTTTGATTTCAAAGCTGGTTCCATCTGCAGTAAACTCTTTCAAGGATATCAAACGTTTCATAAAGGACAACGCCCATGACCGCCATCACTACTATACCGGCGTAGATTTGAGGAACGTCCGCCCTGCCCCAGGCGTCAAGGATGTAGAATCCTATCCCGTAGCGCGCTCCAATCGACTCGACAAAGAACAGCACGGCTACAACGGTTCCGGTGGCTATCCTCAGCGCTGTGAAAACTGCCGGTAATGTGGATGGCCATATAACGTGAATAAACAGGTCTATTCGATTGGCGCCGAGACTCTTTAGCGAGTACTTGGCCGACCGGCTCACTGCCCTGGCCGAATCACGGGCCGTTATGAGGAGCTGAAAGAACAGTATCAGCGACAGGAGCATTATTTTGCTCAGGTCGCCTATCCCGAATATGAGCAGCGCCAGTGGCAGAAAGACTATCTTTGGCACTGGATATGTCAGGTAAATCAGAGGCCTGGCTATCCTGTCCGCCCGCCTGCTCGATCCAAGATACAGCCCTAGTGGAATCGCCGTGACAAATGAAAGGACCAGAGCGCAGATGATCCGGAACGATGAAGCCTCTATATGTTTCCAGAAACGGACCGTCTGGGCCTCATGAACCAGTTTGTCGAAAGTCATCAACGGCGTTGCTACTATGTTGGAGCCGGCCAGTATCGAGCCCACATGCCAAAAACACAGCAGACCCATTACCGCAATAACGTAACCGAGCCTGTTGCTCATACCGCAGACTCCAGCGCAGTTCTGACTTCCGAAAGCTTTGCGTAAAACTCAGCTGTCCCAAGATAACCCCTCTCACAGGCTTTAGGATTGTCCACTATCTGTCGGATGGACCCGGGAACGCCTCCCATGACGAGGATCCTCTGACCGAGCATCACGGCTTCCTGAATGTTATGAGTAACGAGCGCCATGCTGAACTGTCTGTCTCTCCAGAGCTTGGCAGCCAGTTCCTGGAGACGCTCACGGTTAAGCGTGTCCAGAGCGGCGAACGGCTCATCCAGAAGTAACAACGACGGATTGAGCACCAGAGCCCGGGCTAACGCCACCCTCTGTTTCTGGCCTCCGGAGAGCTGCTGCGGATGAACGTCCAGCTTGTCGGAGATATCCAGTTCTACCAGCAGATCCATTATACGGTCCCAGTCGATACTCTCACGACGGATGCGTAAACCAAGCTCAACATTGGACCTGACCGTTTTCCACGGGAACAGTCCGTAATCCTGCAGGACCAGCGCGACCTCTCGTGGTGGACGCTCCAGGGGGACTGATCCCAAAAATATCTCACCTGCATCAGGCTTCTCCAGCCCGGCCAGCAGAAGCAGGAGCGTTGACTTCCCACAACCTGATGGACCAACCAGAGCTATTGTCTCGCGCCAGCCGAGTGATAGATCTACTCCCTCCAACGCCCGCACAATACCCTGGTCGGTTATGTAACTCTTGGATAGGCCCCTTGCGCGAATCAGCTCATTGAAGGAATCTGACATCTACCATTTCTTCGTAAGGAATTTCTTTCTTCAGGACTCCCCGCTCATGGAGCCACCTGGAAATATTGTCGATACAGTCGCGATCCGGAGGTTTTAGTGGCCCGAATTTCGGAACCTGAAAGCTGTCCCTCAGGTTTGGCGGCAACCGGTTCATTTCCACCATTATTGATCTGACGCTGTCCGGTTCTTTGTCTATGAGGCTATTTGCCTCATTTACGGCCTTGAGGAACTTTTTAACCGCACCGGGATTCTCCGACGCATATTTCGCGGAGAACACTAGCGCCGTCTGAGTCTCCCCAAGACCGGAATCATCACCCAGCATTTTGGCGCCCTTGTCCAGAGCTGCCGTCAATAATGGCTCAGGTAGCGCAGCAACCTCGACCTGTCCGGTGAGCAGCATCTGGAACCTCAGCCCTATGTTCTTGGATTCTATATAAGCCAACTTCTCCCTGGGAACGCCTGCGGATGTGAGCAGCTTCTCCACGGCGTAATCCACCACCGAATTGGATGATATGGCTACCGGTATATCCGCTATTTCGTTGGCGTTAGAATATTTCGATCCAGGCTTAGTCATGATGGCGAACATCCTGCGGTCCGATCGGGTGTCATAATTCTTGGCTACCAACACAATATCCTGTCCGTTTCCCCTCATGGCCATAGGGGTTACCAGATCGGCAAAACAGCCCTCCAGACTACCGGCCGCAAGCGCGATGTCCTTTTCAGCCGCCGTGTTGAACACTATCACTTCAACCTGAAGACCCTCTTTGGCAAAAAGACCCTTTTGCTCAGCCACATACAAAGGCAGCGACTGAAGAGCGGGAATGGAGCCAAACCGGATTTTCAACGTCTCAGCGGACCCCATGCCGGCTAGCATGGAAAGTGACAGCGCCAGAACAACCAACAGCACAATTGCGTAACATCTTTTCATCATTGTAACTCCATCAGAGTGCGCCTCCTGGAACTCGGCCTGCTAACGGGAATCAGTTACGATTGTCGAACACCAAAACCGGTCTTCCATCCCTGGCCTGGGTAAATTCACCACTGTCGGATCATTGTCGTTTGGCAAGGCCATCTCGCACAAGGTCCACCGTGGCCTCTATCCAGTCATCAAGCGCCTTGGAATCCCCCCGGTACAAGCCACGACCACCAGCCAGGTGATCCAGGTAGTAAGACCGAAGCATAGTCTCCATCAACGAATACAGAAGGAACGAAACCTTCTCCACATCGATATCCCTTCGCAATTCTCCCTTTTCCTGAGCCTCAATTATCAGGTCCAGCAGAAAACCCTCACCACGATTACGTAGCTCAACCACCCGCTCCGGACCAAATGGCGATTCTCCTGATTGCAATAGCTGAAAGTAAATCCTCGATAGAGCTGGCCAACGGTCTATGAAATCGAAACCTGACCTTATCAGGCGCCCCATGCGTTCAAAGAAACTGATCTCACAAGTCTGCTCGCGCACTTCCCTGAGATACTTCCTTACCTGCTCAGACGCTATTTTGACCAGAGAATCAAAAAGATTGCGCTTGGTAGAAAAATACTGGAACAAGCTACCCTTGCTTATTCCGGCGTTTCGGACGATAGTGTTGACTGAAGCCTTCCGGTACCCATTCTCCGCGAATTCCTCAGCTGCAGCGTTGAATATCTTGTCCTGTTTTTCGGGATTCAGGCTTTTAAAAAGTCGGGATGAGGAATTATCGAACATGGTAGAGATTCACACTTTTTGGAAAGATTCGACACGGGCCTGCCATTGACCATACGGTCATTATATGCATCTGCTCAGCTGTTCGCAATTTATTTTGGCATAATCCGCTTAACTTGACCTCAAAACCGTTTCCTGTTAAAAAAATTGCGCACAAATACTTAATTATTGTTCCGTTATGACTGACTCTTCTTTTTCAGGAGATTAAATGAAGCTTAGGCGATTAATAGTAAAACCCGATCTTCCGGATGAGCTGCAATCATTAAGGATAATAGCCATGAACCTGTGGTTCACCTGGAACCCTGAAATGAACCGTTTGTTCCAGGCTTTGGACCCCGAGCTCTGGGAGAGGTGTTCACATAACCCGGTAGTGTTGCTTGCCAACCTGTCGCGTGAGCGCAAACAGGAAATTCTGGCGGATTCTGCCCTGATTGACCAGATACGTGAGGTTGAAAGGTCTTTTGACGATTACGTGAGTAACATAGAAAACTACTCATTTAACCTGGAAAGGCCGATAGATTACCGGATAGCGTATTTTAGCATGGAATTCGGTATAGGAGAGTGCCTTCCGATATATTCCGGTGGTCTGGGCGTTCTTGCAGGTGATCATCTGAAAAGCGCTTCAAACCTTTGTTTCCCGCTCATCGGGATGGGGCTTCTGTATCAAAAGGGCTACTTCAAGCAGTATCTGAACATAGACGGATGGCAGCAGGAATCGTATCCTGACAACGATTTTTACAACATGCCGGTGTCTCCGGTAATGGACGGGACAGGCAAGCAGGCGGCCTTTGACCTCGAGATTGACAACGTGACAGCCAGGATACTGATATGGAAAGTTCAGGTAGGCCGCATACCGCTTTATCTTCTGGATTCCTCAGACCCTTCAAATCCTGAACAGGTTCGTAAGATAACAGCGGAACTCTACGGTGGCGATCTTGAGATGCGCATCCAGCAGGAGATTGTTCTTGGGA
This sequence comes from uncultured Desulfomonile sp., assembly GCA_964542775.1. Taxonomy (GTDB): domain Bacteria; phylum Desulfobacterota; class Desulfomonilia; order Desulfomonilales; family Desulfomonilaceae; genus CAITZA01. The sequence goes on from CAZIVV010000274.1 coordinate 35,760, forward strand.
TAGGTGGGGCTAAGGCTCTTCACCTCTTGGGCCTGTGGCCGTTTGTATATCATCTGAATGAGGGACACGCCGCCTTTGCCGCGCTCGAGCGCATCCGTCAGACAATGCTGACTTACAAGGTCCCATTTGACGCGGCCATGGAGTCTGTCGCTGCAAGCACCGTATTTACGACTCATACGCCCGTTCCTGCGGGCATAGATCTGTTTCCACCGGAACTTGTAGAAAAGTATTTCAGGCGGTATCTGTCTTCCATGGGCCTGAATGTGAAGGACCTGCTGGACCTCGGACGATCCAATCCTGATGACAGGAACGAGCCTTTGTCGATGGCCGTGCTCGCCATGCGTCTTTCTCGGGGGGTCAACGCTGTGAGCAAGCTGCACAGTGAAGTCTCCAAAAAGATGTGGCGTTCGCTATGGCCGCATGTGGATGAAGAAGACATACCCATCGGATATGTCACAAATGGGGTCCATATTCCCTCATACATATCCAAGGAGCTATCGGATCTTTTTGACAGATATCTGGGAGAGGGCTGGATAGAAGAGCCGGACAACACCAAGATATGGTCTCGGGTCTATAATATACCGCATGAGCAGGTCTGGAGCGTTCATGAAACAAGACGCGAGAGGCTTGTGAGCTTTTGCCGTCGTAGGCTTGTACGCCAGATGAGGACAAGTGGCGGGTCTCTCCTCGATAGAAAGAGGGCCAGGGAATTCCTGAACCCGGAAGCTCTCACCATCGGGTTCGCCAGAAGGTTTGCGCCATACAAACGGGCCTCTCTGGTGATGTCTGATCCTGACCGTCTGTTGAGACTGATGTCCGACAAGCGCCGTCCGGTCCAGTTCATCTTTGCCGGAAAGGCTCATCCTCGTGACATGCTGGGCAAGGAGATCATCAAAGAGGTAGTTCACATGTCGAGGTCGGAGGGCTTCAGACGAAACCTTGTCTTCCTCGAGGACTATGACATCAACGTGGCACGATACCTGATACAGGGCTGTGACGTATGGCTGAACAACCCGCGACGCCTGCGGGAGGCATGTGGAACATCCGGAATGAAAGCCGCTGCAAACGGGGTACTCAACATGAGCATCCTTGACGGTTGGTGGCCCGAAGCCTATGACGGCACCAACGGATGGGCGATTGGAGGCGAGGAGGATTTTCAGGATCGTGAATACCAGGACGCTATAGAAGCTGAACAGATATATGAACTCCTGGAGAACAAGGTAATTCCGACATTCTTCGACAGGGGCCCGGACGGTCTGCCACATAACTGGATAGAGATGATGAAACACAGCATGGCGAAGATTTCGGGATTTTTCAATTCGCACCGTATGATCGAACAATACATGGAGGATTACTACGTTCAGGCGGCCTTCGCTCACCAGATCCTCGGCGAAAACAGGCAGGCCAGGGCAGTGGAACTAAGGGATTGGAAGCAGCGCATGAAGTCTCTGTGGAGAGACATTCGAGTTGTCGATGTGAACCTTCCGAATGGCGACAAGGTGTCTCTCGGCGACACGATGGAAGTGCAGGCCGAGATCTATCTTGGAGCCATCAGGAACGAGGAAATAGTGGTCGATCTGTGCTATGGCGTTGTTGGGGCCGGAGAAGATTCCGAAACCATGATCACAAGGAATGTTACGGCCATGGTTAGTGACGGCATGCAATCCGACAATTCATGGCGTTTCAAGGCAAAACTAGCATGCGAGGAAACAGGAATTTATGCCTACAAGGTCCGGGTTACACCATTCCACCCCTACCTTTTCAACCCGCTCTCCATGGGTCTTGTCACATGGGGATAAAAAACAATGCGCTATTAACTTAAGGCGGTCTTAATGTCCATTCCTGTCAGAACACTGGGTAAAACGGGGGAGAAAGTAACAATTCTCGGACTTGGAGGCGAAGGCATATTACGAACTTTTGACTATGACGCTGAGGCCTATCAACTGGTTAACCGGGCCATTGATCTGGGAGTGAACTATTTTGAATCGGCCCGAGCTTATTCCGGCAGTGAGTATTACTATGGCATAGCCCTCGGAGAGAGACGCAAGGACATATTCCTCACCAGTAAATCACATGCCCGCAACAGGGAAGGCGCCTTGGCTCACCTGTCAGAAACGCTCAGGAACATGAGGACCGATCACATAGACCTGTGGCAGGTTCATGACGTCAGGACGATTCAGGACGTCGAACTGATCTTCGGACTTGGAGGGGCCATTGAGGCTTTCACCTGGGCCAAAGAGAACGGATTGACCCGCTACATTGGCGTTACCGGACATCATGACCCGGAAATATTGAAGAAATGCCTTTCCCTCTATGACTTTGACACCGTTCTAATGCCCGTAAACCCCGCTGAACCGACATATGCCAGCTTCATTGACATTGTCCTGCCCGAGGCCATCAAGAGACAAATGGGCGTCATATGCATGAAGGTTTACTTCAGGGGACTCGCCCAGAAAATACCCTGGTTCCAATCAATGGAGCCATTCTACAGGTTTTCCCTTTCTCATGATGTCTCAACCGCGGTAATCGGGTGTGACAGCATAAGCCACATTGAGGAGAACGTCCTCATCGCTTCCAACTTCAAGCACATGGACGAAGCTGAACAACAACAGATTGTGGATGCCGTAAGGCCGTTTGCAAGGAACCTGATGTATTACAAACCCTGAAGCTAAAGGGAAACAGGAACAGGAGACTATCAGTGCCAGCTCTGGATGGATTGAAAATTCTTGATTTAAGTCGATTGCTTCCCGGACCATTTTGCACCTCGATTCTGGCGGACCATGGCGCCGCGGTCACCGTGGTCGAAGCTCCACGTTTCAGGGAGAGCGACGTTCTTGGCTATGTGCCAGTTGTACGCCGCAACAAAAAGCATGTCTCGATTGACCTCTCCAAGGAATCCGGCAGGCAGGTCTTTTTGAAGCTGGCCGCACAGGCTGACGCCATGATCGAGGGATTCAGGCCGGGTGTGACGACAAAACTCGGGGTTGATTATGAATCGATCAAACAAGTGAACCCAGCAATCGTGTACTGCTCGCTTACTGGATATGGACAGACAGGGCCACTTGCTGACAGGGCTGGGCATGATATGAACTACATGGGAACATCAGGACTGCTTGACCTGGTTCGTGACGCAAATGGCTTCCCGGTTATGCCCAACTTCCAGATGGCCGATCTCTCAGGCAGTCTGTTCGCCGCAATCGGCATCCTCGCAGCCCTCATCTCGAAACAGCGCACAGGACAAGGACAGTATATAGACACATCAATGACTGATGGGCTTGTATCGCTACTGGCCGTGCCGCTGTCGTTCACTTTCTCCGGCGCATCAATGCCGGGGCGGGTCTCAAATGAATCACACAAGAACTTTCCCTGCTACAGGATTTACAGCACCGCTGATGAGCGTCATTTAACCGTAGGGCCTTTGGAAACTCATCTGTGGGCCAGCCTGGTCACAAAACTCGGACGACCAGATCTGGTCGAAAAGCAGTATGACCCTGAAATGAGCGATCACGTAGCTGATCAGCTCCAGCAGATCTTCAACACAAAAACACTCAAGCAATGGGACGAATTCCTCAATGAGCCTAACGACTGCGTAGCTCCCGTAAATTATGTGTCGGAGCTTCCGAGTAATGAGCATTTGATGGCGAGAAAAGCGGTGAGGCAAACTCCGGATGGCCTGTTCGAACCGGGAATTGTCCCGAAGCTTTCATTGACGCCGGGAAATGTGCGTTCAGAGGCATATGTGTTTGGGGAGCATACCGTAGAGGTCATTGAGTCGCTGGGATACAACCCTCATCAGATCAACAGCATGAAGGAAGAAGGCGCCATCTGGGCGGCTACTGGCGCCTGAACACACCGGAGGGAAACAGCCTGGAAAAATAGTCAGAGCGCTATCGCCTGGTGGATTCGGTGAATGCGCCGTTCACTATCTGGCCATCACTGCTGATTATCCAGTCAAAAATGTCCGATTCATCTATCTCTACCGGGCATCCCTTGTAGAGGTCCGTCCTCACAACCGGGCTGTTCTCCAGCCGTCCGCTTACCCGTCCATTCTCCCATTGCGCAAGCGAAATCCACATCCATTCGTATCGGCCATCAGGGGTTGGAAAACCGGCCTTCACCGCATGGACATGATCGGTGTCCTTGTAGTTGTCCCTGAAACTTTTCCTGAAGTCATCGAGTCGCTCGCGGGCCTTCCTGTGGGCTTTGATAAGCATCTCCCTGGGATCCACGGATCTCGCAGGCGGTTTTCCCCATCGGGCCTTCTTGTGTTGATCCGTCTTCTGGACATCGGGGCTCTTTTCCATGTCAAAACCTGACTCCATGAGCCTCAGCCCATCAGACAGCGCTTCGGGACGGTCAGGGTTGTCGCCGTATGCGCAGGGACGAAGCTTGAATACACCATCCGGGAAATGACCCTCCTCGTCTGGTTCAATATATCTGTAGTCGACCATCAGGGCGCCTTCCAGGACTGGAAACTCACCGGTTAGGGGTCTACCCAGGCCTTTTCGCGCGATGAGATCTCCGGCTGACGCCAGTAAAAGCTCCTGCGCCTGCTTCTTCAGATTCGAAGGGATACCATCAATCTCAAGATCAGGAAGCCCGAACTTTAGCATGCCATGGGTATGCATCCATATTGTCGCATCCTCATCAAGCAAATCGAGGTGTAAATGATCGCCAGGCACGTCCTTTAGCGGATTCCTGCTGAATTCCGTCCAAGCCTCCAGACCCCAAAGCGTGTGAGACACAGCGTCCTGAACCAGCCCGTCGGTCAGTTTACGAAGACCCTCGACAAATCCTGTGATGAACTTCAGGCTCTCAAGCCCCCAGGATGATGTCGGCGTCAACTCCATTCGGACTATCATCTGGGCCCTTTGTAGCAATTCCAGGTCATCATCAGTGAAATTGCGCGAATTCAGCCTGATAAGATCGTTAGGGTAGTCAAACAACTCCTCAGCCTCGGAACGCAGCATGTATTCAATATTGAGATCATGCGAAGCCAGGAGAGATTCGAGGAGCTTGAAAGCACGCGCTCTGGTCGGCATCGAGGAAATTGCCTCACCAAAACTCCGCTTCACATCCTCCCATCGTGGAATGTCCGGGACCGGGCTGTAAATCCAGTATTCTATCCGCGGCTGAATTACTGACGGGTCTACGCCCCTTTTCGCTCCAGCTTCAGCTGAAACAGC
>CAZIVV010000275.1:0-1666 GCA_964542775.1 uncultured Desulfomonile sp.
TCTCTCTTCACAATTTTGTTAGCGATCTTATAAGAATGCCACCATAGAATGTAGGCTCAACCTTTCCGAAATCAGATTCTCTTCATTGTCTCGAATTTGGGAATACAATCCGTTTGCGATTAAATCTATTTGTGATTCTGCTTCCAAGCCTCTTTTATCCGGATTTGGGTATGCAGCGGCAAGAACAATAGATCTCGATAAGCTGCTATGTATGTCGAGCAGGAGCTCAATATTCTCTCTGAAGTATTTAATCCACTCTTGTTTGATTTTGTCCTTATCCGTTTCTTCTTTCTGAAAATCAGACAATTGCATTTCAAAATTACATCGATTGTCATACCTGTATTTTGCAGCAACTGAATCGTGTAAATTCTGCAAGATCCGATGGTCGATTTTCTTGACTTTTGAACAATCTATCCCCAATCGGGTTTCAATGTTAAGAATGTTTTCAGCTTTCAAGTACAGTGTTTTCGCCAGTTCAAATGGCAAGCTGACAAGACCCCAGTAGAGTTCATCCTGAAGCTGTTGGACCCATATTGGATCGTTTGAAAATCTTTCAGTGATAATCATTTTGGCTTTCTTCGCTCTCATATTCTTAGATATAGCGACACTTAATATCCATTTAGCTTGCTTCTAACAGCTTTAAATGCACAACTGCCCGGATAAATAAAATATTTCATTTACTCCACTCCGGTGTCATGGCCCAAAGTGCTTCCAGTATTCCATGGCATTCTAAAATCGGGTATTCAGCTCTAAAATCAGTTAAATTCATATAGGCATGTAGCTTGAATGAACTGTCCGGATCGTCTGATTTGATAAACACCCCGTAGCGTAGGCCATCGGATACAATCAATCGACTGCAATTCTTGAGTGGCTTGGCATAATCATAGGCCTGAGAATAGGCTTTGAGGCAAGAGGTGCCTTTGCGTTTGGCTTCAAAAACCGCAATGAGTTCATCATTATTTCGCGGAAGCTTTCTGAAAAGGGCTATGTCGACATTCTTCCATTCCAAAGCCATTTTCTGGGGGGTCCACCCCAAGGCACGTAACAGTGGCACAATCAGATGCGTTTCTGTTTCAAATTCGGACGGATCGGATTCCGACTTATACCATTTGGCAATTGTTCGCAGGTCGTCGATCGTCCTTCTCAGATGTTCGATCGAACTGCTGGAAGTGCCCTTACTAAACAGAAAATCAGAAATCTCTTCATTATTGACCTGGTTTACTTGTTCAGGAGGCAATGGCTTTACACTCGCAACTTGCGTCAGATCCAGGTTGAGGGATTGGATCCATGTGAGTACTTCTTGGGAATCAAAAGGCTGTGTCGTATCGCCCTGCTTGAGTGTATAGGTGTTAAATTCTTTCGGCCCGTGATTATTGTCATTCCGATAGGACCAAAGCCACTTCACTCGTCTCACATGTTGTAAATCCCAACCATCTACATCGGAAAACAAATCGCTCCAGATATATTCACCAACAATCATGCCTACACCGTAGACTAGGTTGGTGCCTCCACGAAGGACAACCAAATCTCCCTCTTGCATATCAACTGCAAAACGCTTGATGTCGGTAATCTTCTTAAGCGACCAGCCGTCCTTTTTCAGGATCTCTGCCCCCTCTGGAAAAGCACCACAATAACCAGGTCCGTTTAGAATCACATCCCAATTCAA
>CAZIVV010000276.1:0-1991 GCA_964542775.1 uncultured Desulfomonile sp.
ATCCCTCACGTCGGAGCCGTGGCTCAGCGCGTCTTTGAGCCTCGTTGAGTAATCCTTTGCGAGGTTCTGAACGGCAGAGTAAGTCAAGGTCGAATCGAGCCTCGGGGCGCCCATGACACCGAAACCTCCTCGTTTTATGCCTGCCCCGGCGGCGGCCCGGACATAATCATCGAGCAGTTTTCTCTGCGCGCCCACAGAGGAGTCCATATAATCCTGAACGGCGGGATCGTTAATCCCTGCGTAAGAACCCTGAGAGCTTTGGGACAGTTTTTCACGGAGTTGGGTTATGAGAGTTTCTATTTGGGTCCTCCTGGACGAAAACGGTTCGGAGCCGAAGACGCTTTGGTAATCCGGTGGCCGGTAGTTTGCGGTGGCCATTCGTGATATCCCCCTTTCCTGATCATCTCAGTTCAATCTCACCACAATCCGGGTTTTCGCACTTCCACATAGAGCGGTAGCCGCATTCAAAATCCTGTGAGGCGGGGCATAGCGTCTTCCACACCGACCATGTGCCGCCGCATTCCGGGCATTTAGCAGTGGTCACGGGGACTCCCCCGGTTGATGAAATATAGTTTCCCAGGTAATGCAGGAAACCCACATAACTTGAGAGAGCGGCGCCTTCAAATGACATTGTCCGTCACCTCATTTCGGGCAACAACGGGAAGCGTCTGCCCTGTTTATCCACGAGATATTACCGGAATCCATGACGCAACATTTATCGTAGACGCTGAATATCATGGACACCAGACTCAGACCGTCCTGTCCGTTATCCGTATAGAAAAGACAGGTGGATGCGTTGACCAACCCGGAGCGGGCTTTCTCCGAATTGATAAATGGGGCCGGGGCGCCTTTTATCTGGGATTCACATGCGGATACCGTCGAATACGATCCCCAGTAGGCCCTTGAATATTGCCCTGAGCCTCCATCGCAGTAGATTGGGGCCATTTCCAGGTCGTAGACGTATCCGGGAGAGGGTTGAGCCACATAATTTCTCGCCACCCTGACCTTTTTTCCGATCAACAGGCTGGAGGCCCCATAACTCAGTCCCTTGCGCACACTGTAATTTGCCGCTCCCGTTGCTCCGCAACCATCGCTGAATGTGAGTCTTACTGAACCGGACCCGCAGCAGGAAGAGCATTCGGGATTGGAAGCCAAGGTGAGAGAACGTCCGAAACCGCGTTTGAGCGCGCCGTCCAGACGGGAGACAGGGCCCTGGACGTTGTCAAGACACACCGTGGACAACTCGAGACCTGCTGAGTCGGCATGGCTGCATACCCCGATAACGCTGAACTCGTAAGCGGCGCCATCCGACAGGTTCGATCCGCTTGCCGGCTGGATGGAATGCCCCGACAACCGCCGGATTACCTGGGTTGTTTTGGTTTTCACCGAGCCGCATCCATCAGCGGCCCGCCATTCGAGGAAGCCTCCACAGCAGGCCGGATTTCCTGATGACCCTGCGGAGGACGGTTTTCGTTGGACATACCGCGCCACACCGTCAGAAACGTATTTTGACGGCCCCTCCCAAGCGACAGGAGTCGATCCGTTCACCCCGATGAAAGCGCCGCTTATCTCTGCGCCATTACAGGCCGAGTCGCCGGTTATCCCGGACTGGAAGCCGATGGTGTTATTCCAGTTGGAGGCAATTGCCTCACCGGCGTTGATCACAAGACTAGGAGCGGGGAACAGGCCCTTCTGGCCACAGCAGTCGCAACCGCATCCGCCGGGGAAGTCGAGTCCGGCGAGCACGCTGAACTCCAGGGAATGGCCACCGCAGAATGTTTCAGTGAGAACGACCCGGCCGGAACATCGGGCGTAGGCGTCATCGAGAATTACCTGGTCAGGCTGATAATCCATAATCATGAAATCACCGGCCTCAATTCCGATCATCCGGAACTTGCCGTATTTTCCGGAGAAAGTCTCACCGGCGGTCATTGACGAGAATTCCGGACAGAATTTGGGGCATTTTATCCTTATCCTGGTCACTTGCGCCG
>CAZIVV010000277.1:0-1760 GCA_964542775.1 uncultured Desulfomonile sp.
ACGACTCTGACCTTTTGTCGCGTTGCCTTCACAAAAGTGGCCAACTGCCGAATAAGACTTTGTCGGGCTTTATGCTGGTCTGGATCAAGATTTCCGAATCCACCTATGACATTGTTTCCGTCTATAAGATAGGGCATCCCGATATTATATCCTGTAGTTGTTGAGCTCTAACCAGGTATCAATTTCTCATGTCTGCAAAAGATTGACGTTGAGTATGATAATCTTTTTTGAAAATTGTTATTATTTTTGTTAATTTTCTTATTTCACTGGTTCATTCCCAAATTTGGGATATCTGTTTTATACTTGTTTTTTAATGGCAACACAAACACTTGAGGCCAATCAGGACCCAATCCGTGGCCAGTGCAGTATTATTATTGAAATCACAGGGAGTTATTGTGGCGCAAAGTCTCGCTAAAATCAGAAATATAGGCATCATGGCGCATATAGACGCCGGCAAAACAACGTTGACAGAGCGGATACTCTTTTACACCAAAAAAATACACAAGATTGGCGAGGTCGATGATGGGGCCGCCACGATGGATTATATGCCTCAGGAACAGGAACGCGGTATTACCATCACCTCAGCCGCCACAGTCTTCAACTGGAATAATTATGAAATTCATTTGATTGACACGCCAGGACATGTCGATTTCACAATCGAAGTCGAACGATCGCTGCGCGTGCTCGACGGCGTAGTCGCTGTCATCTGCGCTGTCGGAGGTGTGGAGCCGCAGACCGAAACTGTGTGGCATCAGGCCGAAAGGTATAAAGTTCCGCGTATAGCCTTTGTGAACAAACTTGACAGGATAGGAGCCGATTTCCACCGGGCTGTTTCAATGATGCGCGAGCAGCTTGGGGCAAACCCTGTGCCAATACAGATTCCAATGGTTCTGGCCGACGAATGCAAGGGCGTAATAGATCTGATCCGCATGAAGGGCATGATATGGGATTCGCTCAATCACGGAGAAACCTACACTCTGGTTGATATTCCCCAGCAACTCATGGACGACGCCGTTAGCGCCAGAAAATTTATGCTGGAAAGCGCCGCTGAACAGGATGAGGAACTACTTGAGTCTTACCTCGAAAATGACGAACTGGACGAAAAACAGGTTCTCGAGGGTCTACGCAAAGGCACGATTTCAAACAGGTTAGTGCCTACACTTTGTGGAACCGCGCTCAAAAACATGGGTGTGCAGCCCGTTATAGACGCCATCATCAACTTCCTGCCTTCGCCTTTGGACATTCCTCCCGTTGTCGGTATCAACCCTGAGACAGGCCAGGAAGAAACCAGACTGCCCAAGGTTAAGGAACCTCTATGCGCACTGGCATTTAAAGTAGTCATGGATCAAGGTAGAAAGGCTGTTTATGTACGGATTTATTCCGGAGAGCTTCTGGCCGAAGCCGAGGTATATAACGCTTCTCGCAAGATCAAGGAACGAGTGGCCCGTTTATTTCAGATGCATGCCAACAAGAGGGAGAAAATTAAATCCGCCACCGCTGGATCTATAGCCCTTGTCGTTGGACTAAAGGATACCAGAACCGGAGATACTATCACCTCAATTACAAATCCCCTGATTCTTGAGGCCGTCGATACTTACATTCCCGTAATCTCCATTGCTATAGAGCCCAAAACCAGATCTGACCAGGAAAGACTCTTGGGAGGACTCGAAAAAATAGCCATGGAGGACCCAACATTTGTGTTCTCAGAAAACGAGGAAACAGGACAGCTCCTCATATCAGGTATGGGTGAATTACACCTG
>CAZIVV010000278.1:0-37762 GCA_964542775.1 uncultured Desulfomonile sp.
GCATATCACAACCCGCTTCCAGGACTTCATCTGGAACCGAGGTCGCATAAGGACCTCCAACGACAACCTTTTTTTTCTTTGACTTTGCTTCCCTGATTATTTCAAGAACGTTTTCTCTTTGAATGAGCATGCCCGAGATCATCACGATGTCGGGCCACTCCAGGTCTATGTCTGATGAAGGTTGGGTCTCCAGATCAACCAATCGAATGTCCCAACCCTTTGGCAACATGGCCGCGACTGTGATGAGTCCTAAAGGCGGCGTAACGGCTTTCGCGCCCATGAATTTCAATTGTTCTTCGGATGTCCAGAATGAACGGGGAAACTTTGGATTTATTAATAGTGCTCTCAATATTGATAATTCCTTGGTAAATAGAATGAATTCAAGACCAGAACCCTTCAAATATAATTTCCGGTCGGATTTTTTGAAAAAGTCTTTTTGATGTCTTCGATGAGACAACATGATTGCCATGACGGTTAAACAAGATTTTTCCTGAAGATCCTGTACCTTGAGCGGAGGTGTGCGCCCATGGCCAGCTCGAATTTGTTGATTGCGTCATTATCCTCAAGGTTCCAGCCCATTTCAACATAATCAATGCGATCATCTCTTCGAAGCAAATGGTCCAAATAATCAAATATGATTACCGGCAATCCCAGATTCCTTACTTTCTTTTTGATCCCACCCATTAGAGCACGAGCGCCTCGAACATATTTTCGCCTTAACAAATATTTGAACAGTCCGCTTAGCGTTATCCTTCCGTTCAACTCCTTGAGCAGCGGATTATAATCGGGTAGGGCCAGACCAACACCAACCGGCTCCTGCTCGTATTCTACGAAAAAAATCATTTCAGTTTCCATGGCGCGTTTGAGATTTTTGGCCATTTCCACGATTTCATTGTCGCTCATGGGGACAAATCCCCAATTCTCGCCCCATGCGTCGTGGTATATGTCCACAAGTAGCCGAAGATCCGAATGGAAATTTTTCTTTGAAAAAGGCCTGACTGTGACGTTTGTCTTCTTTCTTACTCTAGTAGCAAGTCTTTGAATCTTGGGCGATAATGGGTCAGTTTTGTTGATACGCATGGAGACCAGATCCTTTTCCTTGGAGTATCCATTAGCCTCTACCAGCTTGAGATAATAAGGAAAATTCCATGGCATCATGAGGGCCGGAAGGTTTTCGAAACCCTCGACAAGGAGGCCAACTTCGTAGTTGGTTGATGGGTTTAACGGTCCTCTGATAAATTCCATGCCGTGAGATTTAATCCATGTTTCTGCGGCGCTGAACAGCCCAGCGGCCGCTTCCTCGTCATTCAGGCAGTCAAAAAACCCCCATATACCCATCTTCTGGTTGTGGTGCGCATTGTAGCGCCTGTCAATCATTGCGGCTATTCTACCTACCGGGATTCCATTTCTTGATGCTATATACAGAGATTGAACCGAGAATTCCCAGAATGGATGTCGTCTGGGGTCAATGAGTCGGGCAAAATCCATTTTCAGGTATGGCACGTAATTGCTATCTGAAGGAAACACGTGCCATGGCAGATTCACGAACTGTTTTCTCAGGCTATTGTCATCCACATGAATAATTTTAAGGTCAGCCATGAGCGCTTAGTCCTCCATGATGCTTTTGAAGACAAAATAGACCACTATTGGCAACAACTCAAGATCGACCGGACCCATTAAAACACTTGGGACTGCTAGTGGATCGCAAATCCGGGTTCCCAAGACGCTTGTAGATTCACTCCAGCAAATGCAAACATCTACATTTGAGAATTTTTGCCTGGCCCGCGACAATTATTGACTGTTTTTTAACTCATTTTTAATCTAGATTGTGATCTAAGAATTTTAGTATCAAGATACACGCCTGGCGCATTTTGTAGGTTTCTGCTCAACTGGTTGGCAGTCCTTAGCCATGTTCGGTAAGAAGCTCAAAATCTGTTACATTTTTAAATTCAGGACATGAGGATAAAGTTGAATGATGGGCAGAGGAGTCACAAGTTCGGAATCTATTTTTCTGGCGATCATTGTCATCATCTTTGTGGCAAGTTGTGACGTCTCCAGGTCAGATAAAGTTCCTCGTGTCGAACTTCTTGTTTACTGTGGAATTACAATGAACAAGCCGGTTCATGAACTGGCGCAGAAGTTTGAAGAGATGAGAAACTGTCACATCAAAATAGTGAAAGGTGGATCAGGAGACCTTCTAAAATCCTTGAAAGCCAACGGGAAGGGAGACCTGTTTTTACCAGGGGAGTCTTCTTACATGGAATCTTGTGTCTCAGATGGAGTATGTGGCAAATTTGTCTGCGTCGGGTACAACAGGCCTACCATGGTTGTCAAAAAGAACAATCCAAAAAACATACCGGCGGAACTGAAGTCCCTGACTAATCCATCGTACAGGGTAGCGCTGGCTAACCCGGAGACCGGTAGTATAGGGCTGGAAGCCAGGACAGTCCTTGAAAAAGCCGGACTTTTCAGGGAGGCCATGGCAAATTCTCCCATTTTTACGACGGATTCCAAAGACATCACCAGAGCCGTGAAAGAAGGCGTTGCAGACGTCGGTGTCAACTGGTATGCGACAACCCAGTGGCCAGAAAACTCCTCCCAGATCGACTCTCTGGATATATCTGAGGAATATGCCCCCAAGACCCCTCTCTTGCTGGGAATCCTGAAATATTCTTCCAATTCCGACCTGGCGATGGAGTTCATCAATTTTGCAGTTTCAGCGGAAGGGCGAGACGTGTTTCAAAAATACGGCTTCGAGCCGTCAAACTAAATTTCTCAAACCGTGAGACAAGTGATTACCAACAAGAAGAAACCATCCACAGTTTTATTTTATCTGGGCCTTTTGCTGGCTCTGTTTGTTGGAGGAATGCTGGCTCTTGTAGGTTTGAGAATGACTTTTCAGAACGCGACTGATTCTCTGAATGACTTGGCATCCAATGAACGGATCAGAAAGGAGATTGGAAATCACATAGTTGGAGAAATTGGCGCTATGGAGTCATTATTTTTCCAGCTTGCGCCAGTCTCCGGGTTGTATGATTTACAAATCAGCGCTGAACAATTCAGGCATCATCTTCGACATGTCATGCTCGACCTCGACATTCTGGAAAAAGGAGGGGTGCTTGAATTCAGAACATTACTCAATAAACCTCATGCTGACAGTTTGAAAAGGAGTCTGGTCTATAAGCCCGATCCGAAAGAGCGATACATTCTGGCCTCCATCGAATTAAGACCTCAGCTTCCCGAACTGGAAAAGCGTCTCGAAGTCCTTCTGGATTTGCTGGAGGAGCGCACACGTCTGGGTAAGCTGGATGATGCTGACGCATATTTCAAACACATTAAAGTGATCCAGACCAACTTGAGAATGGCTATCCCGTTGTTTCAAAGGATCGAGGAAACGGCCAACAATCTCCTTTACGACAGCTCTGAGCAGCTAGAGAGACTGGAATTGGAGATCAATTTAAAAAAAGGTCAATACAGGTTGATAGAGACATCGACTTACGTGGTCTTTATAATAACGATCAGCGGATTAGGGATTTTTATCGCAGGAAGAATTCGTGATGTTGTCAGGAAAGAAAGGGAATTTAACGAGGAGATAAGACGGGCAAGTGTTTTTTTGAAGACTATTATCGAATCCATAACGCATCCTTTTTGTGTAATTGATCTCAAGACTTTTGAAACAGAGATTAGCAATTCGGCTGCCAGGAATGATCAACCAGCGCGCGACGAAAACAAAAGCAGTGAATATTTCCTGGTCAATGAGCAGGTTTCCAGTGCAGACAAATTCCATCTGGTCCTGGATAAAATTGAAAAAACCGGTGAATCGGTCAGTTTTGTGGAAACCAGAAATCAGAGCGGGAAGACAAGGTTTCTCGATCATAGAGCCTATCCTGTTTATGATGAAGGGGGTAAGGTAGCAAAGCTCATAGAATATTGGGTGGATGTCACGGAAATAAAAGAAGTCGAACAGGAGCGAATGATGCTGGCTGCGGCAGTAGAGCAGTCAGAAGAGAGCATAGTAATAGCCAAACCCTCAGGAGAAATCCATTACGTCAATCCAGCCTTTGAACGAATTTCCGGATACAGTAAAAACGAAGTTCTGGGAAGACACTTTCTAAAAGTTACCGGTAATGCTCAGGAAGAAGACTTTTACCAAAAGGCGTGGGCCAAACTTTCAGAGGGAATTTCCTGGAAGGGGCAACTGACCTCGAGAAAGAAGGACGGCACACCTTATCAGGAATCAGCCCTGATTTCTCCAATCCTCTCCCCAAATGGTCTGATTTCAAATTTTGTGGCCATAAAACGCGACATCTCCCTTGAAGTGGAGTTAGAGAATCAGGTTCGTCATGCGCAAAAGATGGAAGCGGTCGGGACGCTCGCGGGTGGGATTGCTCATGATTTCAACAACCTGCTACAGATAATACTGGGATATACTGATATCCTGATTGAATCACGCCAAAGAGAAGCGTCAGAACTTCGAAAATTGGATGCCGTAAAACATGCGGCCTCCAATGGGGCTGAACTAGTTAGACAACTTCTGGCTTTTAGCCGGAAAGATCCTGCGGTTCCCGAACCAACGGACCTCAACAAAGAACTGAATCGAATAGCCCATCTCTTGAAAAGGACTATACCAAAAATGATTGAGGTAAGGCTCAATCTGGCAAAAAACTTGAGTTTAATTGAGATTGATTCCACACACTTCGAACAGGTCATACTCAACCTGGCGACTAATGCGCGTGACGCAATGCCTGACGGTGGACTGTTCCTGCTGGAAACCGTCAATGTTACTTTGGACGAGAAATTCTGCGAAATGCAACCTGAACTTGCACCTGGTGAATATGTTTTACTTCAGGTTTCTGACAACGGCCATGGCATCAGCAGGGATGTGATTGATCATATTTTTGATCCTTTCTTCTCCACCAAGGAGGTTGGCAAAGGAACAGGTCTGGGGCTGTCTACTGTCTTTGGTATAGTCAAGGCTCACAATGGTCTAATTTTTTGTGAGAGCGAAGTGGGGGCGGGAACAACGTTCAGGATTTATTTTCCCTCCTCCACCAAACCTTTGGGGTCAAAGTTCTACGAAGGCGCTAAATCTGATCGCACTGGAAGTGAAACCATAATGGTAGTTGATGACGATCATCAGATGAGGGATCTTCTGGGGGAACTGTTAGAGTCTGTGGGTTATGAAACCATATCCGCAAGTTCGGGAATAGAATGCCTTGCGCTCTATCAGGAGAACCAGAATAAAATCTCTTTGATAATCCTGGACATGATGATGCCCCAAATGAGTGGCAAGAAATGTCTGGAAGCGCTTCTTGAGCTGGATCCAACAGTCAAGGTACTCATCTCAAGTGGTCACTCCGATGATGGACCAATATCAGAGGCGCTGGGTACTGGCGCCAAGGCTTTCATCAACAAGCCCTACGATATACACAAAATGCTTAGCACAATTAGGAACTTACTGGATCCCAATTGATCTGCCGATCCAAGACTGTCAAACCGGATAGCCTCGACCCCAGCTTCATTTTGTCAAAAATTCGAATTAATCATTGTGTCTCAATGTTAAAAAATTTATGGCTTTCATTGTCATTACTACTTCCTGACTCTGGTTTATGGCCTCGACGTATGAGTGGACCAAGCCTCTGTCGGGTTTGGATTTAGACCGTGTGGTTTTTGTAACAGTTACTTTCAGTGAAAGAGAGTCTCCTGGGCGTACGGGCTTGAACCATCGTAATTCATCTACTCCAGGAGAACCAAGGCTGGCTACATGTGACAGGTAATAGTCCACAAACAACCGCATCATCAATCCTGCCGAATACCATCCACTTGCTATAAGCCCTCCATATATAGAATCTTTTGCAGCTTCAGGATCCGTGTGGAAAGGCTGGGGATCAAAACGCCCAGCAAAAGCTATCATCTCAGATTCTTCGGCTACAATAATTCCTGATTCATGAACAGACCCCTCAACGTAATCTTCAAAGTATCTGTCATCAATTGAAGTCCTGAAGTTTGTCTGAATCATTAGTTCTCCTTTCAGTGATGGCGTTTGACAGAGTTCGGTGGAAGCAGGGATTGACTTTCCTGTTGACGGTAGGCGCTCTAAAAAAGCTTGTGCCAGCGCGTCAATTTTTCAGATCTATGAGTTCAATGGCCGGGATAGAATGATTGTACTGATCCTAACCGCCAGAATATATTTTGAAACGGACAATCTATCAACAACTAATCATCACAGATGCTCAAAGAATCAATCAAAACTATGGCTCTTAACTGTAGCTATTTTGAGATTACGACCCCTGTGACAGTGAAAAAGAGCTCAAGATGAGCCAAATAGAGGCTTGATTAACGAAAAATCGTGATGACTGAATTCGGAATGTTTTGACGAGCGCTCAAGAATTGGGTAATTTCATGATAGTTGATCATAGGCTGTCCGTACTAATCCCGGTGGACAAGAGGTTAAACTTCCTCAAAAGAACATTATCCAGGAGGAGCAAATGAGACTGAGACTTGCCGTTCTTGTTTTTCTTTGCCTAGGGCTTGGAACGCTACCCTTTGGCGGTCCCTGTGTAGCGAACGCCGACCCAGTTAAGCTTACCTACAGCAACTTCTTTCCTGCTACTCACGTTCAGAGCAAGCTGGCTGAAGAATGGGCCAAAGAGGTTGAAAAGAGGACCAATGGCAAGGTCATAGTGGAGTATTATCCGGGGCAAACGCTGACTAAGGCCGATGTTGTTTATGACGGCGTAGTAAATGGTATCTCGGACATTGGTTTCTCTGTGCTCGGCTATACCCGCGGCAGATTTCCAATCATGGAAGTCATTGATTTACCTCTTGGCTACAAGGAAGCGGGAGAGGCTACAGCGGTGGCCAACGCAGTCTATGATAAATTCAAGGACAAGGCTTTGACAGACACGCAGGTCATGTACCTCCATGCTCACGGACCGGGGCTTCTACACACAAAGGACAAGGCGGTCAGAAAACTGGAGGACATTAAAGGTTTGCGACTCAGGAGCACCGGAACAAGCGCAAAGGTTGTGAAAGCCCTTGGAGCCAACCCTGTTGCCCAACCCATGCCGGAGACATACCAGTCACTTCAGAAGGGTGTGGTAGACGGCTCACTTTATCCTCTCGAGTCGAACAAGGGATGGAAATTGGGTGAAGTAGTCGACTTTGCGACCATGGATTTTCCTGCTGCATACACCACTACATTTTTTGTGGTCATGAACAAGGACAAGTGGAAGGCCTTACCTGACGACGTAAAACAAACGATAGAAAAGATAAATCAGGAATGGATCCCAAAACATATAAAGGCTTGGAATGATAGTGATCAGGAAGGTGTCGCTTTTCTGAAAGACAGAAAAAAAGAAATCATCACTCTGGATGAGGCGGAACAGGTGCGATGGAAAGAAGCTGTCCAGCCTGTGCTTACGGAATTCGTGGCTGAAATGAAGGCCAAAAATCTGCCGGGGCAGGAGGCTTTGGACACGGCCACAAAAGCGCTGGATTCGGCGAAGAAATAATCAGCGCTCTTTTGAATCATTTTCAGGCTCGGGGGCGTTTGCGGTGAATAACTCTTGCAGACGCCTCCAAACCTTGTCTATGTAACCCTTGGGGCAAAAAATATGGAGACTTTGGACAACCTTCTGAATTGGCTCATAAGGCTTTTCAGGCTCATTTCAGGAGTAGCGTTGGTGGGGATGATGCTGGTGACATGCCTGGAAGTCATCTCAAGAGGGTTCGGGCATCCTCTTTTCGGCGCCGTGGACATCATAGGATTTTTGGCCGTCATGTGTCTGGCATTTTCAATGCCTTACACCCACGCGACGCAAGGTCATGTGGGCGTAGACCTGTTGGTTCAAAGAATGAAGCCACGCTCTCAGGCCATAATTGACTCGGTAAGCACTCTGGTAGGATCGGCGCTGTTTATCATAGTTGCCTGGCAGATGTGGTTGTATGCTGCAGAACTTGCAAACAAGGGTGAGGTTTCCATGACCATCATGATACCAAAAAGTCCCTTCATCTATATGGTAGCGCTTTCATTTGGTTGCCTGGCCTTGGCCATGCTGGCTGACCTGATCCGATTCATAGGAAAGGCGGTAAAAGGATGAGTCCAGGAACCATTGGAGTGATCGGGACGGTTCTTCTTGTTGCGTTGTTTTTCACCAGAATGCCGGTAGCTTATGTAATGACCCTGGTAGGTTTTCTGGGATTCAGTTACATCATTTCGTTCAATGCAGGGCTAAATTTGCTTGCCCGGGATTTTTACGATGTATTTTCATCCTATGGCCTTACCGTAATCCCAATGTTTGTTCTAATGGGTCAGCTAGCGTTCAACGCCGGAATAGGAAAGAAACTCTACGATTGCGCTTATGCTTTTTTAGGTCATCACAGGGGAGGCCTTGCCACAGCGACAGTAGCCGCATGCACGGCCTTCGGGACGGTTTCCGGGTCAAGTCCGGGAACGGCGGCCACATTTGCAGTCGTGGGTCTGCCCGAAATGAAAAGGTACGGCTATGGAAACCGGTTAGCCGGCGGATCAGTGGCCTCAGGTGGCAGCATAGGGATGCTGATGCCTCCTAGTGTGGTGATGATCGTCTATGGCATATTGACCGAGCAATCTATAGGGAAGCTTTTTGTGGCGGGAATAATTCCTGCGCTTTTCATAGCTGCGTTGTTCATAGTCGCCATCTATGTCTACACGTGGCTTGATCCAGAACAGGGGCCAGCGGGAGAGAAGGCGTCACTGAGCGAAAAATGGCGCACATTCACTCAGTTGAGCGATACCGTCATCATATTCGTGGTGGTGATGGGTGGACTTTTCGTGGGCTGGTTCACTCCTGGCGAAGCTGGAGGTGTTGGCGCATTTGCGGTTCTCATAACCTGCCTGGTCAGGCGAACTCTCACGTGGGAAGCATTCGTCAAATCCTGCTATGAAACTGTCAGGACATCTTGCATGATCCTGCTTCTGGTTGCCGGCGCTGTTGTTTTTGGTCATTTCCTGGCCGTTACCCGAATACCCTTCAACCTGGCTTCATGGATAGCGGAGCTGAGCCTGCCACATTACGCCATTGTGCTCATGATTGTGCTGGTCTACCTTATTGGAGGTTGTTTCATTGACGCTCTGGCCCTGATCATGCTCACTATACCGGTATTTTACCCGGTGATTTCAAACCTTGGATACGATCCAATCTGGTTTGGTGTCATCATAGTTCTCGTCACTCAAATGGGAGTAATAACTCCACCTGTAGGGATTAACGTCTATGTTGTCAATGGGATCGACAAAAGCGTTCCTTTGGAAGACATATTCATTGGCTCGATGCCGTTTTTGATCGCTCTGGTCGTAGGGACCGTATTCATGGTCATTTTTCCGGATTTTGTGACATTTTTACCTGATCTCATGTATTAATGAGGTCGCTGGAAACAGGTATCGAATCCGATCGTTTCGGGGGAACATTTTTGATAAAAGTGTTGGGAGGAAACGCTCATGGATCAAACCATCCCGTATTGGAACCCTCATCAGGAAACTCTTCCTGATGAGAAACTCCGTAAGTTGCAACTCCACAAGTTCAGGAGAATAGTAGAATGGTCTTACGAGCGGTCGAAATTTCATCGCTCGCTTTATGACTCTGCTGGATTCAAACCGTCAGATATCAGAACCCTGGATGATGTTCGTTTAGTTCCCAAGGTAGAAAAATCGATGATGAGGGGAATACAGCGAAAGGAGCCATTTCCTTACGGCGACAGCTTGTGTGTTCCTCTGGAAGAGGTTACTGCGTTCAGACAGACAAGCGGAACCACCGGGCAACCGGTTTATCAGCCAGACACATGGCAGGACTGGGAATGGTGGTCTGAATGCTGGTCTACACTCCTGTGGGCTCAGGGGTATCGTCCTGGTGACCGTGTCTTCATTCCCTTCGGTTACAATGTCTTTGTAGCATTTTGGGCGGGTCATTACGCCAGCGAAAAGATTGGCTGTGAAACGGTTCCTGGTGGGGTTCTGGACACCGAAGCCAGAATCCTCAAAATGAAGGAACTTCAGACCACGGCTTTGATGGCTACTCCGACCTATGTTCTCGGGATGGCGGACACTGCGAGAAAGAAATTGGGAATAGACGTCGCCAGGGACTTGAACATACAAAAAATTACTTGCGCAGGAGAACCAGGGGCCTTGGTTCCGGCAACCAAGAAACGTATTCAGGAATCATGGGGGGCGAGAGTCTTTGACCATGTGGGGGCGACTGAGATTGGGGCCTGGGGATTTGAATGTTCATGTCAGCCTGGAGGAATGCATATCAATGAAGTAATGTTTCTTGCAGAGATTGAGGATCTGGAGACGGGTGAAATCATCACAGAGCCCGGTAAGAAAGGAAAACTGATCATCACCGCGCTTGATCGAATTGCTCAGCCCTGCATCCGCTTCGACTCGAAGGACATAGTCGAGTACTCCAGTTACAAATGTGTTTGTGGTCGAACATTCAGGCTTTTCGAGGGCGGAGTGATCGGCAGGGCAGATGACATCACCAAGGTTAAGGGAGTGCTTCTAGCGCCATCAGCTATTGAGGACGTTGTCAGGTCTATTCCCGGTCTCGGAAATGAATTTGAGGTAACGGTTCAGAAGATAGGGGACATGGATGACATATCGCTGAAAGTTGAATCCCTGGTCACATCAGACGCCGAAAAGAAGGAACTTGAGGCCAGACTCAGGACAGAACTCAGGCTCAAAACCAATCTTGGTTACAAAATAGAAATGTTTGCGGAGGGAAGTCTTCCGCGATACGAAGTTAAAGCCAAGAGGTTCAAGGATCTTAGGGGGAAAGAATAAACAAATGAATGCTGATCACGATCTGCAAAAAGTTTATCTGAATGTCCTGGAGCTCAATGAAATGGCTCTCCGATTATACAACTCGTCAAGCGACTTCCCGGCAATAAACAGAAACTGCAAGAGAATTCTTGCCTCAGCAAAGATGCTGATGATCAATCTGGAAGATATTGGGTTAGATTAAATCTGAATTTCCGATAACACCTGTAGTAGTAAGGCCCCTTTGATGGATGGAGTGTTCCTGAATCAGGACACTCCCGGTCTCTCTAAATCATTACCTGTTCAAACCCTGAGCTAATCGCTTATAATATTTAAAACTTAAGGTTTTTTGCAGACTCCATGAGGACCTTGGCATCGACCTGAGGCCGTGGAGCAGCCGGTTTTGCCTAAGTGTGATATAATACGCCATTAGTGAGTCAGGAGATTGGATCCAGGTCTGGAATCGAAGTGATGTTTAGTTGTCGATCTGAGGTCAAATAATATGAAAAAGCCGATTTACATGGATTACAATGGCACAACGCCACATAGTCCGGAAGTCTTGACAGCAATGAGACGGTTTATCGAAGATGAGTTCGGAAACCCCTCAAGCTCCCACATGTACGGGATTGAACCTAAACGGGCAGTGGAAACCGCCAGGCGTCAGGTTGCTTCCCTAATTGGATGCAAACCGGCTGATTTGATATTTACCAGTGGAGGCACCGAATCAAACAATTACGCTATATTTGGGACTGTAGGCTACAAAAATCTGGTCGGAAAGAAAGTAATTACAAGCGCTATAGAGCATCCGGCCATACTGGAACCACTAAAATACCTCGAATCCAGAGGTGTTTCAGTGACCTATGTTCCGGTAGATGAATTCGGGTGCGTGAGTTGCAGCGACATTGAGTCGAACATCGACGACCAAACAGTACTCATAACCATCATGCATTCGAACAACGAAGTTGGCTCCATACAGCCTATAGAAGCAATTTCGGATTTAGCCAAACGCCATGGAATTATTTTTCACACGGACGCTTCCCAGTCCCTTGGGAAAACGCCGTGTGATGTCGATTCCCTGGGTGTAGATTTATTAACCATAGCTGGTCACAAACTTTATGCGCCTAAAGGGATAGGAGCGTTGTATGTGAGACCGGGTACAGATTTGACTCGAATCATGTATGGCGCAGGTCAGGAAATGGGAAAACGTCCCGGGACCGAAAACGTGGTTGGAATAGTCGGACTGGGTAAAGCCTGTGAATTGGCTCAACACAGCCTATCCCAGAACATTTGTCACATGAGAAAGCTGAGGGACAAATTAAGAAAAGGTTTTGAGAATCAAATACCTGACATCAGGTTTAATGGGCATCCTGAAAAAAGTTTGCCCAACACTCTGAATGTCTCTTTTAGAGGCGTCGAGGCGAATCGAATCCTTGAGGAGATTGGTCTGGAGGTGGCGGCTTCAGCTGGAGCAGCCTGTCATTCTGATCATGTCAAGATTTCTCATGTTCTGGAAGCAATGAAAGTTCCAGTGGACTACGCGATGGGAGCTATCAGATTCAGCCTGGGCAGGCACACCACACAAGAAGAGATTGACCTAACATTAGAGGTTGTTTGCAATGCAGTGCAACGCCTTAGAATCTAATGAGAGAAAGTTTTGATCACTTGTTCCGGTTCAGTCATGAATCACTGTTTTGAAAATATTTTTAAAATTCGCCCTGTATTGGCCAACATGGCAGAAGTGTTTGTAAATTGAAGCGCAGACCGCTAAAAATTTTAGCGCTGGTTTTAGGTTTGATAGTCATGTTGCTATTCTTGGGCGCTCTCGTGTTAATTCTGAAAAGTCCGGATTACGTCGAAGCGCTGGAGGAAAAACGAAACGGTTCAAATCAGATTGTAGTTGACAAGAAGGGACGGATTCTGAGGATAGAGCCAGATGAGCGAGGGGATTACCTGATATGGATGAAGCATGACAGGATCCCCGAGTTGATGAAAAATGCGGTGATCGCTGCAGAAGACAAACGATTTTACTTGCATTTTGGGTTCGATCCACTGGCAACTTCCAGGGCCATTTACAGCTACTACACCACTGGAAAAATAGTTTCAGGAGCTTCAACAATAAGCCAGCAGGTAGTCAGGATGCTCCACCCGCGCCCACGAACGCTCCGCTCCAAGATCATAGAGTTTTTTGCTGCCATAAAGCTCGAGTGGCAACTTTCAAAAGACGAAATCCTTGAACTCATACTGAACCTGGCCCCAATGGGAGGCTATCTCAAGGGTGTTGGAATAGCGTCCCTGGTATATTTCGACAAAGAACCACAAATGCTCAGTGTTTCTGAAGCCGCTGCTCTTGCCGCCCTGCCGCGTTCGCCCTCGAGGTTTGATCCTTCAAAACCACGTGGCCGGCTCTTGTTGATTGAGGAAAAAGACAGAGTAATATCACGCATGTTATCGTGCGGGTTCATTTCCAGGGATGAGGCTGAAAGAAGCAAGGGCAGGAATATTACCTTCCGTAAAAGGCGCATCCCCAGGCAAGCTAGTCATTTCACCAGCTTAGCGCTCAGAAGGAACAAAAGAAACCAACCTGTAGTGGAAACAACGCTGGATTGCGATGTCCAGAAGATTCTTGAAGAAATCCTGGATTCCCACAGATCCCGCCTTAACTGGAGTGGGATCAAACAGGCGGCGGGAATTATAATTTCAAACAGAGACCTTGGAGTGGAAGCGCTCATGGGGAGCATTAATTTTAGCGCTACTCATGGTGGGTTCAACAACGGCGCCATTGCAAAGAGATCTGGCGGATCGACCCTAAAACCGTTTCTTTACGCGCTTGCGCTGAGTCAGGGATTATCGGAGACGACGGTGATTGCCGATACGGCCAGAAATTACAAAACTCCCGCCGGCGATTACATACCTTTCAATGCAAACCGTATTGAGCACGGACCGGTAACGGTCAGCGAAGCTTTAGGATCTTCACTGAACCTTGCTGCAATGAAGGCTATGGAAAAAGTAGGAGTTTCGAATTTTTTTGACTTTCTGACTAGAGTCAAGCTGGCTGATGATCCTACAAAAGACGCTCTTCATTACGGTTACGGATTAGCGCTTGGAAACCTGGATGTAAGTCTTTTCAGGCTAGCCCAGGCTTATGGTTGCCTTGCGCGTCAAGGCAATTTCGGGGAACTCAGATTGCTGTCCAGTGATCCACTGACAGCTACAAGGCTCCTGTCGCCCGAAGCCGTAGAGACTATCTCAATGATTCTTTCGGATCACAACGCTCGCCTTCTTGCTTTTGGAAATCCTTATTTCTTTAATTTTGGGTTTAGAGTTGCGATCAAGACTGGTACCAGTGACGGTTATCGTGATGCCTGGACGCTGGCTTTTACCTCGGAGCATATCATAGGATTATGGGCGGGTAATTTCGATGGAACGCCATCCCCGGGCATTTCAGGCTCTGCGGCTTGTGGTCCTATCCTGAAGGATCTGGTGGTAGCTCTCTATGGGGCAAGAGCCGTTCCCGCAGCCGGATTCTCAGGTAAACATGAGGCCCGTCCGGAACCTGTCAACGTTGCTGATCACTCCTATCTTGGCCCTGAGTATGCCAGCTGGCTTCACAGGAGAGAACTGGACCTCGGATCAGGTCGTTACAGACTGGCGAATTACCCTCAAAGAACACAAGAAAAAAGGTCAGTCAAGGAAACTGACCCGGTGGATGAACACTTCCTGGAGCGAGTTTCGAATTCAGGACCAGGGATAAACATTATCAGTCCGCATGACAAAGACCGGTTTTCCTATTCCGCTGACAAAGAACTTCTCGTTCCTTTAAAAGCGTTACCCAATGAAACAGTTCCGTACGTTATATGGATAGTGAACGGGGTGGAAATTGCCAGAAGCAGTCCTCCTTACGAATTTTTCTGGAAACCTGAGCGCGGGAATCATTCAATTCTGGCTGTAACTCCTCAACACGAAGCTGCCAAAATTGAAATACATGTCGAATAGTGGTAACGTTCATCGGTCGAAGATTTTGTATAATGAGAAGATAAAATTGTCATGAATTATGCGGACTACCTGAATAGCCTTGATTTCAGATTCGTAAAGCCTGATTTTCAGGTCCCGGTAAGACCTGATTATTACGAGAAAAGACTACAATACATTGTGAAACACGGAAGAAACGGAATTCCGGAAAAGTTTGGAATATTCCTGGATCTTATAAACAGCGCCATTCCATCTGATGGATTTAATCTAAAACGATCACTCATGGGACTCGCAGACACACCACGGATGTCAACATTTGCAATAGCCGCAATAATTAACAGGGCAGTCCAATCCATGAACCCGAATGACTGCTTCGTAAACGTTGGTGTTTGGCACGGTTTTTCGTTTTTGTCAGGTTTGATGAACAACCCAGAAAAAACTTGCGTAGGTGTAGACAATTTTTCCCAGTTTGGAGGTCCAAAAGACTTCTTTCTCCAGAGGTTCGGCAGGGCCAAGAGTTCCAATCATTTTTTCTACGATATGGATTATTTGGATTATTTCAGACAAATTCACAGGCAACCTATCGGGTTCTACTTCTATGACGGTGATCACAGTTATGAAAATCAGATGCTGGGGTTAAAGATTGCAGAACCCTTTTTTAGCCCTGAATGTATTATTCTGGTTGATGACACTAATTGGGATGAACCGTATCAGGCTACTTTTGATTTCATAAAGTCGAGCCAGCATTCTTATAAGACTCTCTTGGACATCAAGACAAAGCACAACTGCCACCCAACATTCTGGAATGGAGTCCTGGTGCTTCAAAGAACATGATGTTAACGTTGACCAACACCACCCAGAAATACCCGCTTTTGCCTCATCTCATGCGAGATTGGTTCTGATTACAGGTTTGACGAAAAGAATCAGGATACTTGCCAGGAAGCTGAACGCTCCGAGGTATAAGAAGACGATCGAGAAATCGTTTGTGAGATCCAGAACAAACCCACTCAGCGCCGGGCCCAACAAGCCGGCCATGAAACCGTATGCTGTGAACACAATACCGAATACAGCCCCAAAATTCTGAATGCCAAAGCAATCCGTCACCAGAGGCGCTGATACGGTGAAGAGAGTAGCGAAAGCAAAACCAATAAGAGCCGCAAAGACCGACATCCAGAAAAGACTGCTGGAATTCAGCAGACCGACATAGGCTAACCCGGAAATAAAAAAGCCTATGCTCATGGTCAGAGTTCTCCCGATGTGATCCGAAACTAGCCCGCTCAATAGTCTCATCAATCCACTGGCAAAATTGAAAGCCATCAGTATCACTACCGCTGATTCTATAGAGTGATTTTTTGAGATGCCATAAGCCGTAGAGAGTGGAACCATAGCGACTCCCGCCGCGCCCTGAAAAGCCCAACAGATCCAGAGTAGCTGAAAACTTCTGGTTTGTATGATTTCTTTGAGAGTCATCGGTGCATCAAACTGCAATCGTTCCGTTGTTGAAGAGGAGATTCGATCAGCTAAAACCTGTGTGTTCTCTTCAGGAGGAAGATTTGTCCATTGTGATGCAAGTACGCCAGTTATCAGAGAAATCACACCGGTTGAGTAGAGCATTAGAGAATAACCGATGGTGTCAACCAGGAAAATGAAAAGTGGTGATGTCAAGGCCGCTGAAAGTCCAAAAGTTATGTTCACCGCCCCGGAAACAAGTCCTCTCTTTTCAGGATACCAACGCTGCACACATGTCAGTGACGGAATATAAATGAGACAGGATGACGCGCCGGCAATGAAAGCAAAGGCATAGATCATGTACAGGGATGTCGCCAGGTTCAGCAGAAGGACGTTGAGCGATGTTATTATGACGCCTGCCGTAATGGTTCGTTTGATCCCTACCTTTTCCTGCCATTTTCCGACGAAGAACATGAAGAGGCCGGCTGCAGCAAGCACAAAAAAGAAAATAGACCCTATAGCTCCCTGAGAAGCACTAAATTGTTCTTTCCAGTAGGGCGCCATCACTCCCGGAAAACCAAAAATGAATGCGCCAGACCAAAACAACGATGCCGCGCATCCCATTACAGCTTTGAACCCTGAATCAGCGACATTCATTGATGTTTCCCTTTGAGGCTATTTTTTGGTTGCCAAACTGGTTTTTAGTCCGACACTCTGGACAGTATTGCAATATGCTCATATACTGCAATCAAAATTGTGAAGGGGAGTTCTGTATTTTGGAATCTATGATCACAAACGCTGCGAGATACGAGTCAGTAGACCCGGAATATCTGAAAAAAGGTCTGGACGAGGGAAAGATTGTTATTTTCAAGGCCCCACCCAACGGTCGATCCGTGGCAGTAGGCAAGGGCTTAAAAATAAAAGTAAATGCCAATATAGGCACCTCCGGTGATGTGCATGACGAAGACTTGGAACTTGAAAAACTTGAAGCTGCGGTTAAAGCCGGGGCAGATGCAGTCATGGACTTGTCTACTGGCGGGAATTTACGCTCGGTCAGAAAAAAAATAGTCACTCATTCCAGAATTCCCGTTGGTTCAGTTCCAATTTATGAAGCCATCGTAAAAGCTGTCCGCGAAAAGGGGGGCGGCGAAAAGATGACTTCAGATGAAATGCTCGCTGCCATAAGGCTTCATGGCGAGGACGGAATAAGCTTCGTCACAGTTCATTGTGGAGTAACCCAGTCGGTTCTGGATAGACTTGAAAAAAGTCCCAGGGTATGTGGCATAGTTAGTAGGGGAGGAAGTTTTCTGGCCAGGTGGATGCGAATCAATGGAAAAGAAAACCCTCTCTATGAGCGCTTTGATGAAGTTCTTGACATATGCAGGGAATTCGGGATGACGCTGAGCCTCGGGGACGGTTTACGCCCCGGAGCGGTCGCCGATTCCCTGGACGCAGCTCAACTTGAAGAACTGATGACTCTGGGAGAGCTGAACCGCAGAGCGAGGCAGGCCGGTGTTCAAACTATCATAGAAGGTCCTGGACATGTTCCTCTAGACCAGATAGAGACCCAGATGCTTCTACAGAAAAGACTTTGCGATAATGCGCCATTCTACGTGCTTGGACCCCTGGTAACTGATGTTGCTCCAGGGCTTGATCATATTACTTCCGCTATTGGGGGAGCTATAGCCGGAGCTAATGGGGCGGATTTCCTGTGCTATGTGACACCTTCGGAGCATCTTGGATTACCGGGTGTAGAAGATGTGCGAATGGGCGTGCTGGCATCGAGGGCTGCCGGTCACGCTGCAGACCTGGTGCGAAGGCTTCCCGGCGCGTGGGAATGGGACGTGAAAATGAGCAAGGCCAGGAGGGAGAGAGACTGGATAAAACAGATCGAACTGGCTCTGGATCCTGACCTCGCCAGGGAAATCAGAGCCAAGACGTGTGAGCAGGATCATGAAACCTGCTCTATGTGCGGAGACCTATGCGCGTATAAGGCTGATTCGGACTTCTAGCGCATGTATTTCTAGGGATAGCGCAGATCATGCTCCTCAATGAGTTTCATTACCTGGTTTGCGCTTTCCACCTGCTTGAGACTGTTAGTGAGCAGGGGATCCTTGAACAGACGTGAAATTCTTGCCAAAGCCTTCAAATGCTCACCCGCACAGTTCTTAGGCGCCAACAGAAGAAAAAACAGGTAGGTAGGCTTGTTGTCCATGGAATTGAAATCGACTCCACGCGAGCTTCTACCAAAGCTGGCTGCCAACCTGTTTAAACCCTCACATTTACCATGAGGAATGGCTACGCCACCCCCTAGGCCAGTGCTTCCTAACCGTTCCCGCTCGATCAAGGTTTTCATCAATTCTGATTTGTCAAGATGGGGATGGGACAGCAGAACAGGTTCAACCAGTTCCACCAACACGTCTACCTTGGATACCGAATTGAGCGAAATTATAATTGAATCAACCGGGAGGAAATCTAAAATCCTCATTGGATAACACTCTCATTTAAGACTGTCTGATTTTTTCATGAGTCATCTATGACCAAATTTCACCAGAAGTTACTCCAGAATGTAAATTTAATAGTAGCAGGAGCGCCGATTCTTCATATCACCGGTTTCTGTTGAAGGCTCTGCGGGACGTCCAAAAACCAGGAGGTCGTACAGGACGAGAGGGCGTGTTGGCCAACGCCCTCATTTAACAAGAAAACCGTTAAGATACAGGTGGTCGCGCCTTGGGCCTTTTGTAGACCGGAGCCATCAAAAAACCGTGGTTGTCGCGAGGCTCCGGGAATCCACCTGATTTTCTATGAGCTTTGCGGAACTATCAGGCCATAGTTGCCGTCTTTTTTACGGTAAATAACATTGACTGACTGAGTTGATGCGTTGTTAAAAACCAGGAAATCCTGATGTGAAAGATCCATTTGCATTGCAGCCTCATCAACCGACATCGGTTTTACGAAATAATTTTCGGTCTTTATGACTATAGGCTCTCTATCGTCCTCAAAACTCTCCTGCTGATAAACTTCGCGAGTCCACCGGATCTCTTTGCCAGCTACAGGTTTGTGATTCCTGATTTTTTCGCGATATTTCTTGACCTGCCTTTCTATTTTGTCCATGACAAGATCAATAGCGGCATACATGTCTTCATGTGCTTCCTGGCCTGCTATTCTGAGACCATCTGCATTTATGACGACATCAGCTATTTGTCGGAACTTTTGAACTGTCAGCGTTACCTGACTGTCTAGGGGGCGATCGATATACTTCGTGAGCTTCATTGTTCGGTCTTGAACATAGTTTTTCAAGGCCTCCGAAGGCTCCATGTGTCTAAAAGTTACTGCAAGTTGCATAAATTTTTCCTCCTTGAAAGGGGTCTCCAGGTCAGCCTTAGAGACTCAAAATTTCTTTTTGCGTTTACTTGATGGAGGGATTCCGAGCATGTCTCTGTATTTTGCAACGGTTCGACGAGCTATGATAATTTGTGATTTTGACAGATAGTCTGCTATGTCTTTATCGCTGATCGGCCTTTTCGGGTCCTCTCCCTTGACTATTCTCATAATCTGGTTCTTCACCGATTCAGAAGCAATTTCTTCAGAGCCGTGTTTGATCCCTGCATTGAAAAAGAATTTCAGTTCAAATACGCCACGTGGCGTGTGAACATATTTATTTGTAGTTACCCTGCTAATAGTGGACTCATGCATCTCAATATCATCGGCAACATCTTTCAGAACCAGCGGCTTTAAATAGTCTATCCCTTTATCAAAAAAGTCCCTCTGAAATTTTATTATGGATTTGGTAGTCCTGTATATTGTTCTCTGACGTTGATGAATACTTTTGATGAGCCAGATGGCGCTCCGCATTTTTTCCTGTATGTATTCTTTTGCCCTGGGGTTTGATGATCCGTTGTGCAATTCTTTCTGAAACATGGCGCTGACTTTGAGCCTCGGCAGGCCATCATCGTTTACCACTACGGAATAATCTTTCCCAGTCCTGAAAACAAATATGTCAGGTTGAACATATACAGTTTCTGACCCCATGAACGGCCGACCTGGTTTTGGCTCAAGCTTCGAAATGATCTTGGCCGCCCCCTGGACCTCCTCCATACTGATCCTGAGTTTTTTCGCTATCAGGTCAAATTTTCCTAGCTGTAGAAGATCGAAAGAGGTTTCCAGTATGTTTGTCACGCTCGGATTGTCAATGTCCAGGTATTTGGCCTGTATTGTCAAGCATTCCCTCAAATCCCTGGCCGCCACTCCTCGTGGTTCAAAGTCCTGAACCAGTAGTAGGACTCTTTCAACCTCTTCAGTGGAAACTTCCATGTTAGTAGCTATGTCTTCAAGCGAAATGTCCAGGTAGCCCTGATCAGTCACATTTCCTATTATTTCGAGCGCTATCTCCCGGTCTTTTCCCTCAACCCTGCTGAACTGCAATTGCTCGAGCAGGTATCGGAACAGATTGGTTTTATAGGAAGTCATGTTTTCAAGAGGATTAAGTTCCGAGAAATCCCTCTGCTTTGGAGAATAATCGGCTCCGTAACTTTCGAGATAATTTTCCCAGTCAGCGTCGAAAAAGTCCGCCTCTGGCTGCTTGGGCTCCGCAACCATTTCTTCGAGTCTACCCAGGTCGTTGTGAAATGGCTCATCCTGACTGGGCAGAGGATCATCATACGATCCTATCTCCAGCATCGGATTCTCTTTCAATTCCTGCTCCAGGGCTCCTATCATTTCCAGATGGTTATACTGGAGAAGTTTTATAGCCTGCTGAAGCTGGGGCGTCATGACCAATTGCTGAATCTGACGCAACTGCTGTTTTATTTGAAGAGCCATAAGCGATATATCTTCAACTACATGGTAAATTGTTTCCCAAGGTAGACTTCCCTGGCCTTTTCACTCGAAGCTATTTTTTGAGGATCACCCTGTTCGAGGATTTTCCCCTTATCCAGAATATATATTATATCACAGACACCTAGTGTCTCTCTAGTGTTGTGATCTGTGATAATCACTCCGATGCCTCTTTCCTTCAGTTTGGAAATTATTTTCTGTATTTCCAGCACGACGATCGGGTCAAGACCTGCGAAAGGCTCGTCGAGAAGCATGAAATTCGGGTTTATTACCAAGGCTCTAGTGATTTCAAGCCGTCTTTTCTGGCCGCCTGACAGGCTCTCTGCTTTCTGGTCACGCAGTCTGGTAATGTCCAGTTCCGCCAGTAGTTGTTCCAGCCTATCCTTCCGTAGGTCTTTATCCGGTTCGACTGTCTCCAGAATGGCCATGATGTTCTGCGCAACGGTCAGCTTGCGAAATACCGAAGTTTCCTGGGGTAAATAGCTGATGCCAAGCCTGGCGCGTAAATATACCGGCAAATCTGAAATTTCCTGATCATCCAGATAGACCGATCCTGAATCCGGTTTTACCAAACCCGTGATCATATAAAAAGTTGTGGTCTTGCCCGCGCCATTCGGACCTAACAAACCCACGACACTTCCTGAAGCAATGCTCAGGCTGACCTTGTCAACCACGCGTCGACCTGAATACTCCTTGACCAGGTCCTGAGCTCTCAACTCTATGGCTCCCGCTGCTATTTCTCCTTCTCCTTTTCTTTCTTTTGTTTGGAAGGATTTATGACTGCCGTGATGAGCGTGTCGTCACCACCGACCAGTTCTGAGCGGTTCTCATCCAGGTAAATTATTATGTTCTGGGCTGTTAGAGCATCTGGTCCTTGCCAGAGTCTGGGGGGACCTTCGGATAGGGTTATTGTCCGTTTCAGATTGTCAAAAAATGCCTTTCCCGCTGTGGCCATACGGTCATTCTGCACAATCCTGACGTTGCCGGAAGCCATGATAGACTTGATGCCACTGGCCGTCTGTAATTCCTTCGATGCCTTCTTCAAGCTCGATGCGCCGTTGCCAGATCCCTGTTTCTCGTCGTAAAGGATTGTTAGACGGTCGCAAGTCAGTGTCAGATCTGCCTGCTGCACCTTGACCGTTCCCTCAAAATTGACTTCCTTACCACCGGGGATGTTCTTTGCAGAAAAACGCTTTGAGGTGATATTGATAGGTTGGTCGGAATCAGGGCCTAAAGACAGAAAATCCGAAGGCTGTCCCCAACAGGCGCATGCGCCGGAAGCGAACAGGATGCATGCGAGATATAGAAATATAGGAAGTTTTTTCATCGATTTCTAATTCTGCTTTTACATAGGAAGTTTTTTGCCAGGTTCCACCCATCGAACATTAAACAGACTTGCCTTGACTTCCTGTTCAATAATGACCTCTTCTTTGTCCACAGACAATCGAAGCCCTTTGCCTGAAAGCTTCATGTCAAGACCTTCCATGAAAATGGACTCGGCTGTCTGAGCGAGTAGCAATCCCTGAGAATAATTTATGTCATTGGTTACAAATCTTAAATCCTTGAAGTTAATGGTGACGGTTCCGCTAGCGTTTACAATGCCAGACTTTTTATCCAGAGTTCCCATTTCCGATTTGAGAATTATCTTACCCCCATCTCCGCCGTAATAAACTATCCGTGGCAGCCTAAGTTCTACGTGATCCATGGATTCGGCAACCAACGCGGAAGTCGCCTCCAGGTCCCATTGATTGGCGCCAACCGATGAGTACGTGAATTTTTCTACTTTAATTCCCGGTTCACTTACGTTTGAAGATCCGAAATTAGCGTCGGTCTCATTGGTATATCTCGATATGGCCAAACCCGAAACCAGAGCTACTAGTGACAACAGTATCATCGCCTGAATTGCCTTGCGAAGATTCTTGAGGCGATACCAGCGCTCTATCTCCTTGTGGTTCATTCGATTTTCAACGGGATTTACTGTAAAGTTAGTCAAAATCAGATCCTGAATGTGTTTGCCAACTTTCCTCTATTTGTAATAGCGCTTCATGGCCTCATCCCATTTCCCCTGCGCCTTCAGGATCATCTCGACTATTTCCCGGGCTGCTCCTCTACCTCCGGAATGGCGTGTAATAACATCGGCCTGCGCTAGCACTTCGACTGGAGCTTCAGGAACAGTAAAGGAGACACCGGCTGAACGCATCATCGGAATATCCACTACATCGTCACCTACGACGGCTACCTCATCGTTTTTGATCCCTAATTGTTGGACAATTCTCTCGAGTACAGGTTTCTTGTCCCATATGCCCTGATAGACGTGATCTATGCCAAGATCCGACGCTCTCCACTTCACAGATTTGGAACTTCGGCCTGTGACAAGCGCTATATCAAGGCCAAATCTCTTAGCAATCTTTATACCATGACCATCCCTTACATCAAAGGACTTAATCTCCAGGTCATTATTCCCAAAAATAATTCTCCCGTCCGTCAGAATGCCGTCAACATCGAAGATGATTAGCCTTATCTTTGACATTTTATCCAACAGGTTTTCGCTCTTCACCTGCGCATGAGTCTTTGAACAAATACCGGCTGGATTCTCAGGGGTAGAATGTGTCTTTGAAATAGCATGTATCCTGATCAGGCTATCCACGAGTTTATTCAGTGAATCCAGATAGATGGAATTAGGTCCATCACAAAGCGCTGATTTGGGATCCGGGTGTGTTTCGATGAAAACTCCGTCCGCTCCAGCCGCAACCGCAGCCATAGCCAATGGAATTGCCAATTCCCTGTTTCCTCCTGATTTACCATCGGCTGCGCTGGGTTTTTGGGCGGAATGCGTGGCGTCAAACACTACCGGAAAACCAAACTTTTTCATGATCGGAATTGAACGCATGTCAACCACCAGATCATGATAGCCAAAGCTGGAACCTCTCTCGGTTATCAGTATCTTGTCTGATCCTGCGCTGCAAACCTTTCTTATAGCGTGATTCATGTCTTCAGGAGCCTGGAACTGGCCTTTTTTTATGTTTACCGGTTTACCGGTCTGCGCGGCGGCAACGAGCAGGTCTGTCTGGCGTGAGAGGAAAGCTGGGATTTGTATTACGTCCAGCACCTGAGCGGCGACTTGGGCCTGTTCGGGAACGTGTATGTCTGACACCACGGGTATCCCGAATTTATCCTTTACCTTTGACAGGATCTCCAGGCCTTTCAGAATCCCGGGTCCTCTGAAGGAGTCTATAGAGGTTCTGTTGGCCTTATCGAATGAAGATTTAAACAAAACCGGAATATTGAATGCTTCTCCAATTCTGGCGACTTCCTCCGCTACTTTCATAACCAGAGACTCAGACTCTATTACACAGGGCCCTGCAATCAAAAATATCCTGGAAGAATCAGACAGGTCATGGCGTCCAACTCTCAGGTCATTTCTGTTAGGTGTCAAATCCATTTGGGAACTCCAAAATGCCATGCAAATTAATTAAAACTTTGATTTCCTATGCAATTATGTTTACAAGTCGCTTGCTTCAGCCTTCGCACATCCACGAACCACCCACCTCGAATGCACAATGATGTTTTCCCGGAGTAACCGGGACAACATCTGCAGTCAATCGGTTATATTCCAAATTACACTTTTTGTCCATTTAGTTAGTAATGTTGATCAAAGAGGGCAGGGATATACTGTGATCCAGCCTTAGAAAACAGTTTTGTCCGAGTAATGCATAATCGCGGAAATGTAGATGAGCCCAAAAAAGACTGCAATTCCGTTGCAGGCGATTATGATCCTGTCTTTGATCAGGATTCCGTAAATTAGCCATGTCATCACCCCAAATTCAAAAAAGATCGCGCCTGATAGGGATTGTCCCTTGCTGGAGCTGACCATGTACATTTCCCACACGTGAAACAGCGGGATGGTTCCCATCAACGCTCCCACCACAATGGTGACTCGTGACCAGATCTTGAGTAAATTCATGCGTGCTAACATATTTTTGAATAATCCAGTACGGGGCTGACCCGTCTTCTCCCGGGGATTGGTCTAAAATACCATGGCATAGTAACCATTTAAAATGTTTCCCAACACTAGATCAATAGTTTTGAAGGACTTCCTGATCGGATCAAGTTCAGTTAATCTGTTTATGTTGTTTAGATCTGACAGATCAGC
This sequence comes from uncultured Desulfomonile sp., assembly GCA_964542775.1. Taxonomy (GTDB): domain Bacteria; phylum Desulfobacterota; class Desulfomonilia; order Desulfomonilales; family Desulfomonilaceae; genus CAITZA01. The sequence goes on from CAZIVV010000278.1 coordinate 25,200, forward strand.
CCACTGTTACGAGACCCAGATATCCGTCCACCGATACCCTGTCCCCATTTTTTATCAAACTGGAGGCTTCCGGAACTCCAGTGACACATGGCAAACCGTATTCCCTGGCAATAATTGCTCCGTGTATTAACATACCTCCGCGCCGTTCCACGATCGCGGAACAAAGCGGCACAACAAAAGTCATGTTCGGATCTATCGCGTCACAGACGAGAACTTCATTGGCCTTGAAATCAAGCAAATCTTCGGGGCTGTTGATGACCCGAGCTATCCCTGAAGCGAACCCTGGTCCTGCGGGCTGTCCGCGAAGCTGCCGAACTTTGGAAGTGAACAGATCATGGGTTTTCTCGTCCGCCTTTGTTTCAGGGTCTGGTCGGTATGAGTGATCCACCAGGGCACGGGCAACCTGATCCGGTTTCAACCCTTTTGCCCCAACATATCCTGATGCCAACAACCGTTCGACAGCAAGAGTCACCGCGGACTGAAGTTTGCTCTCAATTCGCCCCAGGTAGATGTTGTCATCATCACGAAGTTGATAGCTATACCTGGCAAGGTCTAGCAAGTCTCTGGCCTGGTCCAGGGCCTCTCCTTCAAACATCCCCAGAAAATCGTCCATGATCTTTTCTGTTGGTTTCTGTTCTGTGCCAATCGGTCGCTCCTGAATATTTTTAAACTGTTCGAGAAAAGTCTGTAACGCTGGTGATACCCGATCATTGTCTATAAACCTGGATAGCCACTCAAACCAGGGACCACCCAACGATTCGGGATTTATCTCAATACTTGTCTTGCGTGTCGGATCATTACTCCTGTCCGTGAGGTTTTTTGCCAGATCTCTCAGGGTCCTGTTTCGTTCAAGACTCAGCATGCTTGTCTGTCTTAACAGGGACATGAATTCATACGGATCATCAGGCTTGACTGAATCATTGTAAAACTGACCAAAAAGCCTTATTCCATGAGCAAAAGGAATAAAATACCGCCAGTATACGCCAGTCCATTTCTCATTGATTTCGATTCGTCTGACTATTTCACGTGACAAATCGGAATCGCTCATTAGCTTGAGAGACTCATCTGACAAACCGTCAGCCGCCTGTATCATCCCCGGTATGAGTTCAGAACTGATTGTTTGGCGGAGTTGTTTGAGGTTTTCAAAACTCCTGACAAGACTCCTGTACCAGATCCGTTGATCTGTGGAATCGTCTTTGAGGGCCGTAACAGGCCTTGATTGCAGCGCAATCAGATCTTTGAGCCTGAAAGTCCACTCGACGTCCTGAGGCCTTTTGAAGATGGATTCACAGAATTTTCCAAGGTTGTATACATCGGTCAATTCTATGTCGTTCAAAGGAGGGGTAAGGATTTGTCTTGGGGAGAGACTGGTTTTCTGCAATCCCCCACCGTCTATTGCCTTAAGGTATTCAGACCTCTGCGCCGGATGGAATTCAATAACAGATCCGGTTTCATTGGAGAAAATCCATCTGTCTGGAGAAATAGCCCCATCGACCAGTCCCTGGTTTAATCCATAAACGCATTCTATTATGGAATGAGGATTGTCATCCGGACTTTTTGTAAAGATGACCCCCGATTTTTCACCAGCAACGAGTTCCTGAATGACCACAGCCATAGCGCTCGAATGAGCTTCCAGGCCAAGTTCATTCCTGTACATCAGGGCTCTGTCAGACCAAAGTGATGCCCACACCAGCTTTATGTGGTCAAGCAGACTGGCGGGCCCAACAACATTTACAAAGGATTCGTGAAGGCCGGCGAATGACGCGTTGGAACCGTCCTCCCAAAGCGCAGATGAACGAACTACCACCGGGCAATTTGGAAATCTGTCATATAGTTGAGCCAGTAACTCCTGTTTGAGGTTTTCAGGTATTGGGGTCTTAATGAAAAGGTTTCTGATCCTTAAAGCTGCATCCCACATTTCTTCCCAGCGCATTTCCGAAAAATCCTTGCGACTGAGTTCGACCATCATCCTATCGCAAATGCCCGTATTCGCCGTGTAATCACGATAGGTCTGCGCCGGAACCAGAAAAGTACGCGGAATCTTGACTCCCGCAATGGCCAGTCTTGCCAGACTGTAGGCTTTCCCTCCCATGTCCTCACGATTTAAGGCATCAGTTTTAAGCTCTGAAAGGTCGATGATCATTTCCTGAGGTGTAGCTCCATGACATTCTGAAATCTGTAGACACAATAATATGTTTCCACCTCTATAGACATAACGGCGCAACTGGGGGACTCTGCGAATTCTTTGAGGTGGGGATGTTTATTCAGGAAAATGGCCAGGAGCCTGTTTCTTTCGAGTGATCGCGAGTCGACAGCTGTCCCGGTAGCTGTGACGGCCATGGCCTTGCTAAAGTCAATGTGATCATTAGAGCGGTTGTCGATGACCATTGCCACGCGAGGCTCGGCAAGCATGTTGGAAAATTTTCTCGTAGCCCGGGGAGTTACGAATATAAGTCTGGTCAGATTGTCAGCGCTGGCAAAGGCGACCAGATTACCGTACGGCGCTCCATCCTTCTGAGTAGAGAGGACCGCCAGATATTGAGTTCTAAAAAGCTCCTCAATGATAGATACTAGTTCGGTTGAGCTTTTGATTCCGTCAACATGAGAGGTCGACACATCAATTCGCTCCTCCCCAGATGTCCGCTGTTCCCGGAATAACCATTTGTCATGACCTGCAAGCGGCTCTTTTGGAGTGTTGAAGGGATCATCATTTGTAATCATTGTGGCCTTCTCCCGTTTGCCCGTTGGGTAGATCCATCATAAGTGACCAGCCTGGAAAGTCGAGGAATTGCAGAATATGAAATGGCTGTGCGGCCAGCTCCGAGTCACGACCCTGAATCCTTCGGCGCTGGCGCGCCTGATCAGGGGGCTACATCCTCAGGAAGACCCCCCGGAAATCATACAGAAAGATTAACAGTCAGAATATGAGCTTACAACCTCGTCACGCGTCCTGATGAGATTTGTCGCTTCCTGTAATGGAGATTCTGATTCAAATATCAATGATCCCACAATTGCCGCTGAGCTTGGACCTACGATACCGGCCCAAGCATGAAGCTGTTGCGCAATATTTCTTCCCAGACGGTCCTGCCTTCCGAACCCCGGACACCAAATCTGTTTTGAACTCACCTTCCGGTACTTCTCCAGATCCTCGGGTTTGGTAGCGGGACCTATGTAGCCATCAACATTGATGGCTTCTCCAAGCATCAAGATTGCCTGAGTAACGTCTGTCGCAGCTGAAAGATCAGTTTTGTTCGTGAAAATCTCTGAACCCGAAACTCTTTTCAAAATTGAATCGTTGAATTCAAGTGAAAAGAATAATTCGGCGCCAGGGTGACTCATCGCAGGAAGTAGCAAAACCTCAATATCAACTTCGTGGGCACGTTCAACAGCCTCTGCAATTGACATCGGACCCGGGAAGCCATGGACCGTCACATGTGTTGTTCCTGTGTTCTTTAACCTGGATATGATTTTGGAATTGGTGCCTTTCCATTTACCGTTCGAATTGAAACCGATGTCTGCCACTTTGAGGTCAACAAGCAGGGGTTTGTCGCCAATCATGTCGGAAAACCTTTTCATTACATCGACACCGGATTCCAGCAAAGTCGGGACGCCGATCTTGAGTCCATCAATCACGGGGGCCACCTGTTTGACCAATGAGCTGATCTGATTCACGGATGGCAGGTCTGCAGCAAGTATTATGGAATAGTCATTCATGTTGTTCCTAGCGCCATCCTGAAGCTTTTCCATTGGCATCCCTGATGATTTCCTGAACAAAAATCACCTTTCTGGGGCACTTGTAACGAGACAGATACTCTTTGCAGAATCTTATTATCTCCCGGTCATCCGGGTTTGAACCCGGCTCGGGAACCACAACCGCCTCAATAACCTGTCCTCTCATGAGGTCATCGATACCGACCAGAGCGACATCAGCAACATGTTGATGTCTAATGAGAATCTCTTCGACTTCCTGGCAGTAAACGTTGAACCCCGCTGTTATTATGAGATCTTTCTTCAGCCCGGTTAACGTAAGATATCCATCTTCATCCAGTTTTCCAATGTCTCCGGTATAAAGCCAGTTGTTTCTTATTACCGTTGCTGTTTCTTGTGGTTTGCCATAATAACCGAGCATGACGTTGGGTCCCTGAACAGTAACCTCACCTTCCACTCCGGTTGGCAGGGGGTTACCCTGATCGTCGTGTATCTCTACTGTGACTTTGGGTATGGGTTTGCCGACTGTTCGCGGTTTATTGGGTATCTTGATGCTATTCCATGAAACAACGGGAGATGCCTCGGTCAGGCCATATCCGTGATAAACGTCTATTCCGTAACGGGCAGTGAATTTTTCATAGATCTCGTAAGAAAGATGCGCCCCTCCGCTGATGGCTATCTTCATTGAGCTCAGGTCAAGGTCCTTGCACGACGGATGGTAGAGCAATCCATAGTAGACCATCGGCACGAGTCCGCACCAGCTTATCTGTGCTTTCTTTAGCCATGGAATCAGTTTAGGAAAGTCTACCTTCTCAACGAGATAAACACTTCCACCAACCTTTTGCGTTCCCAAAAGGTTGGTTGAAGCTCCAAACGCGTGAAACAGTGGTATAAGCGCCAATCCTCTCGTTTCAGGGCCAACCTGCGCTATATCTCCGAGAAGGTCGGAGTTCGTGTCCAGGTTATGATGACTTAAAGTGGCGCCCAAGGCCTTTCCAAGGAGTCCGGCCGTGAAAATGATCACCGCAGGATCATTTTTGTCCATGTTCACTGATGTGAATTTGTCAGAGAAATCCGTCTGTATCTCACCAAAAGACACGGCCCCCTCAGAGGGAGTAGTCGTTATTACAAGTTTGATATAGCTCGAGAGGTCCTTTATGCTGTTGAGTTTAGGCAACTGCTCAGGCCCGCAAACGACCGCCGACGGTTTGCATTCGGCCATGTAATGGCTGAGTTCATAGGCCGTCGAAAGCGGATTCAGCGTGACTGTTATTGCCCCCATCCGGATTGCCGCATAATAACAGATTACAAACTCCGGCCGGTTTCCCATCAGAGTCAGTACTCTATCCCCTCTTTGCAGTCCTGCTTTTACAAATGCATTTGAAAGTCTGTTGATAGAACTAAGTAGGCTGCCATACGAAATGGTCTGATCCTCAAACGCCAGGGCAGGGTTGTCAGGCCAATTGCTAGCGGCCTTGTCTATAATCTCGCTAAGATTCATCACGACTCCGGTCTTTTTGGTTTTGATTCATGTTAAACTAGCATCAGATGACTGCTAAATCAACTTCTAACATCAAGAAAAAACTTGAAATCATGGGCAGTTCAGCAAAATGGTCTGAAAATGCAATCCAAAAACGCACCATGCCATTCAGATTATCTATTTTTTGGCATGGAACCCAAAAGTTTCAGCAGGCGGGCTATTCTTAGAGATCGGTTCTCACTCAGAATGTTCAGGCTTGGGGTTGGGTCTGAGGGGAAATCTGATATAAGAACAATTCCCCCTTTTTTATTAAGGACGCTTGAGGATAATCATCAACGATGGGAAAAATATTTCTTATAATAGGCGGACGGCGGAGTGGAAAAAGTGATTTTGCTCTTAAGTTTGGGCAATCTTTCCAGGGACCACACGCATTCATCGCGACGTGTCCATCCATAGACAAGGAAATGGACGAGCGAATAATCAAACATCAGCAGGAACGTGACGGATCAATCTGGTCGACCGTTGAAGAACAAACCAGACTGGCCCAGATTCTCAGGGAGAACAGTCAGTTCAGGTTGTTCCTGATTGACTGTGTAACCCTTTGGGTCAACAATCTTATATTTCAGTCCAATGAACGCCGGGAATCTTTTTCGGAGGCCGAGCTCATAAAACAAACCTCTCAAGTTCTGGACAGTTGTCGGGAGATAGACGCTGACGTATTGTTCGTTAGCAATGAAATAGGTCTGGGCGTTGTCCCTGACAATCCTGAGACACGAATGTTTCTCGATTTGCTCGGGAGATGCAACCAGATGCTCGCGGAGGCATCTGAAGAGGTTTTCATGGTTTCCTGCGGGATTCCTTTAAGATTGAAGAAAGGCGTTACTCTATGAAATTAATTCAGGAAACGGTTCAAAAAATTCGGCCGCAGGACCAAAACACTCGCCGTTTATCTCAAAACAGGCTAGATCAGTTGACGATGCCCCATTGGGCGTTAGGTCGTCTAATGGACCTTGCGCTCGATCTGGCAGGAATTTACAGGACTGTAAAACCTCAAATCAGCTCACGCGTGATAGTGACTGTAGCCGCAGATCACGGAGTGGCGGTTACAGGCGTGAGTAAGTATCCTCCTGAAGTGACTTGTCAGATGGTTCGAAATTTTGTGAGTGGGGGCGCGGGGGTGAATGCCCTGGCGCGCGCGACGAAAACAGACGTCGTCATCGTGGACATGGGTGTAGCCGGAGATTTGAGTGATCTGGAAAAACAGGAGAAAATAATTTCCAGAAGTATTGGCCAAGGGACAGCAAATATGCTCGAAGGACCCGCGATGAGCCCTGAACAGGCAGTAGCCTCAATAGAGGCCGGCATTGAAATAGCCCTGAAGCTCGGAGTTCGATACGACATATTCGGGACCGGTGAAATGGGTATCGGAAACACTACGCCTAGTAGCGCCATAGTTTCATTGATGACAGGGCTTCCTGTAGACGCGGTCACGGGCCGCGGAACCGGTATTGATGATGGTCAGTTTGATCACAAAATATCAGTGATAGAAAAGGCCCTGAATCTGAACAAACCCAACCCATCTGATCCCATTGATGTTCTTGCAAAGGTCGGCGGTTATGAAATCGGCGCCATTGCAGGGCTGATTCTGGCGGCCGCCTCTATGGGCAAGGCAGTCATCATCGATGGATTCATAACTACTGCAGGAGCTCTTTTGGCTCAGTCGATCTGTCCACTAAGCGCCGAATACATGATAGCGGCTCACAAGAGTGTGGAGGTGGGGCACCAAGCCGCTTTGGCCAAGTTGGGGAAGAAACCTTTACTGGACCTTGAAATGAGATTGGGAGAGGGAACCGGGGCTGCTCTGGCAATGTCCCTTATAGAAGCTTCTTCGAGGATTCTGACAGAGGTGTCTACATTCGAGGAAGCAGCTGTGTCGAAGGCCTGATATGATTTTGTGCAGCCCGGGGGCGCGTTTGCGCGCCCCCAAGGCTCACAATCAGAGGTATTCCTAGAGCGGGAAAAGAGTCTGAATCCTCTGAGCTGACATGATGTCACCCGAGGCCCTGAGTTTTCCAGTCATAAAAGCTGTCATGCCGTTGAGAGTTCCATTGCACATGGACAACCAATCCTTATCGGCCATGGTAAGTGATACCGACGGGCTGGCGTGAACTCCCGTTTCCACTTTGCAGGCGCCGTCTTTCACTGCTACATTCCAATCACCACCCTGGTCTCCAGTGATGTGAAACTGAAACACGAGATCCAGTCCTGTGGCTGCATCTGCATTAAAAACCTGCGGCATTTTTTCAAAAACTTCTTGTACTGACGTAAGGGTCATAGTTATCTCCTGATTCTAATTGACTCCAGACTTGAAAGGTCTGGCGCCATTCAAAAAAACCTGTAGTAAGCCTGTAGCTATACGCTGTTTTTGAGCCCGGCTCTTCAGCGGTTGATTCTCAAGCACCATAGCGGAAATAAAACTCTCTATGGCTCCCAAAAAAATATATGTCAAATACCTGGGTTTTATATCCACCCTCAAAAGCTTCTGATGTTGCGCCCGCGACATCAATCCCTCGATGCGGGAAAGAAATACCTTGAACCAGTGAAGCCTGGAGGGTGTAAGGTTGGAGGACGATCTCGATATCTCTGTAATAAAGATGTGAACCAGGTCAGGACGCTTTTGGTACTGTTCCAGAAAATAAATTACCAGAGCGCCGAGTTGGTCCTCCACCTCCAGTTTCTGATTCTCCCATTCTTCCATCAACGCAAAAAGATCTGTCCACCACTCCTTCAGAATGGCGTCAAAGAGATCGGCCTTGCTCTTGAAATAGTGATACACCAGCCCGTACGAGATACCGGCCGTCTGGGCTATGTCTGTGATGCGCGCCTGATGAAATCCTCTCTCGCGAATTACCCTGCAGGCCGATTCCAGTATCACAGCCTCTTTGTCTTTGCGTGACTCTGTTAAAGTATCATTTCGAAGCATTAGAGAGGGTTAACATGTTTCGATTGACGTGTCAATCAATTAGACGCAGCGTATACCACTTCATTCAATTATATTGATGGGATCCTTGATTCTAGCGCGCCCCGAACCGCGGATGCCAACTGGAATAAGGTAAAAGGTTTTGTCAGAACCATGCTTATACCCATCGATTTGGCCTCTGTCATGGAAATTTTGGAAACAAAACCGGTCAAAATAATTATTGGAAAACCAGGCCTTATTTTAATCATTTCTCTGGCCAGGAACAAGCCCGTCATTTCGGGCATCACAAGGTCCGTCAAAACCATATCAAACGAGTAAGGAGCATTCCTGAAGATACTCAAGGCTTCCATACTCCCGTAGGCTCCAGTAATCCTGTATCCAAGCGGTTCCAGCATCTGGGTAATGGTATCGACTACGGAGACGTCATCGTCTACCAGCAGTATTCTTTCAGATCCTCTAAGTCTTGCCTTTTCTCTGGAACTGGCACGGTTTGAAAGAAAACTTCCAATAGCAAAGGTCATGGAAAAATACGGCAAGTTTTTAAATTGCCTCGCTGCAACTGGCCCGTGAATCTGAGGAGATTCTCTGATTGTGGGCGCGCTCCTCGTTGACTCAATTGAAGTCCTGAAATTGTAAAAGTTTCCTGATTCTTCAGTTGGACCGGGGCATTCACAATTTTTTGTCGAAGGAGATATTTCAAGAAGAACATACCTGGCTAGGCCGTGACTCTTTGCCCCTGGTATTTGAATTTCATGGATTGACAGATCGCTAATCCGAATTGTTAGGGGAACTCCCAATTTGCTGATGTTAGAAACAAACTCAGGCAAGTTGAACTCAATTTGATGTCGAGCTGATTCTTCAAAAAGAACCAGCGCATCGATGTCAGTTTCAATTTTCCTCGATATCCTTATGTCAAAAGGTAAAGCGCTCTTCAGGTAGTTCGTCACATGGTCGACAATGGATGATAACCGGGTAATCTCCAAGCCTGACTGATCAGTTTCTGGAATCGCTATTGTCCGTGCTATCAGGTCCCTGATTTGTTCAGACGCCACCAAAATGTTCTGAAGATCGCTTAACTGTGATTGAGCGGGATTCAGTTCGTGATACATTCGGCGAGCGCATCCGGTTATGGTCAGTAGAGCTTCGGTGAATTCTTTTGCCAGGCTTGTGACAAACTCTCCGGAACCCGCAGATCTATTGGCCAACAATTTTCCGGATGGTAGTGGTTTGATGTCTGAAATATCACGTATGCTGACACTGAGTCCTATCTGGCCATCCAGGACCACTTTTTTCGCAAGCCCAATAGCTGAGATCGGTGTTGCGTCCATCTTCTGGAGCATCATTTCATAGACAAAAAGATTCTGGTCGCTGCAGAGGCCCTCTTTGACCCGTTGCCTTAACTCTTCGTGAAAATCAGTGTGATATATTTTCCAATGAGCGCAACCTGCCAATGATCCCAAAGGATATCCAAGCATGTTATGCAATCGGTCACTGGCATGAATGATTCTGGAACCTATTATCAACATGGTTCCCTCCGAGCCTTCTTCCTCATTCATGGTCTTGACGAATTCAGCTCTCTTGCTCAAAAATTGCTGTAAACTATGCTCGGGAATTTCCTGAACTAGCAGGAACGTTTCATTGTCGTCTCCGGATTGATACTCATTCCATGATGTGAACTGGGCCAGGAAACATCTGCCACTTGTGTCATGACACCTCATGATGGCTGATATTGCTTTTCTGGAGGTGTGGGAATCCATCAGTAAATCGTAAAAAGTTTTTTTGTCACTTGCGCTACCAGTCAGTGCATCCAGTTCTCTCCCCTCCCAGTCAGTTTGCGAGTCGGGGTCAAAAAGATGTCCAAATGCCTGATTGTGCCACTCAATCACGTAACTTCGAACGGATACAACCGCAATGGGTAAATAAGAAGCCAGGCCTCTTATCGACGGTAATCCATCCGTTGGCGCCCTTCCAGTAACCTTGCTTTTCCGCATAGTATTGCGCCTCCCCCTCTTACCAGACCGCTCCTGAAGTGGTCGTTTCACAATAGCAGTGATAATGCGTTCCTGAAGACTGGATGATTCGACCCGTTCAGGAACGTCCATAAAACGCAATTAAAACATGCCCAGTTTTATTTGACGGGCTACAAGAGAACCGCAATTGGCTTAAAGCCTTGATAAGGCCTTCCCGCCAATATCTGTCCTGAAATGCGCCCCTTCCCAACTAATCAGATCAACCGCCCTGTAAGCCTTTTCTATGGCTGACGCAATGCCTTTGGCGCGCGCCGTCACCCCCAGTACACGTCCGCCTGATGTGACCAGATGTCCATCCTGATCTTTGGCTCCGGCAATAAATACCTTGACATCTGAAATCTTCTCGGCCTCTCCTATGCCGGATATCTCCATTCCTTTTTCATAGGTCCCGGGATAACCCCTTGATGACATCACGACGCAAACTGAGTCTTCCTCCATCCAGTCGATAGTCATTCCGCTCAGACGCCCTTCAACCGCCGCTATCATGAGGGGAACCGGATCTGATTTCATCCTGTATAGAAGAGGTTGCGCTTCGGGATCTCCGAGCCTGACATTATATTCCAGAACCTTTACTTCTTCGCCGTTGATCATGAGGCCCGCGTAGAGGAATCCAACAAACAGCGCCCCTTCCAATTCAAGGCCTTTGACGGTTGGTATCATGATTTCATTCATGATTTTGTCATGAAGCTCCGGAGTAATAACCGGAGCCGGTGAATATGCCCCCATGCCACCGGTGTTTGGTCCCCTGTCTCCGTCATTTATGGCCTTGTGGTCCTGTGAGCCTGCCAGAGGAACAACACATTTTCCATCAGTGAATGCTATGAAAGACGCTTCCTCTCCGACAAGGCGCTCCTCAATTATCACATGGCTTCCTGCAGCTCCAAAGACCTTTCTGTTCATTATTGTATCAAGGGCTTCAAGGGCTTCAGCGTGATCTTCACAAACAAACACCCCTTTTCCTGCCGCCAGACCGTCCGCTTTGATTACAGTGGCAAAAGGACAATCTGACAGAGCGGCTTTAGCTTCCTCAAAGTTTTCAAATGCCTGAAAGCCGGCAGTAGGGATGTTGTATTTTTGCATCAGGGACTTTGCGAAGACTTTGCTTCCCTCAAGTCTTGCGGCTTTGAACGAAGGACCAAAAACCTTTAGTCCCCTGGAAGCAAAAGTGTCTGTTAGCCCTGCGCAAAGAGGCGCTTCCGGTCCAACCACTGTCAAATCAATCTTTTCTTTTATGGCCAGATCCAGTAATCCGGGTATGTCATCTGATGATACACCCACCGATCTGCATTTAGTTTCCTTGGATATTCCAACATTGCCAGGAGCCGCAATCACCTCGTCAACCAGTTCAGACTGGGCTATTTTCCATGCAATCGAATGCTCCCTGCCTCCAGATCCAATCAATAGGACCTTCATCACTCAGCGCTCCCGGGTTTCATTTGTTCCACAGTCCCCTTTTGGACATTTCTGCTTCCTGTTCGAGTTCCATGTAGGGTCTAACGTCAAAATTTTTCTCGTCCCTGTTTATTTTTGCCAAACCGAGTCGTATCATCCTGGCATTAACATCCTCTCCAGAAATGAATACAAAAGCCTTTCCGGGCTTGCCAGCTTCCTGGCCAAGAACCTTCACGCGAACCCATTGATCCATCAATGTCTTGTTAAGGAAGTCTTTTGCCGATTCCTGCTGAGACTGTGGCACGCGAAGACCGGCTAGACTGACCTCCATCATTTGGCCAGATCCCCTGACCTTGATCGTGGAATCATCCAATACAGCAGTGACTCGCCACAGTGGTTCATCTCCCTCTGTAGGAGGCCTGGTCGCATAATACAGGTATCCCACTATTAACAGGAGTAACAAAACCAGACCGGCCCACATCTTCCACTCATTCTGGAGACGAAGTTTGGCCATGAAAAAACCTTTCGTTCAGTAAGATAGATTAACTTTATAAATACAGATTATCGAGCACGTAAAACTTCCCTCGGGCCATCATCGACGAATCCATCAATGGTCGGTTTGATGAAGTTTATCTATTTCCGAGTTGAATACTTCTTCCGCCTTTGACAGATCTGGCCCCATATATCTGTTGAGCAAACGCCCATCATCGGGCGATCGCACAATGACCGTGTAATCATCAGAACTAAGTTTTACGAGCCTGACAAAAGACCCGCCAATGCCTTCTTTTTGTTTTTGTATCTCAAACATGATTTGACTATACCACACAGATTTTAAAATTTGCTAATACTGTCGTGCCAACTCAACGAACTTGTCAATAATTGACGTTTTCAAGGAAAGACATCTTTTAAAAATTCCTCATTTGGATATAATTAAACGATTAACAGAAAAAAATTAAAGAGAAATGATTTATGG